>CAYUJE010000012.1:0-39812 GCA_964444865.1 uncultured Pirellulaceae bacterium | reverse complement strand
GCCACCCCTTCGATGGCTCGCTCGTGGATACCGTGCCGATTGCCACGCCGCAGGATGTGGAATCGGCACTGACCGGCGCGGTGGAAGGGGCGGCTGTGATGCGGAAGTTGCCGGGGTATGAGCGGTTTCAGATTCTCCGCCGAACCGCCGACATGATGTTTGCCCAGCAACAAGAACTCGGGCGGCTCATTAGCTTGGAAGAAGGGAAGACGCTGGCGGAAGGTGTTTTTGAGGCGGGCCGAGCAGCCGTAACGATGGAGCTTTCCGCGGAAGAGGCCAAACGGCTAGGGGGCGAAACTCTGCCGCTGGATGGAGCACCTGGGGGCGCTGGCAAAATCGGCTTCACGCTCCGTGTGCCGTGCGGCGTGGTGGTGGCCATCACTCCGTTCAATTTCCCGCTCAATCTTGTCTGCCACAAGGTTGGTCCAGCATTGGCCGGCGGCAATGCCGTCATTCTTAAGCCCGCCAGCAACACGCCTCTGTCCGCCCTCCGCCTGGTCGAAATCCTGCTCGAATCCGGCCTGCCGCCGCTGGCGATCAGTGGCCTGGTCGGTTCCGGCAGCGAGATTGGCAAGCTTCTCTGCACTGATGAGCGGGTACGGAAAATCAGCTTCACCGGCAGCGTGGAAGTGGGGAAGCAGATCTGCGGAATGGCGGGGCTCAAGCGAGTGACGATGGAACTCGGTTCCAATAGCCCGCTCATCATCCTGGAAGATGCCGATCTGAACAAAGTCGCCGATGCCGTTCTGGCCACCGGGTTTGGAAACGCGGGGCAGGTCTGCATCTCTACGCAGCGGGTGATTGGCGTCGGAAAAATCTATGGCGATTTGACCGATGTTTTGAAGGCGAAGGTTGGCGAGCTCAAATCGGGCAACCCCCTGGCCGACGGAACCAAGATGGGACCGATGATTCGGGAGCAGGATGCTGCCCGCGTGGAAAACTGGGTCCAGGAAGCCAAGTCCCAGGGAGCGAGAGTTCTCACCGGCGGCTCACGGACGGGAACTCTGTTTGCCCCGACCGTCGTCGCCGATGTTACTCCCCAGATGAAGCTCTTTCAGGACGAGCTCTTCGGCCCCGCGGTCGGTGTTTCGAAGGCAGCCACCGTCGAAGAAGCCATCGCGCTGGCCAACCATTCCCGGTATGGCCTTTCCGCGGGTATTTTCACGCAGAACATCGATTCCGCCCTCAAATTCGCCCGCGAAGTCGATGCCGGCAACCTCCACATCAACTGGGGCCCCGCCTGGCGGGCCGACCTCATCCCCTACGGCGGTCTCAAGGAAAGCGGCTTTGGCAAGGAAGGGCCAAAGTATGCGATTGAGGAGATGACGGAGAAGAAGACGGTGGTGATTCACTCCGTGGGGTAGGCTTCCAGCCTGCCCTGAAATCTTGACCGGGCAGGCTGGAAGCCTACCCAACGGACAAACGCTATAGTGGGGCGATGAAGGAACAGCCGCAAGACGCCGCACCCCGCCAACAGCTTTCGCTGCTGGATAGCACCTGCATCATCGTGGGGATCATCATCGGGGCGTCGATTTACGAGAGCTCGCCGTACATTGCCTACAATGCCTCGTCTGCGGTTGTGAATATGGTGGCCAAGTGGCTGGAATTCAGCCAGCAAGAGCCGCTGTCCCCCGCAGGCCAGGCGACCGTTTCGCAACTAGCCATCATTGGCGTCTGGGGACTCGGCGGAATCCTGGCTTTAATCGGCGCACTCTGCTACGCCGAACTCGCCACGGCCTGGCCCGATGCCGGCGGCAGCTACTTCTTCATTTCGCGAGCCTTCGGCAAGACGCTCGGTTTCGCGTTCGCCTGGTGCGAGCTTTGGATCATTCGGCCGGGGAACGTTGGGGCAATTGCCTTCGTCTTTGCAGCCTATGCCATGAAGCTGCTGCTGCCGGATACGTCGTCGACGGGCGTGGGGGCCACCGCCGAGGGGACCAAAGCGACGGTTTCCGTTGTGTCTGTCCTGCTGGCGTCGGGGGCGATCGCGCTGCTCACGGTTACCAATCTCTTGGGCCTGCAAATCGGCAAGTGGACGCAGAACATTCTGACGCTGCTGAAGGTGGCAGGGCTCGCCCTCATCATTCTCGTGGCCCTCACGTTGCAGCCGGCCGAATCGGCGGCAGCCACCAAGATCACCGGTGACGGCAGTCTCGGCCTGGCCCTCATTCTGGTGATGTTCGCCTATGGCGGTTGGAGCGATATGTCCTATGTGGCGGCGGAGGTGAAAAATCCGGCGAAGAACATCACCCGGGCTCTGCTGCTGGGGACGCTGGCGGTGACCGGCATCTATGTTCTGATCAACATATCCTTCGCCCGCGGCTTGGGGTTGTCAGCGTTTCTCTCTTCCCAGACCGTTGCCTCCGACGTGCTCAGTGCCCGCTTTGGCTCCCCGGGGGCGCGGGCTATTAGTCTGCTGATTTGCATCTCCTGCCTCGGCGCGATGAACGGCATGATTTTTACAGGCGCACGGGTCTGCTATGCCCTGGGAAAGAACGACCCGCTCTTCGGCTGGCTCGGCCAGTGGAACGAGCAGCTTGGCGTTCCCATTCGTGCCTTGGTGGTGCAAGCCGCGGTCACCATCGTGCTGGTTATTGGTTTTGGGCTGTGGAAGGACGGCTTCAAAACGCTGGTTATCTTCACGGGACCGTTTTTCTGGGGCTTTTTTGTACTGGTCAGTCTCGCCCTCATCGTGCTCCGCGACCGCGAACCCGAGCGCCCCAAGCTCTTTCGGCTGCCGCTGTTTCCGATCCTCCCGGCCATTTTCTGCCTTTCCAGCGGCTACATGATGCTCAGTAGTATTGACTATGTCTCCCACAACCTGGCCTGGCAGGCACTCTGGGCCGTGTTGGTGCTGTCCAGCGGCTTTGCGGTGGCGTGGTGGCGGAGCCGCGGAGCGTCGTGCGGGAACGCCGGCTCGGTTTAACGCGAAAGAGCCTAAGAATCCCATTTCGCAAGAATTTGCCGCGGACCGGTCCTATTTGCTAGGATAAAGTGATGCCGACCTTCCTCTCCCTCCGCGGTCTACCCATCGCTGCACTTCTGCTGCCGATGACTCTGCTATTGCCTCGAATGGGACTCGCGCAAGCCGACCAGCCCGCCGAGCCTTCCGCGCTCCAAGCCGCGGCGGCGATTGAGGCGACGGTGATCGATGCCATCGCCAAGACGGAAAAGTCCGTCGTCGCCATCAGCCGGCTGCGGAAGGATCGGGACAAAGAGCTGGCTGGCGATCCACTGGGGGACGAACCGCCGGTCCTTCCTGATTTGCGGGGAGATGGGGATGTGCTGCGGCCCGACTTTGTGCCGCATGGTTTTGGGACGGGAGTGGTAGTGGATGCCAAAGGGTTGATTCTCACGGCCTATCATGTGCTGGGGGATATCAAGGCCAGCGATTACATCGTCTGGATTCAGAAGAAGCCGTACAAAGCGACCGTGCGGGCGGCGGACCCGTGGCTGGACGTGGCGATTTTGAAAATCGACGCCGAAGACCTCAAGCCGATGCCGCTAGGGAACGCCAAGGAACTGAAGAAGGGGCAGATCGTCATTTCGCTCGGCAACCCATACGCCATCGCCCGCGACGGCGAGCCAAGCGCCACATGGGGAATCGTTTCGAATCTATCGCGGCTGGCTCCGGCTCCGAAACAAGCCGCCCGTCCGGCAGAAGGACGCGAGACGCTGCACCACTATGGCACGCTGATTCAGACCGACGCCAAGTTGGAACTTGGCACCAGCGGTGGAGCACTCATCAACCTCAAGGGTGAGATGGTCGGCCTCACCACGTCCTTGGCCGCGCTTGTCGGCTACGAGAAGGCGGGCGGCTTTGCGATTCCGATCGATGAGGAATTCAAAAAGGCCCTTGAGCAACTCAAGGTGGGCCGTATGCCGGAATACGGCTTTCTCGGCGTTGCCCCCACGCTCCTCAGCATGGAACAGCGGCAGCAAGGGAAGCGGGGTGCTCGCATCATGGATGTCATTCCTGCCACGCCGGCTGCCAAAGCGGGGATTCGGGCCGAAGACATCATTACCAAGGTGGATGGCGAACCGATTGCCGACGATCTGGAACTCATCCGCCGCCTGAGCGCCATGCCCGCCGGTACCAGCGTCAATCTCACGGTCCTCCGCGGCAGTGGGCCGAGTCAGCCGGGGAAGACGCACGTCGCCAAAGTGGTTCTTTCCAAGAAGCGAGTGGAAGGGCCGCGGACGCCGTTTGCCGAAGTGGTGGATAGCCCCTGGCGCGGCCTGAAGGTGGAATACGCCACCGCAGCCGCCAACTTCCGCGACCAGAGCCGCGATCTGGACCCCGAGGGCTCCGTCGCCGTGATCGCCGTCGAGCGAGACTCCGCCGCCTGGAAAGCCGGCCTCCGCCCCGGCGACTATGTCAGCCACGTCGGCAAGGCGCGCGTCGCCTCTCCGCAGCAGTTCTATACGGCGGTCTCACCGGAATCAGGTCCGGTCGCACTTCATCTCACCGCTACACAGCCGGGGAAATCGCTCCGTACCGTGCCGGCAGAGTAGAAACTGTCGCCGTTCGCGGAAGAAAATACGATGGGACTCGTGTCAACATCCTACTTCTTCTCGTCATACCCTCGCCCGCTATCCCAAATCAGGATGGTGTTGCCTTGCCCACCCGTCGCTATTCGCCGGCCGTCGGCGCTCCATGTCAGGTCGTATCCTGGCGGTGGCGCTGGAAGTGTCAGCAGTTCCTGGCCGGTGACCATATCCCAAATCTTGATGGTTTCGTCGGCGGATATCGTCGCCAGCCGACGTCCATCAGGGCTGAAAAGGACGCTGCCTACAGAGTCAGAGTGCCCCAGAAGGAGATGCACCTGCTCAAACTCGAGGAACGTATAGACCACGATACCAAAGGCCCCTCCGCCGGACGTGACGACCCGCGTCCCATCGGGGCTGAACGTCAAGTCATAGGTCATCACCTTGCCCGTAAACGATTGGATTTGCGGAGTTGCTCCCAAGCGAAAGATCTGATAACCATCAAAGCTCTGGGCCGAAATCAGGTCGTCGGTTCGCGGCTGAAAATAGAGCTTCAACATTCCGTTGTTGGTCATCGGATAGGGAAATTGGTGAAGTTGCAGGCCTGTCTGGGCATCCCAGACCCGAATGGTCTTATCCATGCTTGCGGTCGCCACCATCGTCCCTGCGTGGTTGAAGGCCACCTCCACAATCTTTCCAGCCGGCTCCTGCAGGCCATGCAGCCGCTTGCCGGTGGCGACATCCCAAATGTCCGCGGTGGCGTTGTAGTGTGCAGCCACAATCTGCTTACCATCGGGGCTGAACGCGAAGCGATAGATTTGGTTCTCCGGTCCGGTGAGAACGCGATGTTCGGTGCCGTCAAAAACAACGAGCTTCCGTGTCGCCTCCAGATAGGCAAGGATCGGCGACTTGGGGTCGGGAGAAAACGTCACGTCGCGAATTCCCTGAAACGGCCCCGCCAGATTCCTCGCATCCTGCGTTCCCCGCATATCCCACAGCCGAGCACCGCCATCGACTGATTGAGATAAGGCCAGCTTTCCGTCGGGGTGCAGCGAAACATGGCTCGGCTTCTGCAGGTGTCCCTTGCGGCTGGAAAGTTCGGCTCCGGTCGTGCAATCCCATAACCTGATGGTGTTGTCCTTGGAAACGCCTGTCAGAAAGTAGTTTCCATCCGGCGTAACAGCGAGCGAATTCCCTCGAAGACCCTTCGACAAAACTGGCGGAGAAATCGGCTGGCCGCTCGCGGCTTCAAAAAACGCCACGGTGTCATCATCGTGGGCAGCCATCAGCCACGCTCCGGAAGGGTGGTAATTCAAATCGGTGATGCGACTCCCCGTGCCTGGCAGGGACCATGCAAGTTTGCCCTCCTTCAGGTCTTGCACCTTGATATCCCCACCATCCAGAAAGGCAAATTGTTTGCTGTCGGGAGAAAATCCCCCCAGCGAATAGTAACCACCCCGCTTGGACCAGATCTGAAGTTGCTTCCCCGTGGCCACGTCCCATAGTCGCACCGAGTGGTCGTCACCTGTGCCGCAAGTTGCTGCCAAATGGCCGTCCTCACTTAGTCCGACAATCGCCACCAGCACATCGTCGGCCTGCAGGCGGGTGATCTCCTCACCTGTCTCAACATCCCAAATCGCCGCCTGGCGGGCACCCACGGGAGCGATCAAGCGGCGACTGTCGCCGCTGAACGCAAATCCGCCATAGGCCGAGCTTCCCGGAATTGTGCGAATCACTTTCCGTGTGCGAGGTTCAAGCAGGCGAATTTCCTCTTGCGGACCCATCGCCAGGAATTTTCCATTCGGGCTCAGTCTCGCCATCCCCCCTTCGCCGCGCCACAAATCTTGCCGCTCTTGTCCCCACAAGTAGTACCATTCAAAGCCGCGCAAATCTTCTTCGCCCTTTTTAGGAATGTGGCGCTCCAGCAGGCCCAACATGCGGCCCACGTCCCCTTCCCGCCAGGCGCGCCCGGCAATGGCGATGTCTGATGCGTAGCGATGCAAGGCTAACTGCTTCTTTGCGTCGTTGGCCGCGTCCCGTTGCACGTTGGCGTCGTCCCGAGCCTTCGCGGCCGTCTTTTCCGCTAAATCCAGTTCTGAATTCTTCACTTCTAGAAAGTTATTGAGACTCGACAACCGCATTTGATAAGCAATGCTGATGCCCGCCCCCACGAGGGCAAATGCAGCGACAACGCTGACCCCCCCGAGCGCCGCGGTGATGGGCCGCCGCTGCATCCATTTCACACCTCGTTCCAGTGCTCCCACTGGCCGGGCCAAAATCGGCTCGCCGTCGAGAAATCTCGACAGGTCGTCCGCCAACTCCTGCGCGCTCCCATAGCGACTCCCTGGCTCCTTCCGCAGGCATTTGAGACAAATCGTTTCAAGGTCGCCCGGAATTTCTGGATTGAGCGTGCGGAGCGGCACCGGTGGATTGTCGAGGACTTGGCGGATGGTTTCCGCCATCGATGAAGCTTGAAACGGCGGCCGTCCGGTTAGCAGGCAGTAGAGCGTCGCCCCTAGCGAATAAACATCCGCTGCCGGGCCGATTTCGCTGGTGCTGCCGGCGGCTTGTTCCGGTGACATGTAGCTGGGGGTTCCCATGATCTGCCCGGTGGTGGTCAGTTCGCTCGCTCCCTGCACCTGTTTCGCCAGACCAAAGTCCGCCACCCTCGGTTGCTGGTTTTCGTCCAGCAAAATGTTGTGGGGCTTAATGTCCCGATGCACGATTCCCTTGTCGTGGGCGTACTGCACCGCCTCGGCGACGATCCGCAGCAGCTCCGCCGCCAGTTTGGGTTCTAGTGGCCCTTCCCCTTTCACGCGGTTGCTCAGGCTCTCGCCCTGCACAAACGCCATCGAGAAAAAATGCTGCCCCTCGATCTCCCCCACTTCATAAACCGGCACGATCCCCGGATGGTCAAGCCGGGCCGCTGCTTCCGCCTCGGCATAGAACCGCTTCACGTCCTCGGGACTTGCAAAGCCCCCCGAGCGAATCATCTTGAGCGCCACCAGCCGATTGAGCCTGGTCTGCCGGGCCTGATAAACCACTCCCATGCCACCGCGGGCAATTTCGCGGATCAGTTCATAATGACCGAACGACCTCGTGTGAGGGCCGCCCTCACCATTCGCCGGCTGATGGCTCGTTGTGCCTTCGCCTGCCGGCGGAATGGCCACGGGATTGAACGACGCGGTCGCAAAACTGGCCACCGACGAAATGCTGGCCTCTCGACTATTTCCCTGTTTGGAAAGATGCTCCTCCAGGAGCAGTTCCAGCCCCAGCCTCGCTTTCTCCGAAAGCGAACCGCTTTGCACAAGAATCTCCGCCAGTGGCTGCCCCGGCTGTGTTTCTTGTTGCGAAAGAGCTTTTCGCAGCGTCGCCTCATCGACCAGTCCACTGCGGAGGGCTAATTCCCCAAAAAGTTGGTCTCGCGAAGCAACCAGTCCAGACCCCGAGCCGAACCATGAGGTAGTCGGGGGCAGGCCTGCGGCCGACGGTGCTATTGAATTGGGCTTCATCTCGCATCAATTGTACTTATTCCGTCGCCCACTTGGCCTATCCCATTCTCCTGTAAAAAAAGGAGATACTGAGGGTGGGAAAAACCAAGCCATGCCACTTCCAGATGAAACTGACGACGACATTCATTCCGGTCGGTCACGTCCAACTTTGGCCGAGCGGTTTCCCACGCTTTATGTCCCGGTAACGGCCAGGTACGGAGCCGAAGACACCCAGCATCTGCAATTCTCGCTGAAAGAATTGTTCTTGGTGACCACGGCAGCAGCAGTCACGGTGGCCCTGTTGCAGAATCTTGGACTTGTTGGAGCGTTTTTCGCTTTCCTGTTGGCGTTTCTGTTCACGGTGGTGGCTCTGCCGCGGTTAATGCCGAAGGAAGTCGCTCGGCAATGCAAGATTTTTGATTTTGTGTGGGGAGTGGTCATGCCCGCGGTCTGCGTGGTGTTTCTGACACGAGCAATGCTGGAAAACAACGTGAAAGAATTTCGCTTCGGAGGGCCGCTCGTCGCTCTGCACGCGGGTGCCTTGCTCGTGGTGCTTGTCGGCGGAAAGGTCGTTCAACGCATTTCCCCATTTTTGACGGGCATCTTGGCGGGAGGCCTTACGTTTTGGCTCATGCTCCTGGTGGTGCTTGCGCTGCCAGCGATAATCTACACGTTCTATTACGGAATGGGGCTTCTTGGTTTCGCGCCAGCCTTTGCAAGCATTGCCTTTCAGCGGCGAATGCGCCTCATGAACGAGATCGGCCGGGACATTCCAGGGCGATTCCCGATGCTGATTCTGGGCATTTTGGTTTCCGTATTTGTTCCCTTGGGAGTTGGCGCGGTGCTGACACTAGTTGCCCATTTTTCGGCGGGATAGTAACAGTTTTTCCCTCTTTCCGTTGACTCTGTGTCCTCCCCCCTCGATAATCAAAGTCGTCTCCACCTTATCTGACAAAGGACGCCCTATGTCCATTTCTCGTCGCACCCTACTCGCCGCTTCCAGCCTGCTCGCACTTCCCGGCTTTACCGCCCGGCTGATGGGGCAGGATGCCAAGACGGAACCGCCGAAGGAGCCGCAAGATGGAACTGCGCCCAAGAAGTTGGGCAAGGACGATGCCTGGAATGAGTTCACCCCGCAAAGCGAGCGAGCGGTTCGGAAGGGGGATGAATTCCTCATGAAGACCATGCACGCCGACGGCGGGTGCGGCGTCGATATCGGTCAGCCCACCGACATCGGCTGCTCGTCGATGGTCGGCCTGGCCCTGATGGCGCAGGGGAACACGCCGGTGGAAGGCCCCCGCAGCCGCGAGGTGCAAAAACTGGTGAAGTTCATCCTGCGGGCGACGGAATCCATGCCTCAGGATGACATCACTTCGCAGCAAGGGACGCAACTTCAAAACAAAATCGGCCGCCACGCCCACAGCTTCTTTGCCGCCCTGTTTCTAGCGGAGGTCATTGGCGAAGGGTGGGATACCGAGCCGGTTCGCAACGGCTTGAAAAAAGTCATCACCGCCATCGTGGGGACACAAACGCCGGATGGGCATTGGGGGAATCAATCCTGGGCCCCCACGCTCGGAACCGTGATGGGCTGGGTCTGCCTTCGGGCCGCTCACTATGCCGGCATGCGGGTCGGCGGCTCCCCGGAGCTGACCGCCAAGCATCTGGTCGCCAGCATGTCGAGCCAGCTCAATCAGAACCAGGGAAGCTGGATGCACACACTCTACAAGAACGCCACCGGCATCCGCGTCCTCTATGCCTTGGGCATGGACGAAGAGCCGATTGCTAAAAAGGCCTTTGCCGACGTCTCCGCGTTTGTCAGCAAGGACAACACCGCCTTTTCCCAAGCTGGTGGCGAAGAGTTTTTGGCCTTCCACCTCATTACGGAAACGATGCTGCAAAAAGGTGGCAATGACTGGGCGAGCTGGTTCCCCACCGTGCGGGACAAAATCATCGCCGTTCAAAACCAGGACGGCAGTTGGACTGGCCACCACTGCATCACTAGCCGCACCTTCTGCACCGCGGCAGCGATTCTGGTGCTCACCTCCCCGAACAGGTATCTGCCAATTTCGCAAGCTTAAGATTTTTGCGACCTCTCCCCCTGGGAGAGGGCCGGGGTGAGAGTCTTTGCACTTTGCACCGTGAAATTAGAGAATAAGTCCAATGACTACCCAAGAAATAGAACAACGACTGACCAAACTCGAAAATGAAGTCTCCACTCTGCGCGCTGAGGTGCAGGGGGCCAAGCCGGGTTGGCAACGAGCCGTCGAAAGCTTGACGGGCGATGAAGGGCTGCAAGACGTCTTTGCAGAAGCCATGAAACTGCGAGAAAAAGACCGGCAAAAGTCCCGCAATCGACGGACTCCCTCGCGGAAGCCCAAAAATGATTCTGTTGGATTCCGACCATCTTTCGGTTCTGGCTGACCCGCGCCTGACAAAGGGAACTTAGCTCAAGCATCGTCTGCGATTGAGTGGCGAACCGATAGCCCTTCCAATCGTGACTCTCGAAGAGCAATTCCGCGGATGGCTCGCTCTCATTCGCCGAAGCAACGACGTGCATAGGCAAATCGTCCCATACCTGCGCTACCTAAACCTCATTGTCTTTTTGCGAGAATGGGATATTGTCGGCTGAAACGAACCAGCCGCCGATGAGTTCAAACGATTGCGAGCCGCTCGCGTTCGGATTGGAACGCAAGATCTCAAAATCGCCTCCCTCGCGCTGGCCAATGACGCTCTGCTCCTGTCCGCCAATCTTCGCGACTTCGAGCAAGTCCCGGGACTGCGCGTGGAAAGCTGGCTCGATGGATAGATATTGACCGGCTATTTGTAGATTTCTTAAGTCCTCGTCGCGGAGCAGACGGAATGCAGTGCGTCAGTCCAAATCAACCGTAAACTGGTTGAGGGGCGGGTTCGTCTAGGCCGCTACCAATTGGAGGTCGAGCTTGGATGAGATTCCATTCCAACTTTTGCGAATACCTCCCGGCTGGCGCATTGACTGGAACACTCTCTTCGAGGTCGAACCGAGTGCCGGATGGGTTATCGTGAGTTTTGATAACGCCGTGACTGCGGCCTCAATTGACCTGTACGAGAGCTACTCGGTGGGATGCGGCACGAGGGGCGAATGGCGAATTGAAGAGTGCCCTCTCATCCATCATTCGGAGTTCGCCATTCGAATTTTGGAATTCTTCAGCTCGCTGAAGCGCTACTTCTTGTACTTCTCTTCCGTCGGCAGCAGCGGCTGGACGGCGGCGAGGTCTTTGCCGTTGACTTCGTCCGCGAATTGCTCGCCGAGAGAGGCGATTTTTACCGCGCAGCCGAGAAGCTGCTCGCGGTTGTTGAGCTTGAGTTTGACATCCTTGTAAGTTGCCAGAATCTCGGCGACGATCGGGTTGTTGATTTTGGTTTGCAGTTCGATGAGCCGTTTGGCGGCACGGTCGGTCCGCTGGGCACTGGTAAAGCCGTAGGTGGCTTTTTCCGTCGCTTCGGCCGTAGCGCGGAGGCTGAACTCGAGATCAGCGATTTGCCCGACTACAAACAGCACTCGCAGCCGTTCCTCCGGGAGTGGGCGATTCACTTTGCCGTTACTTTCGAGGAAATTGTGCCGCACCAATCCTTGTGACCAGGCGACAAGTTCGAAGTTTTCTGTCCCCGCCTTGTGCTTGCCGACATTGACCAGCTTCTCGTTCGGCACGGTGTGGCAGCGGAAGCAACTCTGAGCGACGAGGTACAAGTTGTGCGGGTTCCGCATTCCAGCCGCGATGCTGCCGCTGATTCGTTCCGCTTTGTGGGCTTCGGTCTCCTGGGCCTTAGTGGCAGTGGGACTGCCGTAGTCGCTGTGCGATTTGACCCACTTTTGGGCCGCACCGTGGCACGACTCGCAGGAGACGCCGGAAATAGCCTTGGCGTGCGTGGAATCTTCGCTGGCTTGGGGCGTGTAATGACATTCGATGCAGACCTGTCCCCGCTTGATGGAGGAGAGGCCAAGCTTCTTGGCGATGTCGTTGGCCTCTTTCTTCTGGTGCAGAGTCAGAAAGGTGGTGCTGTGCGGTGTTTTCTTCCAGGTCGCAACTTCATTCGCATGGCACTTCTCGCATGCTTCGTGCCCCAGTACCTGCTTCGGGTCCAGGGGCAACCGATGCGGGTCCTGCGGCAATTCAGCACGAACAGCCGAAGCGGCCAAGGCGGCGGAAACGAGAGCGGCAATCCAGCGGGCGGCGAGATTCATGGCGGATGGAAGTAGTGGTACCTGGAAATGGCTTCACTAGCCCGACTCGCAAGCGAGGGGGATCGTCGTCGCAAACCGGCGAACAATTTCCTTGCTTGCGCCTTGGGCTAACGCGCGGCGGGCAAATTGCGCCGCGTATTGAAGCATAGGCCAGGAAATTGCGACGATTACGCCTCCAGAACCAGCGGTCCAGCGGGAATGCAGATGCAGGGAAGGCAGTAGCCCGCAGGTGGGGGAGCGCCGGGAGGTGTGGAATAGATCACCTTTCCCGATTTTATCGACATCGCGCAGGTGCCGCAGTTCCCTGCCCGGCAGCCGGATTCGACGGGAACTTGATGGGCTTCCGCTAGTTCCAGCAGCGACTCGACCTGGTCCGTCCAACCAGCCGTGACGCCGGAGAGTTCAAAGTGGACGGAGTGCTGCGGGCCACTTTGCGGAGCGCCCATGGGAATTTCGGCGGGCCTTGCGAGGTTGCTGGCGGAGCCCTCGCCGGCCTTGGGGCGGCTTGCTCGCTTAACACTGGCGGGACCGAAGGCCTCGTAGTGAATATGCTCAGCCGCGATGCCCCATTGGTCCAGCCCCGTGACCATCGACTCCATGAACGGGCCCGGTCCGCAGATATAGAAATCGTAGCCGCTGCCGCGCAATGACTTTTGAACGATCTCCGGCGTCAAACGACCGCGCAGGTCAAAGTCCCGGCCGATGACATCCCCAGAATCAGGTGCCGAGTAGACCGTGACAATCTTAATGTTTTTGTGCTGCCGAGCGAGCGCGACCAGTTCCCCCTTGAGCGGATGATGCTCGCCGCTGCGGAATTGCAGGAAGGCGATGGCCTGCCGACGGCTGTTTTTCAATGCGTCGTCGGTTGTGACGGCTTGCAGCATGGACAAGAGCGGCGTGACTCCGATTCCCGCGCCGATCAGGACCACAGGCGTTTTCCGCGTCATATCGAGCGTGAAATTGCCGTGCGGCGATTTGAGATCGACCAGTTCTCCTGCCGCCAGGCGGCGATTGATGTGCCGGCTGGCCTTGCCAAACGGAAGTTCAGGGCGGTCGACAGGGGGCGAAACTTCTTTCACCGTGCAACGGAAATAGCTGTCGGCCGGGGCATGCGAGAGGGAATAGCAGCGGATCACTGGGCGCATTTCCCCCGGCATGCGGAGCGACAGCGTGACGTATTGCCCTGGCAAAAACCGCGGCAGAGCGCCGCCATCTTCCGGCTCAAAATAGACGCTCATGGTGTCGGCAGTTTCTCGCACGAGCCGAGCCACTCGAAATGTCCGCCAGCCCTGCCAGGTGGCGATACCGGCGTGCTTGCTTTTGGAAACGCTGGCCAACTCCAATTCCAGCTTCCTCCGCCTTAATCGAAACAGGGCCTCATCCTGCCACTGCCGACGGAACATTCCGATGGTTCCTGCCGCCAGCTGCAGCGCGACAATCAGCACGAGTGCCAGACCGGAGTAGAGGGGAATATCCATGGGATGAAATTGAAATCGGAGCACGGTTGCTGCCATAAGCTACATTACCGGGGGGAATCTCCCAACATCATCCGCGGTTGCCCCAACCATCATTAAAACCGGCATAACTCACAGCTTCGACACCCCGCTAGCACCACCCGCCCCATGCTTGAGATCGCCCTATACAACAAGCGTCAGCATGAGCAGTTTTCGCTTGCGCCTGGCACTTGGATGATCGGTTCCGGGGAACTGGTATCGGGAGCCGCCATGGTCGCTGCGAGAGCAACGAACACCCGTTTGGTGATACGCGACCCCGACCTTCCGGAAGACCAATTGCAACTGGTGATTTCGGAGCATGGCCAGGCTACGCTCCTCAATCTGGGTCGATCACTCACGATGAAAGGGGGCAGACGCGTTCGCCGCGGCGAGGAAATTTCTCTGGAACTGCCGTCGAAACTGTTCGTCGCCGGAAGCGTCATATCGCTGCACGATCCCCAAGCCGCGGCACCCCTTGACCCTTTTCTCAAATCAATCCCTCACTCACGCCACGCAGGTGAAACCTGCCCATTTTCCCTCGACCTCTTCAGCCGCTCCCCCGCGCCAGAGACGATTGTCCGGTGGTTTGAGGCGTTAGGAAAAATGCAACATTCCGCTGCGGGCTCGGCGGAGTTTTTTGGGGACGCGGCTCAAGCCGTCATTGATACCGTGGGACTAGAGAGCGGCTTGATCCTGCTCCGCGCCGTCACCGGCTGGGAGATTGTAGCCAGCCGCCTCAACTCGTCGGACAGCAGCGTCATCAACTTTCAGCGGCGCATTTTGGAGATCATGGCCGAGCGCAAATGCACCATTTTTCACGACTCCCAGGCGATGAGCGGCGAGGAGCATTCCAGCACCGAAGCGGTCGTGGCTTCACCCATATTCAATGACCGGGACGAAGTTGTTGCCGCCGTCTATGGTGTGCGGTCGCCCGGCTTGAAGAATCAGCGCGTGGGGGTCCGGCATCTTGAAGCTCAACTGACGCAACTGCTTGCAGAGACCATGACGGTTGGGTTGGAACGCCAGCGGCGGGAAGCAGAGGCGGCCCGAACTCGCATTTTGTTGGAGCAAGCATTTTCCCCCGAACTGGCCAGCCAACTGCAGCGGAATCCTGAACTGCTGGATGGGCATGAGCGGGAAATCACCGTCCTCTTCTCCGACCTTCGCGGCTTTTTCGAAATCTCCGAGCGGCTCGGCCCGCATGAAACTTATCGCTTCCTCGGCGATGTAATGAACCGGCTGACCGAAGCAATCATGTTAGCCAACGGTGTTATCATCGATTATTACGGCGATGGCCTGGCCGCGATGTGGAATGCACCGACCGACCAATACAACCATGCGGAACTCGCCTGCCGCGCCGCCCACGCCATGCTGGAAGAGCTCCCCGCCATCAACGCCGCCTGGCGGGAATCGCTCGGGCAGGATTTGGCGCTTGGTATCGGGATCCACACGGGCTTAGCCCGCGTGGGTAACGCCGGCACCCAGCGGCGCATCAAATACGGGCCTCGCGGGGCCACGGTAAATCTAGCCAGCCGTGTGGAAGGTGCCACCAAGCGGCTCGGCGTGCCGCTACTGATCACGGAGCAAACTCGGCGGCGGCTCCCCCCGTCCGTCATCGCCCGCCGCTGTCTGCGGGCCCAGCTTTCCGGAGCGGCCGCGCCGGTGGACCTGTATGAAGTGCCTCGGGGTCCTCTCTCCCCCGAACAAATTGCCCGTATGAGGGGATATGAAGAGGCCCTCGCTCTCTTCGAATCAGGAGACCTCGCAGCCGCCTCCGAACATCTCGTCGCCATGATGCGGTCGCCCAGCGACGAAGACGCCGCAATCCGGTTCCTGAGAGAATATATCGAAGGTCTGCGCATGGAATCGAACCCCGCGGAGGGTCGTATTCGCGGCCAGTTCCCAATCGTGGAACTGGCGAAATAAATCTCGCCGTTTTGCCGATTAGCTACACTACAGAAGTAGTCCCCAGCCTTACCGGCTGGGTAAAGCCGAAATGAACTGGCGGATTTGGCTTGACTGGCGTTTCCCGTGCGCCCTTGATTCACCGCGTGTCGTAGGTCAATCTAGAGCTTATCGACTTCCCAAACTCGAAACCACGCCCTTCTAAAGCGGTGGGCGTGCCACCTGGATTCGCCCCGAATGATTTGCGTCAGCATAGGCCGCGGCCGCCATCGTCACATGATCGCCGAGCATAAGCACCTCGCCGAGCATGGGGCGCAGCTCGTGGAGCTGCGCCTAGACTATTTGATGACTCCGCCGAATCTCAAACGGCTGATTGTCGACCGACCTTGCCCGGTTGTGGTGACTTGTCGGCGGCAGAAGGATGGCGGTCGTTGGGCAAAGAGCGAAGAGGATCGCCAGATGCTGCTGCGGCAGGCGATTGCCAGCGGCGTCGAATATGTGGACTTGGAAGAAGATATCGCGGGCACAATTCCACGGTTCGGAAAAACGAAGCGGATCGTCAGCTACCACAACTTTCAAGAGACCCCTGAGAATCTTCCGGCTTTGCAGCACAAGATGGCCGCGCTTGATGCCGACGTGGTGAAAGTGGCCACCATGGCCCACAGTCCGCACGATTGTCTCAAGGCTCTGCGGATGATGCGGTACAGCCCGATTCCCACCGTGGCGATCTGCATGGGTGAAATCGGCACTCCCTCGCGTCTTCTAGCCGGCAAGTTCGGTGCACCCTTTACCTATGCCACGTTCCACGCGGAGCGGGCGATGGCCCCCGGACAACTCAGTTACCAGCAGATGCAGGATATCTACCGTTACGACAGCATCAACAAGGAAACTGAGATTTTCGGCGTGATTGCCGATCCCGTATCTCACAGCCTCAGCCCGTTGATCCACAATGCGGCGTTCGGACAGCTCAAGATGAACCGGGCCTATATACCCTTCCGAGTACCGCAGGAAGAATTGCCACAGTTCCTGGCCGACTGCAAGGAGCTCGGCATCAAAGGGCTTTCGGTGACGATACCCCACAAGGAAGAGATTCTGCACCATGTGGACAAGTTCGACGAACCGAGCCAACAGATTGGTGCTGCCAACACGGTGGTTTGGGTAGACGGTGAAAAGCGGGCCTACAACACCGATTATCGTGCCGCCATGAGCAGCATCGACGCTGCTTTTGGCGGAAACGAGGATGGAGGCTCGTCCTTGAAAGGAAAGTCGGCGTTGGTGCTGGGGGCCGGCGGAGTGGCCAGAGCCATGGTGTTCGGGCTGCAACGGCGAGGGGCCGATGTCATGATCGCCAGCCGCACTGCGGAGCGGGCGGATGAACTTGCCAACCGATTCCATGTCCGTTCCACGGCATGGTCCTTGCGTCATACCGTCAAGCCGGATCTGCTCGTGAACTGCACGCCGGTTGGGATGCACCCGAATCTGAATGAATCTCCCTTCGACCAGATGTATCTCAAGGCAGGCATGGTGGTCTTCGATACCATCTACAATCCGGAACAGACCTTGCTTATCAAGCAGGCTCGCGAAAACGCCTGCGAGGTGATAACCGGCGTGGAAATGTTCGTGGGCCAGGCCGCCCACCAATTCCGTCTCTTCACCAGCAAAGACGCTCCTTCGGAAATGATGCGACAGGTCGTCCGCCGGGCCATTAGTGCGGCCAAGATGTAGGGCAGGCTCCGCCTGAGGGAAAGCATGAACCTCTACCTCATCGGCTATCGCGGCAGTGGGAAGACATCTGTCGCGGCCGAACTCAGCACGCGACTCGGCTGGCCGTGGCTGGATGCGGATGTCGAACTAGAGCGGCGGGCCGGAAGGACCATCAAGCAAATCTTTGAAACCTCGGGGGAGCAATCGTTTCGCGACTTGGAAGTGGCGGTTATCGCCGATCTGTCGATGCTCAAAGACCACGTTGTGGCTCTAGGCGGAGGTG
Source organism: uncultured Pirellulaceae bacterium (assembly GCA_964444865.1). Lineage (GTDB taxonomy): Bacteria > Planctomycetota > Planctomycetia > Pirellulales > Pirellulaceae > SXOA01. The sequence continues at coordinate 22,226 of CAYUJE010000012.1, read as the reverse complement.
CCGTCCTGCGGGAGGAAAGCCGCCAGGCCATTCGCCGCTGCGGCAGAGTCGTGTGGCTGCAAGCTTCGCCCGCTGTCCTCTATCGGCGCATTTCCGGCGACTCCACTACCGCTGGCCGCCGTCCCAATCTGACCGCTGACGGCGGATTGGCCGAAGTAGAGCGGCTCTTGGCCGTACGATCTCCCGTCTATGCCGCTTGTGCGGACCTGACGGTGGATGCCGAACATTCCGCCCCCGCCGAACTTGCCCAGCAAATTGCGGACTGGCTGCGCGGGCAATCCTGACGGGTTAAACGCCGCTTTGGCCTCTACGAGAAGAGCCTTCCCGACCTATAATAATTCCGGTCACTCTCCACGCTCCGCAAACTGGTCGCTCATCCATTGCTCCACCTTTTCCTCACCATTCCGCTGGAACTGCGACTGGCAGGCCTGTTTGTCATTGGCTTGGCTGTTGGCGCCATTGTGAATTGGGGAATCTATGCCCTGGCTTGGGGCGCTCGCCCCATCAGTCCCTGGTCGCGTCGGCACGAAGACGCTCCTCCGCGTCGCTGGCAGGACTTTCTCCCGGTAGCCGGCTGGCTCACCCTGCGGCGAGAAGCCGGCCTGCATGGCCCTGGTTTTTGGATGCGCCCGCTGTTACTTGAACTTTTTTGCGGCGTGGGGCTGGCAGCCCTCTATGGGTGGGAGTCAACCGGCCACTTGGTCCCTGCCTGGGCGAGCACGACGTTGGCGAAAATGCCCGCCCACACGCATGCCCAATTTCTGGCTCACGCGATCCTCATCGCGCTGATGCTCGTGGCGACCTTTATTGACTTCGACGAGCAAACGATTCCCGATAGCATTACGATTCCAGGCACGTTGCTCGGCCTCTTGTTCGCCGCTTTTCTTCCCGCTTCACAACTGCCGCAAGCCGGCCTTGGCCCGCCGGTGTTCGTTCAGAGTCTGCTCCTCACTTCTCCGTATCCGTGGCTCCCCACGCTCGATGGCTGGCGGTATCTCGTCATCGGGTGTTCGATCATCGCAATCTGGTCGTTTTCGCTGGTTCCCGCCACGGCCACGCTGCGGCAGGGTATTTTTCGCGGAATCACTTATTACATCGCCAGCATCCGCCGGGAGTTCTATTGGCCGCGCTACGCGCTGCTCGCCGCACTGCCCATCGCGGGGACCGTCATCGTTTGGAGCATCGGCGGTCCGCACTGGGAATCGCTGCTCACTTCGCTCATTGGCCTCGCCTTCGGCGGCGGGCTGGTCTGGGCCGTCCGAGTCGTCGGACGCATTTCGCTGCAGCGGGAGGCAATGGGCTTTGGCGACGTCACCTTGATGGCCATGATTGGCGCGTTCCTGGGCTGGCAAACGGCCCTGATGGTTTTCTTCCTCTCCCCCGCCGCGGCCCTGTTCATTGCCGTTGCCCAGTATCTTCTCACGGGCCGTAAGGACATTGCTTTTGGCCCCTATCTGTGCCTGGCGGCCCTGGGTGTCATTGTCTTTTGGGAACGGGTATGGGACTTTGCCTCTCCCTATTTTCTGCTTGGGAAAATGATTCCGCTGCTCGTGGGTGCGTGCCTGATGCTCATGATGGGAATGCTGATGTTCTGGCGAATGTTTCGCGATGCTGTATTCCCCGAACAAGACGAAGCCGCTCCAGGTGACCAGCAATAGCGATCATCTCAGACGGAACGTCTTGTCTCACCCAAGCCGCTGTACTGTTTCACCTCGGGATGAAACCAAAAGACAATCAGCGGAATGGCCAGTGGCCAGCCGCAGGTGGTGAAGATGCCGCAGCCCAAAGCCGCGGCCCCCAAATACCAGCCCCAACGACCGCGAGGGATAAAGAGCAGGGGAATCATCGGGAGCAACGGTACTCCAAAGACGGCGACGAAGAAGGTGCAAAAGGCCCGAACGAAGGCGATTTGATCGGGGTGGCCGCGGAGCGACTTGTCGGTCCAAACCGGATCGATGATGACCGCGACAAAAAAGCCAACTGCCAAGCCTTGGGTCACCAACATAAGAAGGCAAAAGAGACGTGTGCACAGCCAGACCATCGGTCCTTTCCCGGGACCGCCGGAGGTTCTTGCCAAAACCGGCCGCTGCTGGTCCTTCCCAGACGGAAATTGTTGTGGCGCTGGATTTGTCAAAACAATTCCTTGATGAGTTCGCCCTCTTCCACGAGTTTGAGCGGCTGATTCTGATCGGTCAGATACTCGCTATGCGGATCCATGCCGAGCACCTTGCAGAACGTGACGAACAAGTCCTGCACGCCGACCGGGCGATCGGTGACGTGGACCCCCTCTTTGTCGGTCGCCCCAATCACCTGCCCCATCTTTACGCCGCCGCCTGAGAAGCCCGCGAGCCAGCCGTCGCTGTAATGATCCCGCCCGCCGTCGGCATCGAATTTGGGAGTGCGGCAAAACTCTCCCATCCACACAACCAGCGTGTTCTCGAGCATGCCCCGCTGGGCCAAATCGGTGAGAAGCATCGCATAGCCGCTGTCGGTTTCGGCAGCCAATAACGGATTCTCTTTGAATCCTCGTTTGTGCGTATCCCACCCCTGGTCGTTGATACTGCCGGTGCTGATGACCTCGACAAAGCTCACCCCCGTCTCGACCAGGCGCCGCGCGAGGAGACAGCCTTGCCCGAATGGATTGCGGCCATAGGCATCCCGCAGTTTCTCCGGCTCCTTGTCGAGTTCAAACGCCGAAAGGAGCGGACTGAGAACGAAACGGCTGGTCCGGTCGTAGATTTCCCGCTGCTCGGCAGCTGCTTTTTTGCTGCCGGCTTTGGCGAATTGCTCGTCCACCTGGGCGGCGAGCTCCAGGCGGCGGCGCAGGACTTCGGCACTAGCCGTGGGATGCACGTCCGGCGGTAATTTGCCCGGCTCGTCGATTTTGAAGGCGGCATAACGCGGGCCGAGGACGCCGGAATTCACGTCTCGCGTGGTAATCCGCGGCTTGTTGATTCGAACGAAGGCTGGCAAGTCAAAGCCGGGATCCCAGCGGTCGCGGGCGACGACGCTTCCCCACGTCGGATAGTTGATTGTCGGCTTGATCGGATAGCCTGTGCGGACCAGTTTGATCGCCCGGAAATGATCCCGCTCGTCACTCTTCATGCTCCGGATGAGAGCGATCTTATCCATCACCTGCGCCGTCTTCGGCCAGTACTCGGCAAACTCGACGCCCGGCACATTCGTCGGAATCGCCTTCGCCGGCCCCTGAAACTGGGAACCGACCTTGGGATTGAACGTATCGAACTGCGATGGCCCGCCATCCATCCACAGCAGGATCATGCTTTTTCCCAATTTGCGGACCTCTTCCGCCTTGGCGATGAGCATGTCCCGCCAGGAGAGGGTTGCCACGCCTGCAGCGGTGCCTGCCGCAAGTTGCGCGAGAAAGCCGCGGCGAGAGCGGATGCCGGTGGAGGCGACGTCGAGATTTACGATATTGCGTTGCATGATGGGAACCACCTAACGAGAGTACCAAGTGCTCAGTACTAAGTACTCAGTACTCTTTCTTCTTCTTCCGTTATCTCCGCGACAAAAACTCCGCTCCGTTCACCAAACTCCAGAGCAAGTCCTCATAGGCCGCTTTCCGCTCGCCAACCTTGGCGAGGTGCTTCTTCGCCAGATCAATTTCCTCCCCATTCGGCTTGCGAGCGAGGACGTTTTCGTAGAGCCGCGTCACTGCTTTAGTATCATCGGCTTCAGCAGCGATTAAACCCGCGAGCATCGTTCCGCTGCCGGGGGAAGCGTCGATTTGCTTCTGGATTTGCTCGTTGTTCATCAGTAACATGGCCTGCTGCATGGTCCGAGAGACATTGCTGGCATCGCTGGACGGATCGAATCCAAAGGCATCGCTCACCAAGTCCCGCGTACTCTTCGGCGGCGGCGGAAAGCGGACGGCATCGGTGGCAGGAGTTGCCGGCGGCGTAACATTCGGCAGGCCAATACCGATGGCAAGCGAGTCAAAAACCTCGTCACCCCGCAGCCGCCCAGCGGAAATCACGGCGAAGGGCTTTCGTTCAAGTTTGTTGGATTTATCGGGGTCACGGAGCGCTCGTTGATAGGACTTGCTATTGGCAACCAGCCGGAATACGTCCTTCATGTCATAACCCGCAGCAACAAAATGCTCGGCGACCGCCGCATGCACTTCCGGCAGCACCCGGTCTCCCAGCTCGCCGATTTCGTCGACGGGCTCGCTGAAGCCGCGGCCCATCATGCGGCCCCAGATGCGGTTCGTCATCGCCTTGGCGAACCACGGATTCTCCGGGGCGACAATCCAGTCGGCTAGCTCGGTCCGGCGGTCCACGTCGCTCCTCCCCAGGTCTACCTTCCGCTCCGAGAAGGCAATCGGCTGCATTTCGCCTTTGCCGCCGGGCATCTTGTGCTCGCCGTCCGCCTTGCTGGAAACGATGATCGCGTCACTGTCGTTCCACGGCAGCTTGGTGTTTACCCGAACGAAAAACGCGGCGACGTGGTGAAACGTTTCCTGCGGCATCTCGACAAACTTATGGTCATGGCACTCCGCGCAGGCGATCTGCGTGCTGAGAAAAACCCGCGTCGTCTCGGCCGCTAGGCGAGATTTGTCTCCCTGATGAAAGCCGACGAAAGTGGCCGCTGGGTTGTCTCCCACTTTGCCGACCGCCGTCAACATCGCATACGTCGTTTCATCCCAGCCGGCGTTTTTGTTGAACCGCTCCGCCAACCAGTGCTTGAACGACGTATAGTTCAGAAACGTCAACTCCGGCTGCGGAGTCCGATAGCTGATGACGTCGCTCCAATAGTTGGCCCAGTTGACGCCGAACTCCGGCGAGGCCAGCAACTTCTCGACGGCTTCCGCCCGCTTATCCAGCCGTTCATCCGCCAGAAACGCATCCATCTCCGGCAACTTTGGCTGGCGGCCGATCAAATCGAGCGTAACGCGTCGCAAAAATGCTTCGTCCGAAATTGGCTGACTGTTCTGGATGCCGCCAACATACTGCTCCATGAGTTCATCGAGTTGGGAGGGCGTGAGCTTGGCCACCGGTTTGGCCGGAGTCTTCCGCACGAATTGAACCGGCTGTTGCTGGGGCGGTTCTTCCTTTTTTGTTCCTTCTTTGGGCTTAGCGGGAACCGGGGTCTTGGGCGGCGTGTTTTTCGCCAAGGCCGGCAGCAGTTTGGGTGGCTTCTGGGGAGCTTCGGCCTGAGCAATCTTGAACTGTTCGGGCGACAAGAGTTGCACGCCATCCGCAATGACGACTCCCTTCATGTTTCCTTCTGCGGAGACAACCACAACCGCCTTGCCCGCCTCAAACTTGAATTCTCCCAGTGGCTGGAAGCAATACGGCCCCTCCGGCTTCTTCATCTGGTTCACGACGACCGTCTTCACGCCATCCGCCGCATGCACCAGCACGGCGGCTTTCTCGGTTCGGTTCGGTCCCGGCGTATACGACAACAGCACCTGATAAATTCCGGCTTCCTTCACCTCCAGAGAAAACGAAACCGTCTGCTTTTCGCCCCCCGAAGCGTACAAATACCCTTCCCCCAAGAACGGCTTGGTATGGACCGATTTCGTCCAGGTACCTGCAACCACGGCCTGGGAATCATCCTGGACCAAACCTGCCAGCGTGGAGGGATCGATCCCCGTTTCCTGAGCCGCGGCAAAGCTGGCCAGCACCGCCACGAAAATCCCCGCAGTAATCATGGTCAGTTTCCCGCGGTCAAATCCAAATTGCATGCTCTAAGTCCTTGCCAGAATGAGTCTTCCGCTCGGTTTCGACAATCCTTAAGTTTACAAGTCTATCGACCAATGTGTCAAATGAAAATCGAGGTATTTTAGTTTAGGGAAATGCAGCAATGATGAATTTGTGAGTCATTCACCTACGCAATTCCTCGGCGTTCCACGCCACTTGCGTCATCCCGCACGAACCACAGGTGGCGATTCCACTGGGCGTCGTCCATTTTGGGGAAGTCGGTTCGTAAGTGCACACCGCGCGATTCCTCGCGGGCCAGGGCCGCTTCGATCATGATGCGCGAAACCGCGAGCATATTTTGCAATTCCCAGCCGGCGGTGTCATCGAACTGGCGAACCAGAACGTAACGACGCCATTGATCAACGGTGGCTAAGGCTTCTTCGAGCAAACTTTTGGTCCGGCGTACGCCGGCGGCACGCCACATCAGCGCCTTGAGGGAGTTGCGAATATCAACGAGGTCGAGCGGTTCGGCGCTGGGGGCAGAAGCTGGATTTTCGAGCGGCGGAACCGAGTGCAAATCTTCAGTCTCCAACAGCTCAAGGGCGGCGCTGGAGGCACCCTCGCCCGCATGGGCGCCATAGACCAAACCTTCTAGCAGACTATTCGACGCCAGCCGATTCGCGCCATGCAACCCGGTGGAGGTGACTTCTCCCGCTCCCCAGAGTCGCGAGATGCTCGTGCGGCCGACGAGGTCCACCTTCACACCTCCAATCATGTAGTGGGCCCCAGGGCGAACGGGAATGCGGTCTTTCGTGATGTCGATGCCGAATTGCTGGCAAGCAGCGGCAATGCCAGGGAACCTCTGTTTGACAAAGGTTGCATCGAGATGCGTGACATCGAGATAGACGCACGGATGCCGCGTCTTTTCCATCTGACTGACAATCGCCTGACTTACGACGTCACGCGGGGCTAATTCCAGTCGCGGATCATAGGCGGACATGAAACGAACACCATCCTTGTCGACTAAACGTCCTCCTTCGCCACGGATCGCCTCCGTGATCAAACTTCGGCTGCCGCCGGCGATGTAGAGGACGGTGGGATGGAACTGCATGAACTCCATGTCCCGCATTTCGGCTCCCGCGCGATAGGCCATTGCATGCCCGTCCGCCGTGGCCACGGGGGGATTAGTGGACTCTCGATAGATCTGCCCCGCTCCGCCTGTGGTTAGAATCGTCTGCCGCGCCCAGACGAGAATTTTTTCCCCGTGCTGGTTCGCCACAATGGCTCCTCGACAGACACCTTCATGGGTGAGCAGGTCGAGCGTAAAGGAACGTTCCCAGATCCGTACGTTGGCGAGTTGCTTCGTGTGTGCGATCACGGCGCGCATCACTTCCTTGCCCGTCATGTCTCCCAAGGCATGCACGATGCGATGCCGGCTATGGCCTCCTTCGCGGCCGAGGGTGATGTGCCCTTCTTTTTCATCAAAATGGGTTCCCCACTCGATGAGTTCGCTAATCCGTCGGGGCGCTTCGCGGATGACCATATCCACGACCGCTTCATCACAGAGTGTGCCGCCGGCCACCAGCGTATCGGCGATGTGTTCCTCGAACTTGTCCTCCGGGTCCAGTACGCCGGCAATTCCCCCTTGCGCATAGTTACTGTTGGACTGCTGGATGGCGTCTTTGGTCACCACCAAAGCGGACAGTCGCGAATCGACGGCATTGGCCGCGCGCAGGCCAGCCAGACCGCCGCCAATGATCAGAACATCCGCAAAATAGTGCGACAGATAACGAGGATGAAACGGAACCAGGTAACGCGGGGTAAGTATCGACATGGAGTTCATCGCAAAAGGTGTGGCGGTATCAAGGTTCATTCTAACCGCAGTGGTGCAGGCGTAATCTCAAGGGAAATAACATCTTCGGGCATTTTCTCAAAACGGGCAATTTACGCCGGCGGCGCAACCTTGCCCAATTACATTCGCGTTACAGAACCTTTTTGGCGGCTCGCCCGTCCCAATTATGGGTTTATGATTTCGAGAAACGCCAACGGGACGTCTCGCATCTAAAACAACAAATACAAGCGGACGAAGCCAGGCGGCGAGATTTATTGCCGACTGGGGCGACAAATAAGTGTCTAAGGTGCCTGGAAACCGTAGTTTCCGGCAGAAGAACGCCAAGAATAGGCGAGGGAAAGCGAACCGAGTATGATGAAGGAACGTAATACTCGCCGATTCCCCCCCGCCCACCTTTTCGCCGAGACCGATTCCTTGGACGACAGCTTAGACGCGTCCGCGGCGGCAAGAAAGTTGCCAGCTAGCCTGGGTCCCGCGGACATTACGATGGAAGCCCCCTCCGATCCTTCCGCGGACCGGACCGTATCGCACCATACACCTTGCAAAGTGCATCTGGTCGAAGGGAGCAATTCGGAACTTTCCGGCGAAGTGCAGGATTTGCTCCGTTCCCGTTTGCGATCGGCTTCGCTCCTCACGTTTGTGGCATTTGCAGTCTTTTTGGTCTGGCACATCTTTCAGCTCGACCTCAGGCTTCCATTCTCTCTTCCCACGTTTATTGTTCACATTGTGGTGACGGTGGCTGTCGGCGGCATCGGATTTTCCCTCTGTGCCAGTTGCCCGATTTCCACCAGCAAGCTCCGCTGGATGGAACTGGGAATGTGCGGCCTACCCGCGGCATTTTTCATGCTGATGCAATATGCCCGCGCATCCTATTACGTCGACAACAAGGACATGCATCCCGGAGTGGTAACCGCGTGGCTACTCTCGATTTATACCTACGCCATCTTCATCCCCAATACCTGGAAGCGCGCCGCCGTCGTGATCGGCATCATTGCGTCACTCCCCATTGCCACAACGATCCTCGCCATTTTTCTGCAGACCAACACTTACATATTCTTTCGAGACAATCCGGGCACGATGGTGGAAATGGTGCTCGTCATGTCCGTCGCCGCCGCCGGTGCGGTCTTTGGCGTTTACACCATCAACAGCTTGCAAACCCAGGCTTACCAGGCCAAGCAGTTGGGGCAGTACCGTCTCAAAAAGCTGCTCGGCTCTGGGGGCATGGGAGAGGTCTATCTCGCCGAGCATCAACTCATGAAACGGCCCTGCGCGATCAAAGTCATCCGACCAGAAAAAGCGGGAGACCCCAAAGTGCTGGCCCGATTCGAACGCGAGGTGCAGGCGACTGCTAAACTCTCGCACTGGAACAGCATTGACATCTTCGATTATGGTCGAGCTGAAGACGGCACATTTTACTACGTCATGGAGTATCTCCCCGGCATGAATCTAGGGGAGATTGTGAAGCGATTCGGACCCATGCCCGCCCCTCGCGCCATTCATCTGGTGCGGCAGGCGTGCGATGCGCTCCAGGAAGCCCACGAATTAGGACTTCTGCATCGCGACCTTAAGCCGGCTAATCTATTCGCTGCAGTTCGGGGCGGTTACTACGACGTCGCCAAACTCCTCGATTTCGGGCTCGCCAAGCCGCTCTCGGATTTGGACACTGCCCAGCTTACTGCTGACGGCACCATTACCGGTTCTCCGCTCTATATGTCCCCCGAGCAAGCTGCCGGTGACAAGGAGCCCGACCCGCGGAGCGATATTTATTCGCTCGGCGGCGTCCTGTATTACCTCCTCAGTGGCCATGCCCCATTCGAAGATGAGAAGCCACTGAAGGTGCTCATCAGCCACGCGCACGATCCCGTGCCGCCCCTTTCGCAGTATCGGGAGGACATTCCCCTCGACCTGGAAGCCATCGTGATGCGTTGCCTGGCCAAGGCTCCCGAGGAACGCTTTCAATCCGCAGCCGAACTCGGCTCTGCTCTGGAAGACTGCGAACACCACGGCACCTGGAGCCGTGAACACGCCCGGAGTTGGTGGATGGACAAAGATGGGGCAACGGCGCAGGCGAATGAGATGGCCGTTTCGTAGCGACTCTTATGGTCGATGCCAAACACGTATCCGCCCAATTCGTTGAAATTCTGGTCGGACCCTTGAAGGGCGGCGTAGGGACTGTCATCTCATTTGACGATTGCCGAGAGCAAATCATCGCAATTGTGGAAAAAGACGAGAATCTTACTCCTCCGTTGTCTTTCCACGCATCACAGTGCAAGACTTGGCAGTATGGATGGCGCAAGATTCCGTTTTGGGTCAGGGGCGTGTATCTCGTCCTGATAGCATTCGGACTTCTTGCCACGGTTTTCCGCTTTACGCCGTTCATGTACGTCTTTGGTATCTGTTGGCTCGTCTTACTAGTCGAATTTGCTCGCTTATCGCACGTAAGTCGCCGAATAAAGACTTGCCCCGCCTGTCGCTCCGGGCTTGACCCTGATACCTGGTCGGTCTGCAAATCATGCCGATGGGTCCGCCCGGTGCCGGAATTTCTCGACGAAATCCAACTGGCCTTATACGCTGCCCCCCTCTCTTCGTCTTCGCACTCCCTCCCAAAAACGCCTCCCACGGGATAAAATGAAGACTTTCACCTGCTCCTAACGGATTCGGATTCCGATGCCCTCCTCCCCCCGCACGATGTTCCAGAAAATCTGGGACGCCCATGTTGTTGATGCTCCCGCCGGCAAGCCGACGGTGCTCTATATCGATTTGCAGCTTGTCCACGAAGTGACCAGTGCCCAGGCCTTTGAAGGGCTGCGGCTGGCGGGGCGGAAGGTGCGGCGGCCGGAGTTGACGGTGGCGACGCCGGACCACAACATTCCGACAACGGATCGCAGCCTGCCGATTACCGACCCCATTTCGCTGCAGCAGGTCCAGACGCTGCGGAATAATTGCAAGGAGTTCGGCATCAAACTTTACGATATGGACAGCATCCAGCAGGGGATCGTCCACGTCATTGGCCCGGAACTCGGCCTGACTCAGCCGGGGATGACGATTGTGTGCGGGGATAGCCACACCGCCACGCACGGGGCCTTCGGAGCCCTCGCCTTCGGCATCGGCACCAGCGAGGTGGAGCATGTGCTCGCCACGCAGACGCTGCTGCAGCACTTGCCCAAGACGATGGAACTGCGGGTGGAAGGAAAGCTGCCGCGGGGAGTGACGGCCAAGGATTTGATTCTTTACCTCATTGGCCAGATCACTACCGACGGCGGCACCGGCTATGTGATTGAATACACGGGCGAAGCAGTTCGTGGCCTGACGATGGAAGAGCGGATGACCGTCTGCAACATGACCATCGAAGCCGGTGCTCGGGCCGGGATGATTGCCCCCGATCAGACCACCTATGACTACGTAAAAGGACGCGAATTCGCCCCCAAGGGAGCCGACTTCGACAAAGCCGTCGCCCGCTGGAAGGAATTGCCGACCGATGCCGGCGCGAAGTACGACAAGTCTCTCATCTTCCAAGCCGCCGACATTTCGCCGCAAGTGACCTGGGGAACGAACCCCGGCCAGGTCGCCCCAGTAACCGCCAAGGTTCCCAACCCGAGCGAAATCAAGGACGAAAGCGACCGCAAGACGGCCGAGCGGGCGCTGGAATACATGGGTCTCACCCCCGGCGTGCCGCTGACCAGTGTGGACATCAACCGCGTCTTCATCGGCTCCTGCACCAACGCGCGGATCGGCGACTTGCGAGCTGCTGCTGCCGTGGTGAAGGGGCACAAGGTTTCCGGCCATGTCAGCGCGATGGTCGTCCCCGGCAGCGGACAGGTGAAGAAGGAAGCCGAAGCGGAGGGGCTCGACAAAATCTTTAAGGAAGCCGGTTTCGAATGGCGAGAGGCCGGCTGTAGCATGTGCCTGGCGATGAACCCCGATAAACTCGAACCCGGCGAGCGCTGCGCCAGCACCAGCAACCGCAACTTCGAGGGCCGCCAAGGCAAAAACGGCCGCACCCACCTCGTCTCTCCCGAAATGGCCGCCGCAGCCGCGGTGGCTGGACATTTTGTGGATATTCGGGAATGGGAGTACAAAGCCTAACGTTGCCCATGACAATGGATTGGTGCCTGTATTTTTTCCCCAATCGCCATGTTCCGAATCAAGGATTGTCGACAGAAGATGTGACACGAATTCGTCGATGAAACTGCGAGAAGGACCGTCTTATCGCAGGGATGCTGACCGCAACCCATTCCTGCGAGATCGCTTTATGGTTCCTTCGACTCTGCTGGCTCGACTGCGAGCTATTGCATTTGTAACGGCAGTTGTGGCTCTGACGGCTGGAGCCCGCGAGTGTCGGGCCATCGACCTTTCCGGCCATTGGTCGGGAACGTGGGCCAGCGGAAACACGCGGCATCACGGTCCGCTGCAGGCCGAATTCGTGCGGCTGAATGACAGCGAGTACGAAGTCTTTTTCAAAGGGAAGTTCTTTGCAATTCTCCCTTTCCGTTATAGCGTGGTGATGAGTGCCAGCGAGCAGGATGGCGTGGTTACTATGTCGGGAAGTAAGCACCTGGGCCGCATGTTCGGCACCTTTCAATTCTCAGCCGCGGTGACGGACACGCATTTCAACGCCAATTATTCTTCTTGCAAGGACCACGGCTGTTTTGAAATGGTCCGCTGCTCGTATGCGACTTGCTGCGAGAAATAGCGGTGCAAACGAGGCCCCTTCGCACCGCGGCCAAAGATAGCTAAGATTCGCAGATGCAAATCAATGTCATTTTGGGCTGCTACTGCGTCTTGATTGTGGCGGCTTCGCTGACCGGGGGGCTGCTCCCCTGGCTCGTCAAGCTGACCCACCGCCGCATGCAGCTCACAATGAGCTTTGTCGGCGGCCTGATGCTCGGCGTGGCGATGCTCCACCTGCTGCCTCACGCCGTCGCCAAAGGTGTCTCCTTCGACACCGCCGCCTGGTGGGCGCTCGGCGGACTACTCGCCATGTTTCTGCTGATTCGCGTTTTTCATGTGCATGCTCATGAACATGGAGAGTCCTCCGAGGAGGAACACAAGCATGGTCACGACCACTCTCATGGTCACAAGCACTGCGACCATGATTATGGACATGACCACGGACGCGAACATTCGCACGAGCTAATTGCCGAGCGAAATTTCAGTTGGGTCGGCCTCGCCTTCGGCCTCGCACTTCACACCATCATTGACGGCCTGGCTCTCGGGGCCGCGGTGGCTGCCGAGGCGGGGGATGCGGGGCACGGTCACGGCTGGGCGCTGTATGGAGTGGGCGCATTTCTGGCGGTTGCCCTCCACAAGCCACTCGATGCCCTGTCTATTACTTCGCTTATGGCCTCCGGTGGCTGGTCCAAGCAGGCGGCACTTGTTGCGAATATGATTTTTGCCCTCATGTGCCCACTCGGGGCAATCGGATTTGTCTTTGGCCTGGAAACGCTGGCAGGAAACAACGGCGATTTCGTCATCGGCTGTGCACTGGCCTTCGCGGCGGGGGTATTTCTCTGCATTTCGCTCGCGGATCTCCTACCGGAAGTCACCTTCCACTCTCACGACCGGACTTGGCTGACGCTCGCCCTCTTTCTCGGCGTCGTCCTGGCGATTGGCATCGGGTTTCTCGAACACAAACATGTGCACGAAGGACATGGACAGCACGCCCACGAGCGTTAAGCCGCATTGACCCGCGGGGCAAGCGAGAACAGACTGAAAGGGTCGGTATTTGCCTACCACTTTGTGCTGGGACGAAACTCATGCCGCTGCGGATCAAATGCCCCTCCGGGCACTCACTGATTGTCTCTGAGAGCCGGGCCGGCCAGTCGTTTCGCTGCCCCAAATGCCAGGCGGAAGTTCGCGTTCCGGCCAAAGGGGTTCCGCCCCCGTCTTCCCCCAAGCTGGTCCCGGAAAAATCACCGCCAGCAGCGGAGACCAAGAAGCCGCTTGCTCCTCCCGCGAAAGAAACGCTCAGTATTCCAAAAACGGCGAGCCTGCCGGTTCCAGCGCTTGCGGTTCCTACACAGCCCCCCATTCCGCCGCCACTGCCGCCGGTTACTGCGAAAGAGGCCCCAGTTCCCAAGTCGCCTCCGCCGGTTGCACCACCTCCTCCTCCCTCCGTTGTTCCGCCTCTCGCCGAACCGGAACCTGCCGCGCCACCCGTCGTCATTGTCTCGCCGCCGCCGAAGAGTGCCGCGCTCGCCCAGTCCATTCCCAACGAGACCGCTACGTCTTCGCCGCCTCCGCCGGGCCCCTTGCCATTTTTGCCCCTCGAATCTCGCGTCGTCCCCATTTCGCCAGAACAATCTTCTGCGCCGGAATCACCACCGCCTGCTGCCTCTCCCACGCCTCCCACTTCCCATGCCTTGGTCGCTTCCCACCTTCCACCAATATCGCCTGCTGCTGAACTTCCTCCTCCGCTGGTGCATTCCCCCCAGCAAGGCGCCGTCGTCTTTCAGCTTGCCGCGGCCATGATCGTGGCGGCCTTGTTCAGCATCCTGCCCAGCGTGTGGGATGCGGTCGTCTATGTGAACGGCACTTCGGCTTCGCCGGTTGGCCGATGGGCGATTGTGCTGGGCATGCTGGGGGCGGTGCAAGTGGCGTATGCGATCTATCTCATTCAACTGCCGGACTGGACGACCGTCTGGATGGTCACACTCTTCGCCCTGGCGTCGGCATCCCTCTACGCCATGGCCCTCGGCCTGACCATCATCTCCGGCGAAGACGGCTGGTTGGTTCGCTTCCTGCAACTGTCGGACAAAGTCGCCGGCGGCAAAGCGGCCCTCTGGTGCCTCTGCATGATGAGTGTGATGACCCTCCTCGCCTTCTTCGCCGGCCGCATCTCCGTCCGCTGGCGGCAGACGGAAGCGATGCTTCGCGAGGCGGCGTAGACTCCACCGTTCTAACACCAGCCTGAAGCGCAAGCGAAGGAAACGCATCCATCGGTAAAGAGGCCTGTCCTTCGCTTGCGCTTCAGGCTGGTATTCGGCCGATAGAATGATGAGCATGACACCAGTCCAACTCACCTCCGACCTCAAAGCAGAAGCCCTGCGGCTCGGCTTCAGCCTGGCTGCCGCCTGTCCCGCGATTTCACCGGTGGGAGCGACGCGGCTCGGCGAATGGCTCCATCTCGGCTATGGCGGGGAGATGGATTACATCGGTCTTCGCCAGCAGGCTTACGCGGACCCGAGCATGGTGCTGGAAGGGGCTCGCAGCATCCTGATGCTGACGCTCAACTATCGCACCGCCGATCCGCAGCCGCCGCAGGACGGGGAAGGGCGCATCTCGCGCTACGCCTGGGGGCCGACCGACTATCACGACGTCATTCACGAGCGGCTCAAGCAACTCGTCAAGCTGGTGGAAATCCGTGTGCCGGGGGCGAAGGCCCGGGGCGTCGTCGATTCCGCTCCGCTGCTGGAGCGCGAATTCGCGCAGCTTGCCGGCCTCGGTTGGATCGGAAAGCACACGCTCCTCCTCAGTCGTCAGCAGGGGAGCTATTTCTTTCTGGCCGCCCTCCTCACCGACCAGGAACTTGTCTACGACGAGCCGCAGGACGCCGACCACTGCGGCAGTTGCACAGCCTGCCTGGATGCCTGCCCCACCGAAGCCTTCGTCCAGCCGCATTTGCTGGACGCCACTCGCTGCATCAGCTACCTGACGATTGAACTGGACGGCCCGATCCCCCGCGAGCTCCGCCCCGGCATCGGCGACTGGCTCTTCGGCTGCGACGTCTGCCAGGACGTGTGCCCCTGGAACCGTTTTGCCCCAATCACCACGGAACCCGCTTTCGAGCCTCGGCAGGACGCCCCCTCCAACCCCGTCCAACTCGCCGAGCTTTTCGACCTGGATGATGCCGCCTTCCGCCGCCGCTTTCGGCACACTCCCCTATGGCGGGCCAAGCGGCGGGGAATCCTACGCAATGCCGCTATTGTGCTGGGAAATCAGCGAGACCTAAGAGCGATTCCAGCATTGCTGCGAGGATTGCATGATGTGGAATCATTGGTGCGCGGAGCGAGTGCATGGGCACTTGGTGAGATTTGGACTGAGGAGTCGAACGCGGCTTTAAAAGAACGGCTGGCGGACGAGGAGGATGGTTGTGTGCGGAAAGAGATTGAGGCGGCAATCTCCTCTCGGAATCCGCTGTAGGGTGTATGAAGCGCAGCGCAATACACGCGTAATGCGGACGGCTCGCTGGGTGACGTAAGCCCAAGAGAAGGAACGATGTTCACGCGTGCATTTCGCTGGCGCTCATGCACCCTACATAACTACGCCGCCTCTTCACAACTTCCATTAACTCTATGGATCGCCGGATCGGGATGGCAGCCGGGGAGGTCTTCGGCGTACCACTGGGCGAGAGTCGCTTTCCAATCTTCCAGGCAGCGGACTTTGGTGAAGGCTTCGCGGAGAGCGAGGTGCTGCGGGTGGAGGGCGGCATACTTGATGCCGAATTTGCGCATCTCGGCACTGGCTCGCTGCTCGCCGTACAGTTCCATCGCCAGGCGAAAATGTTCCAGGATGACTTCCCGCTGCTGGTGGAGTGACGGCGGAAGAGGCAATAGTTCTCCGGCGGCGAGGGCGCGGGCTTGCTGGAAAATCCAGGGGTTGCCGATCGCTCCGCGGGCGATGGTCACGCCATCGATCCCCGTTTCGCGAATCATGTCGAGGCACGCCTGGGCCGTAAACAGGTCTCCGCTGCCGAGGATGGTTCGGCTGCCGACGTGCCGTTTTACTTCGGTCAGAAAGCTCCAGCGGCTGGGACCGACGTACCGCTGTTCCACGGTGCGGCCGTGGACGGTGATGGCGGAGACGCCAGCGGCGAAGGCTCCGTCCAGAATCTCGAAGAAGCGATCGCGGCTTTCCTGCGTGTCGTCGATGCCGCGCCGCATTTTGACCGTGACCGGGATGTGCGCCGGAACGTTCTCTCGTGTGCGGCGCACGATTTCCAGGGCAACCGTCGGCTGGCTGAGATGAAAGCCGCCACGACAGCGGCCAATCACTTTCTTCACCGGGCAGCCGAAGTTGATGTCAATCACGTCAAACCCCGCCGCCGCCAGCCGCTTGGCTCCCGCGGCGAATTGCTCCGGCTCCGCCCCCATCAGTTGCCCTGCGACCGGGTGTTCGTCGTCGCTAATATGCATGAAGTGCTTGTTCTTCTTGCGGTTCTCCTTGATCGCCACCACGAACTGGTCCAGCATCACTTCGCAGAGCGTGTACGACGCCCCATGCCGCCGCGCCAACAGACGCATCGGCCAATCGCTGTAGCCCGAAAGGGCCGCCTGGACAAACGGCGAACCGATATCGACTGAGCCGATGCGAAGATGGGGTAGCGGGGACATCCTTTCAAGGTAACCAACATGGCCAACGGCGGGGAGGTGCTATCAGCGGGGCCGCGACTCTGCCGCGTATGCCGATTTTTCCGGCAGTCGACACTCGTGACGGGCCGAAGATAAGAAGCGAAGCCTCGCGTCCCAAAAAGGGGTCGGGAAGGGTTTTCGCACCTAGCGCCATGCCGTCGGCATGGTTTTTCCGCGAAAACCCTTCCCGACCCCGTCCGCTAGCACGCTTGTTCGTAATGGCGACTACTTTCCCTCCGACCACCGGCAAATCGCACCTGCATGTGCAGCCCACTCCGCCCGCCCCAGCAAAGGGGAGCGCGGGCGATTTGCCGGACGGCCCCGATCCGCTGCTCGTCCAAGAGACCAAGAACGAGATCCGCTCCCTGGTGCAGGAGATCGCCAAGCTTGCACAGCAGGAGGTTCCACCGGAGGAATTTTACGCCGGTTTTCTGGGGCGGATTGTTTCCGCGATGGCGGCTGTGGGGGGAGCAGTTTGGACCAATGGCAATAATGGCCTCGCGCTGGCGTATCAGGTCAATCTTGCCGGGGCGGAACTCGATGACTCCACCACAGCCCGCCAGCAGCACGGACGGCTACTCCGCAAGGCATTAGCTTCAGGAAATGCCCTGCTTGTGCCGCCGCGAGCGGGAGGTCAGGGAGAAGACGCCGAGGCGAATCCTTCCGCCCATCTCGTCGTTCTCGCGCCGCTTCGCGTGGAACAAGAAGTTGTGGGGCTGGTGGAAATCTTTCAGAGGCCGGGAGGAGGTCCGACGACGCAGCGAGGCTATGTCCGTTTTGTGACGCAGATGGCCGATCTGGCGGGAGACTATCTGAAGAACCAGCGGCTGCGGTTTTTGAACGACCGGCAGCAACTTTGGAAGCAGCTTGAGCAGTTTCTGCGGTCGATTCATGCCTCGCTCGATGTGCGGCAGACCGGATACTCGATTGTCAATGAAGGACGCCGGCTGATTGGTTGCGACCGGGTTTCGCTTGCGGTGCAAGATGGTGGAATGCTGCGGGTCATCGCAGTCAGCGGGCTCGATACGATTGACAGGCGAGCCACCGAAGTCCGACACCTCAGCAGTCTAGCCCAGGTCGTTGCGAAGACCAAGGAACCCCTGTGGCACGCCGCCGGCAGTGGAGAAGAAGCCCCGCAGATTGAAGAGCATCTTCAGCCGTACATTGATGCATCCCATGCCCGCCTGGTTGCCGTGTTGCCACTGCTGGCAGCTCCTCCAGAAAGCAAAACTGGTGCGGAGCAGGAAAGGTCTGGAACCAGTCTGAAGAAACTTGTCGGCGTGCTGATCGTCGAGCAACTTCACGATTCCAAGGCGACCGATCTGCTCCGCAGTCGTAGTGACCTGGTGGCGGAACATAGCGCGGCGGCTTTGGCGAATGCCTTGGAGCACAGCGGCCTGTTTCTGATGCCGCTCTGGAAGGTTCTGGGAAAGACGGCGGCACTGTTTCGCGGTAGGACATTGTTCAAGACCATGGGCGCGCTGGCGGTGGCCTGCGGAATCCTAGGCGCATTGGCTCTCATTCCGGCTGACTTCGAAGTTGCCGCCAAGGGAAAGCTTCAGCCTGTCGAGCGGCGAGATGTTTTCGCTCGGATCGATGGGGATGTCATTAATGTCCCGGTTCGGCATGGGCAAATGGTGAATCGGGGGGACCTTCTGGCCGAGCTGAACAGTCCCGATCTCGCCGAAGAGTTCGAGCGCCTTCTCGGCCGGCAAAAGACAGTCCAAGAAAAAATGACTTCCATCAACAAACGATTGCTCGACAACAACCGCAGCGGCGCATCGCGATTGACTCCCTATGACGAAAGTCGGCTGGCGGGAGAATTGGTTGAATTCCGACAGGAAGCGGAGAATGTCCGCCGTGAGCTGGAACTATTTACCGAAAAGCAAACACGTCTGCGAGTGCTGGCGGCAGAGGCAGGACAGGTGGTGACCTGGGAGGTGCAGTCCAGCCTGCTCCGCCGGCCTGTGCAGCGGGGGCAGGTGCTGATGACCCTGGCCAACCCGGATGGGCCCTGGGAACTAGAACTGTACGTACCTGAGAAACGACTGCGGCACATTCTAGCGGCACAAGAACAGGTCGAGGGCGAAACGACGGAGGGCCGCCCCACACTCGACGTAACCTTCATGCTCAGCAGCCATCCGGGAGAAGAGTTTCACGGACGGGTCGTCGAAATTGAACAATCCGCGGAGGTTCGTGGGGAGGAAGGAAACACGATCCTCGTCCGAGTGGAAGTCGACCGCGATTCGCTGCCGCACTTGCACGACCAGACGACCGTCACGGCCAAACTTTACTGCGGACGCAGGAGCCTCGGCTACACCTGGTTCTGCGATTTGATTGAAACCGTGCAATCCAAAGTGCTGTTCTGGCTCTAGCTTAGCCCCTGCGACAACGCGGGGAGGAACGCCGCACTAAGAATTGGTTCATGGGCAGTGGATAGAAAGAGCAGGAGAAAGAGATGCTTAGTACCGCGCTGATGGTGGCTGTTTCGCTCGTGGCCATTCCTCCCGAGCGGCCCGTGGAAACTCGTCAAGCCAAGGCATTTCGCGGCCCCTCCAGCGACTCACCGGTTCCGAAATCCGGAATCGCCTTGCAGATTCCGGATTGCTTCGTTTACCTGGTGGAAGACGTCCAAGTACCGGCCATGGAAGCCGGGGCCATCAAAGCCATTGCCGTCGAAGAAGGCGCCATCGTAAAAAAAGGGGAGCCGCTGGCCGTCCTCGACGACCGTGAGCCGCTCGTCCGCAAGCTCAAGGCAGAATTGGAGCGGGATGCGGCATTGACGAAGGCGTCGGACGACGTCGAAGTCCGATTTGCACAAGCCTCCTTGGCGTTTTCCACCGCAGAACTCAATCGCCTCCTCTCCATTGAGCGAAAGTCTCAGAATACAGTCTCTGGATCGGAACTGGAGAAAGCGAAACTCGCCCGCCAGCGGGACGAGTTGCAGATTGAAAAGGCGAAGCTCGATTTGAAAGTCGCCAGAATGACGGCGGAAGTGCATCAGGCCGAGGTGGATGCCGCGGACATCGCGCTCGCCCGGCGGCAGATTGTCTCTCCCATCGACGGCCAGGTAGTAACCGTCTTTCACGAGTTGCAGGAATGGGTTAGTGCCGGTGAACCGGTCATCCAGGTCGTTCGCATGGACCGGCTGCGGGTGGAAGGTTTTGTATTGGCCTCGGAAGTGAACGTCCACGAAATTGCCGGGGAAAATGTGGTCGTCGATGTGGAACTTGCCCGCGGCCGAAAGGAACGCTTTGCGGGCAAAGTTGTCTTCGTCAGCCCGATCGTCACCTCCGGCGGCAAGTATCGTGTCCGAGCCGAGGTGGAAAACCGCCGCGAGCAAAACCATTGGCTCCTGCGTCCGGGAATGAACGCAGCCATGACAGTGGGAAGATAGTAGCCTGCACACTCCGTGGGCAGGCATTGTGCGTAATTGGGAAATCTCAAATCTCAAACAAATTCAAATCGGGAAAAGGAACGAAAGTCAGAAACCGTAAGTTTCCAGATTTGAGTTTTCGCATTCTGCATTGTTTGAGATTCGAAGTTTCTGATTTCGAAGTGACTTAGCTCGACTTTATGTTCCCCTCCTCCACCCTCGTCTCCTCCACCACCCGCCCGGTGCAGCTCCGGATGCGGCCCGATTTGCAGGTCACGCGGCAGTCGTATCAAGGGAGAGAGTACTGGGTCATTAAAGATCCGCTCGCACTCAAGTATTTTCGGTTTGAAGATGAAGAGCATGCGTTGCTCTCGCTCCTCGACGGCAAATCCAGTCTCGACCAAATCCGCGAGCGATTCGAAGCTCAGTTTGCTCCGCAGAAAATCTCCGCGGCTGAACTCCATCAGCTCGTCGGCCTGCTCTATCGCAATGGCTTGCTCCTTTCGGAACTGCCGGGCCAAGGAGACCAACTGGCCGAGCGAGCTTCCACCAAAGAACGCCAAGTCTTGCTGGGGAAACTCAGCAATGTTCTGGCGATGCGGTTTCGCGGCTACGACCCCGACCGCTTGCTGACGTGGCTCAATGGCTACTTTGGCTGGCTGTTCTCGGTTCCCGCATTGGTATTTGCGCTTCTCTTGATGCTCTCGGCACTGCTGCTCATTGGGGCGGAGTTCGACGTCTTTCGCTCGCGACTGCCGGACTTTCGGGAGTTTTTCGCCGCGAAGAATTGGGGCTGGCTGGCCCTCACACTCTGCGTTACCAAGATTCTGCATGAGATCGGACACGGCCTCGCTTGCAAGCGGTTCGGCGGCGAATGCCATGAGATGGGGCTGATGCTCCTAGTCTTCACGCCGTGTCTGTATTGCAACGTTACCGATTCCTGGATGATCCCCAGCCGTTGGCGGAGGGCGGCAGTCGGTGCCGGCGGCATGTACATCGAACTGATCCTGGCATCGCTGGCCACGTTTGTCTGGTGGTATACGCAACCGGGGATTGTGAACGGCCTCTGCCTGGATGTGATGTTTGTCTGCTCGGTCAGCACGCTCCTCTTCAATGCCAACCCGCTGATGCGGTATGACGGCTACTACATCCTTTCCGATCTGCTGGAGATTCCCAACCTGCGGCAGAAGGCGGCTCTGGTGCTGCAGCGGAAAGGTGCGGCGTGGGTTCTCGGAATGCCGGAGCCGCCCGATCCATTCCTGCCGCGACGTCGTCTCTGGTTCTTCGCACTCTTTAGCATCGCCTCCGCTTGTTACGGCTGGTTCATTTCGTTCTCGATCTTCTGGTTCCTCTACCGGGCCCTTGAACCGTGGGGGCTGAAGGTGCTGGGGCAAGCGATCGCAGGCATGATGGTGGTCACTCTTGTCATTTTGCCGGCCTGGCGGCTGGTTAAATTCTTCTATGTTCCCGGGAGGGCCAGCAAAGTGAAAAAACTCCGCGCCGCCATCATCCTCAGCCTCTCCGCCGCGTCGGTCATCGGTCTGCTCTGTGTTCCGCTGCCGTACTACGTCACTTGCAGCTTTTACGTGCAGCCGCGAGGAGGCACGAGCGTCTATGTCGATCTCCCTGGCGAGGTGCGGCAAATCCATGTGCAAAGTGGCACGGTGCAAGCCGGCGAGCCGCTCATTACTCTGGAAAACATCGACTCTCGCCTGGGAGAGCAAAAGCTCGAAAGCGAGCGGGAGCAACTAGCCGCCCGGCTGGACGCTCTTCGCCAGCGAGCCCACATCGACGACTCCGCGCACTTGGAACTCGCGGAAGGGCAGGAAGCTCTCGCTGCTGTCGATGCCCAGCTTGCTCGTCGCCGCGAAGAAATCCACAAGCTGACAATCGTCTCGCCCGTCGAGGGAGTGGTCGTCCCTGCGCCGACAAAAGCTTCCATCACATCAACTCACGGCACTCTCGCCACGTGGTCCGGACGGCCG
>CAYUJE010000011.1:0-40026 GCA_964444865.1 uncultured Pirellulaceae bacterium | reverse complement strand
GTGGGGCGATTCTTCCTATCAGCCGCTTGCTATCATTCTTCGATCGGAAGAATGGGCCGGCCATGGAATGACGGGCCACTATTTTCGTCGCTTGACGACGAGCACCGTCATGTCTTCCGCTTGGCTGGACTGTCCGCGGTCAATCAAGCGGCGGATTTTTGCCACCAGACCTTCGGCCGATTCGCGGAGGCTTTTTACGGCCAGTGAGCCAATCGCCAGCTCACCAATGCGTAGCCCCCCTTCATCGACGGCGTTCTGAGCCCCTTCGCTGAGCAATATCAAAAACTCTCCAGGGTGCAGGTGATGGGATTGAGTTTCAAAACGCGTTTCGGGATCGGTCCCCAGCGCCAAAACCTTCGACTTCACGACATCGCGGCAACTCCTGCCAACATGAATCGCAAGGACGGCTCCGGAAAGAGACATTTCCACCTCTCCGCTGGCGGGATCAATGAGGCCATAGGCGAGCGAGGAGTATTGATCGCCGGCGGAGGTCGTCCAGAGTGTTTCATTCACTCGGCTGAGCAGCTGAGCTGTGGTGTGGGGATAGGCGGCGTGCGATTTGAGGGCCGCCTGAACGGCGGCGGCACCCAAGCCGGCTTCGATCAGTTTGCCTTGTGCATCTCCAAGCGCGATGGAGAGCCGGCCATCGGTGCCGACGGACCAATCAAAAAAATCGCCGCCGATTCCGTCAGCCTGCAGCGTCCAGCCGGCAACTTCATAGTCGTCCAGCATCGGCGTGACGCTCGGCAGCCGTGAGGCTTGCCAGCGGGCGGCGGCTTCCAGATGTTTTTCCCGACCTTTGGAACGGGCTCCTTCCGAGAGAAGCATTTCTCGCTCCAAGTCCGCGGCAATGCGTCCGGCAATGATTTCCACCAGGTTCGTCTGCTCGCTGGTAAAGTCCCGATTCTGATCGGCGAAGAGCCAGAGTGTTCCCAGTGGTGCGCTGCTTCCGGAAACGGGGACGCAGATGGCCGCGGGAAAATCTTCGGGGCATTTCCAGTGCGAGAGAATGGCCGTGTCTTCGAGCACGACGGCATGGCCGACGAGCGCTTCCAGATCGGCCATCGCTCCGCGGAGCGGACGGGCCGGTTCGAGCAGCCGGTCCTGAGGCAGATTGTGAGCCGCCCGCAGCTTGAGGGTTGTCGTGGTTTCATCGAGCAGATACAAGCCGGCTGACTGGCAACCGACGGCATCCGCGCCTCCTTTCAGGATGGCCGCTAATCGCTCGGCCAGATGCTCGCCATCTTCGGGTCGCGCCGCGACGGGAACGCCCGCGGCCAGTTCGGCTTCCCGCTGCCAGATGGCCCGGCGCAAGCGGCCCTGTTCCGAAAGCATGCGAGCGATGGCGAGTGCCAGGGGCCGCACATGATCCAGGGGGAGGCGAGACGACTTCGGCTCACTGCTGGCGATCAAGGAAAGCTGTGACGGCGAATTGCTTTCGCCATTTTCGATGGGTGCCGACCAGACTTCACCGGCTTGAGTCAGCCCGCCGCCGAGCCTTAATTCCCAGCCGCTGGCCTGAGCGAAAGCGCTGGCGACCTGCTGGAAGGCGCTGGCATTTTCCGGAGAAGCGGCGGCTTCCTGGCGGGCAGGAACGCTTTCGGCCAGCAGGCTGAGAGGGCGAGATTTGTTGCTCACGGCACGTTCGCGGAAAGAGGAGAGGGCTTCTCCTCCTTGAGCACCAGCTTCTGCCAAAATGTTCTCCCGAGAGAAACCTTTTGCGCAGCCGCCTTATCTTCCGTGACCGGCATAGCTTCTCTTCGGCGGTCAGGCAAACGGCCATGCAGCAAGAATGCGAACTTCTGCCGCTTGGGGAAAATTGTCCGTCGCCACAACCGGAAGATTCGGAATATCCCCCGTAGCCACACGCGGCCTCGCGTGTGGCTTGCTTCGGCGTGGCAACACGCGAACCGCCTATTTCTGCATCTGCGTCACAGGCTGACGGAGCGTCACCGACACCGCTCTGCCACCACAAGGTCTCGGGACAGTTCGCCGCGAATCACCACTCATTGCCATGAAGAATGGCTGTAAAAGCCGTTGGATGGTGGGGGGTAAAAATTCCTGTTGTTTCTTCAAAAAACTATTGCATCCACCCCCGACGCGCGTTAAGTTCACCCATGACGTTCAAAAGTCGCAGGGCATTCCCATGACCACTTCCTCCAACCTCCAACCTCCAACCTCCTTCGAGCTTCGACCCCTGGCGGCTGCTCGTCAAGATTCTGGTTTCCGTTCTTGTCCTGACTGCGATCCTGAAAATTGACGGTCTTTTCTCGGGCGACACTCACCCCGACCCGTGGCTGGGCTCTCCGCGGGCCATCCTCGCCGTGATCATTCTGGAAATCCTGATTGCCCTGTGGTTGGCCAGTGGTGTCAATCCCGCTCTTTCCTGGTTCACGACCGTCGGATTTTTTCTCGTCACATTCTTGGTCGCCGTTTCCATTGGCCTCTCGGGGGTCGCCTACTGCCCTTGTTTTGGCCGAATGCACGTCAGCCCCTGGTGGGCGGTATCCATCGATACAACAGCCCTCATCGCCCTCTTCCTGGTCCGTCCGGGCAATCAATCGCTCGGTTCTCTCTTCGCTGGCCTGTGGGCTGCCCCGCGCCAGTGGATGGCGCTCGGGTTGATCGGGCTTCCCGTGGTCGTGTTGATCTTGCCGCAGTCCTGGCTCGACAACGACTTCATGGCCCGCCTCCGGGGGGAGCAGGTCCGCTTGTCCCCCTTCACTGCGGAGGCCGGATCGGGTTCCTCCGGCGACTGGGCAGAGGTCGAGGTGACGATCAAGAATGATTCCGCCGCACCCATCCAGGTGATGGGAGGGACCGCTGATTGCAGTTGCGTCACCATCCGCGGCATGCCGGTCAAGCTGGCCAGTGGTGAGTCTCAAACCATCCCCGTTCGCATCCGGTTCGTGGGGACTCCCGGCCGGTTCGTCCGCAAATATTTTTTCTACACCGATTCACCGACTGCCCCTTACCTGAGTGGCCTGATTGCCGGACGCGTCTCCGGCACCACCCCGGTCAAACCGTCAGCCGGTTCCGATTCCTAAGGAGTTTTTTTTATGGCTTCCCAGAATTCCAAATTGACCTTCGGCCTGTTCGCTGCCAGCATGATCCTCCTCACCTGTGGCCTGCTTTTGGTGCCCAACCAGTTGTTTGGGGATGATCCTATTTCGCCGCAGCCAGCATCCACGTCTCCCCCTGACCCCACAACGTCCGCGCCACTCCCGACAACCCAGAATTGCACGGGAGCATGCGATCTCGACCGTAACGATCCTTGTTGCGAATGGAATACGGCAACAAAAGCCTGCTGGGCTCACAGACGAACCCCGAATTGCCAACTGGCGGGTTCGGTGAATGGTGCCTTTTTGGGGACCGCTACGCCGACCACAACTTGTACGGCGTGCAAGTGCCTGAGGTCCACAAATACTATGACTGGCACCGTCCTAAACGTCTGCGAGTGCAAACCTTGAAAGCCATCGAGACATCTGTTTTTATCCGAAGACTGCTTGCCTACTATTGTGCCGTCACCGATGAAGGATAGCCATGCGTCGCCCAAACATTTTTTTCCTGTTGCTCGCAGCCTGGTGGGTGCTCTCCGCGCTGCCAACCTGTGGGGACGAGGCGCTAAAGCGCCGTGTACTCGAGGAAGCACCCCGAGAATGGAAGCGGTTTCGCGAACGGGCGCAAAACCGTTCAACGGTGACTGTCAGCAAGCGGGTCACCGGTGATGTCGAGAGAATTACGGGCAAGGGTACCGCTCAATCACGCGGACCATTTAAGTTGTCCTTTGGCGAGGATCTTGCTCCTGATGAGCAACCTTCCCAGGATCCGCCCATGCGAGTCACTGTCCTGGGAATCAACGACCAGTATTTTTTTCAACTCCGAGCCGCCAGCCGCGAGGGGCCTTACAAGCTCGTGCAAATCCAGAAGCTCACGCCGGAAAATACCGGCCAGCCACCACCACGGGAGTTGTTTCTCAACAGTTGGGCCGCGGAGAACGATTTTCTGATCGTGGAGGTCGAGGCGCTGCCTGAAATCTTCAGCAAGCCTTACTTTCAACTTCGCAGCGCGGAATACCTGACGGAGGGTGGGAAACGATATTTTCGCTGTGTAATCGGTTACGATCATCAGCGAAAAGACCTGACAATCCCAGCCGGCAAAGCCTGGATTCCCTACAACCCATTTACACTGGATCTGGATCCTAATAATTATTATCAGATTCGACGGGTCACCGCCGAACTCAAACAGGACGACATCACTTACGACCTCACTACCGAAATCAAAGAGGGGCCAGGAGTTCCCGGCCCGTCCTATGTGTATGAGAGCAAATCGGTCAATAGAGCAACCGGGAAAGTCGTGGCGATGGAAAGGCTTGAATACACCGAGCGATCGTTCACCGCTCCCCCCAAGGCGAACTTTTACCTAACCGCGTTCGGACTCCCCGAACCACCGGGATTCCAGAAAAAGGGAATTCCCGTGTTTGTCTGGTTCGTCGGCGCGGGCCTGATTGCCATCGTCGCGGCGATCTTTTGGCAACGCTCGAGGAAAGCAGTAAGGTAACGCCATGTCGAAACAGCCAGTCTTTCAGTCCCTCCTTTCTCGCCTGCTGCTTGGAACCGGAGCGGTTTTGATCACGACCGGCCTGGTCTTCGCCTGGCGAGAATACACACCTGGGGAGGTGGTGCTGAAGGCGGAGGGTTTTGACCACGTGGTGCTGGTCAAGGACGTCGCCGAGTCTCGCGAGATCGTGATTTTCAACAACACCAGGAGGCGGATCACCTTGCACGGCGCCCAGGGCTGGAGCTGAGACTCCGCTTTTTGCTCCAGTTTGGAGGGTGACAAAATGAACGTCATTGAGGCAGGCCAGACCGTCCGCGTCCCCCTGGAATTGGTGATCCATCGAGTCGGCCGGTTCGAACGGAGTTACGACCTGTTTTTCACCGACGAGCGAACGATGTGGAAATGCGATTTTGTCATTCAAGGTGAGGGAGTCCCCCCGCCACAGTCAAAAAATGGGATCGTTAAGGAGCGAACGTAGGGGAGGCCGATGAAACTCAAAACTGGCAACCCGGATTTCCCCATGCGACGGGGCCTGACTCTCATCGAGTTGGTGATCGTGATTGCCATCATCGGCATCTTGATGGCGCTCCTCTTGCCCGCGATTCAATACGCGCGGGCCAGCGCCAGAAATGTCAAGTGCGCGAACAATCTCCGCCAACTGGCCCTGGCCCTGCATGAATTCCACGGCGTGCGAAAAAGCTTTCCTTCCGGACTGATCCGAAATACGCCGGCAGCGACCACGCCCAACTCCACCTGGATCGTGGCGATTTTGCCCTACCTGGAGCAGGATGGGATGGCGCTGCAAATCGGCGGCGCGTATGCCCAAGACCGGTCCCCTTTCAACAATCCGCCCCACGTCCTGATGGCTCAAGTCCTCCCTGTCGTCCAGTGCCCGGATGACGAT
Organism: uncultured Pirellulaceae bacterium; assembly: GCA_964444865.1. Taxonomy (GTDB): domain Bacteria; phylum Planctomycetota; class Planctomycetia; order Pirellulales; family Pirellulaceae; genus SXOA01. The sequence continues at coordinate 34,562 of CAYUJE010000011.1, read as the reverse complement.
CGCGTCGGCACGCCCCAAATTACCCGCAAGAACCGTCTGGTCGGCCTCACGAGTTACTTGGGAGTTTCCGGCACCGACCTGTATGCCCAGGACGGTGTGCTCTATGCCGATTCGCAAGTCACCTTCGGCAAGATCCGAGACGGCACCAGCCAGACCCTGCTGATTGGCGAGCGGCCCCCCAGCCCCGATTGCTTTTACGGTTGGTGGTACGCGGGGGTGGGACAAGGGGGGACTGGTTCGCTGAACACCGTGCTGGGAGTGCGGGAAAGGAACCTCTTCACCGATCCGTACGGCTCCTGTTTTGATGGGCCGTACCATTTCAGTTCCGGATCGCCCGACGAGCCCTGCGATCGCTTTCACTTCTGGAGCCTACATTCCGGGGGAGGCCATTTCGCCTTCTGCGACGGCTCCGTCCAGTGGCTGGGCCACGCCGCGGACAAGATTCTACCCGCGCTGGCCACGCGCAGCGGAGAGGACGTGTTTGATCTTCCGTAATTGGCAGTGGCGAGTTCTGGAGCGGTGTCTCTAAAAATCAGAAATTCCCCGTTAGGGAATCCCATCTGACTGGACTACGCCACGAGATCATCCAGTGGCGGGCGATGCCAGGGAAGTTGCGGAAAGAGGGCTGCTGCCATTCGCTCAGCCCGCTGTGTGGAAGCCCGGATGCGCCCGGTTGTCAGAGCTTCCTCGAATCGCCAATGCCCCAGGAGGAGTGGCGTCAGGTCTCGTCGTCGCAGAGCCAGGTAATTTCGACCTCGATTGCCGGGGACAAGTTTCGCCTTGCGGCCAGTCACAATGAGTCGATAAGAACGGGCATCCTCGTGGGTTGCACCACGGAGATCGGCGTCAAAATTAAAAACCTCCAGCCCCAGCACCTGCGACCCAAGGCCCGCAGCGCGGGCCCGCTGCAGCATTTCGTCCGACATGTCCCGCAGGGTTTGCAGTGGGTTGAAGAGTCGAGCCATATTGACTTGGCCTTCGTATTCTTCGGCAGAATGATAACTTCCGCCGGCCGCGCGCAAGATCTGGTGCAAAGGATGGTGGGGTGGTCCGTCAAACCGCATCTCGTACTGGCTTCGTTCCAAAGCGTCGGAACAAACGCGGGCAAGCAAGGCCAGGCCGAGGGCGGGTGTCGCTCCGGGGCGGGCCAAAAGCTCCACAATGCGGCCCCCCGATACAAACACGCAGCCGGCCACCGCGGCTAGTAATTCCGGCAATTCGAGGTTTCCATCTCCTAAGATGGCGATATAGGCGCGCTCGAAGGCATGCCTGGCCATCAGCCAATCCCAATAGACTTCATTGCGTATCGCCGCACCGTGCGCGCCTGCGGCACATTGCTCATAGAGGCGGACCACTGCCGGAAGTTCCATTCGCCGCAGGGGTCGGACGAGCAAAGGTTGGCGAGGTAAGCGGCGGGAGAGTAAGGCATCCGCGGCGTTCTGGTTCTCACCGGCGGAAAGGACATCCGGCGGCGCGGTTGCTCGCAAATGGGCCAGGACTTGCCTCGCCCCGGCAACGGAATAGGTCTGCCGACCGCAAGCCGTCCAGCCGTGACGGGCAAAGAGTTCCGGGGCCGTGGTGACGGTCAGGCCCAGGGTTGCACCATCGGATACGGCCTGCCGCTCCCCCGCGCCAATCAGCGCGGATGCAAAGCCGCGGCGTTGCCAAGGTGTGGCCGTGGCCAGATCCATGAATCCGGCGGTGGGAATTTGCAGCGAGCCAAATTGCAGCAGACGCTTTGTCAGCCGCAAATGAGCAACCACATCTTCCCGATGTTTGACGAGCAAGCGGTCGGTCGGCTCATACAAAGGCTCATCGAGCTGGGCCTGGAACTCCAGCACCGACGGACCGCGGAATTGATTCAGCAGCAACTGATGCACAGCCGCGTGATCGCCCGCCTTGGCCGGAACCAATCGCGGGGCAACCGGCAATGCCGAATATTTAGCGGCGACGGAATGGCCGTTGGTCGCCGAGAGGGGCTGTACCTTCGCACCATTCTTCCGAGTCGTGGAGGAGACTCTCTCGACAACGGTTGCCTTACGCTTGACGCGTCTACGGGAAATGACTGCGGGCTTCATGACCACGATTCCTTCCGGGCGAGAATTCGCTCCCTCGTGTGCAGTTCGTCTTGACCACACGCTCTTCGTTGGCTGCCCTCGCGGGCTGTCCCTGTTTCATTTGTTAGGTTAAGGGTCTGTGAAGAGCATTGCCAGTAGGGAGAGGCAGGTCCTGCTGAAAATGCGAGAGCGGCTTCACGAAAGGCACGTTGGCATTTTACGCAGGCTATTTCTTGTTTCTGGCGTAGACCCGATCCAACCCCACCAACTCCGCCATGTCTCCCGCGTCCTTCACCAGTTGGCAGATGAGCTTGAGAGACTCCATCTTCGGGTCCTCGACGACCAGACACGAAGGATGGGCCAGGAAGTCGAAGAGTTGCCCCTGGGCAACGGCGTTTTCCACAGCCAGTCGAATGGCTTTGAGAAACCAGTCCAGTTTCCAGTAATTGGATCGGAACGCACCGACATCGCTGATAGGGGACATGGGGATTTCGACCAAACCGTTCTCATAGACATACGGCTGGGCGGTGCCGAGCGCGCGGATGATATCGGCGTAGACCTCGTCAGTCGGCTCTTCCTTGGGTTTGCCGGTGGCATGGGCGGGGTATTTGCTGCTGACCCACTTAAAGCCGAGGTCCAACAGCATCTGCTGAAGATCCGGCCTGCCATCGAGACCGTTGGCAAAGCCACCAGGAGTGCGAAATCCGTTGGGGGTAATCCCCGCCCTCGCTTTCATCGCTTCCGTGCAGAGTCGGATGTTCTCGCGAATGACGTCTTCCGTCTTGCGCCCCGCAATCAGCCACGGGGAACGCTGGAAGCGGAACTGGATTTCCTCCTGCTTCTTCGCCAGCAGATAGACATGGTCGTAAGTATGATTGCCAATCGGACAACCCAAAGCGGCAATTTCCTTGAGCCAGTCCGCATCCGGCTGTTCCAGAACTCGGCCGACACAGAAAAAGTGAATCACACCGCCAAGTTCCTTGACCAGCTTCGCGGCCCGTACCGCGTAATCCTTGGTGGCCCCGTCGAGATTCCCCTTCTCGTAATTCCACTCCGTGATGTCGCGGCGAGGATACTGGGCGCTCATCTCCAAGTCGAGCGTAATGGCGATCTGTGCCTTGGGCTTCTTCGGCTCGGCAGCGAACAGACCAGATGCCGCAGCCAATCCCATTCCTGTCGCGGCGGATTGCGTAAGAAACTGGCGGCGTGTGGGAAGCAACATGGCAGGCCTTTCGGCTGCTACACGCGCTTCGCCCGCGGATGAGCCCGCTCATAGACGGCTCGCAGGCCGGCCGTGGAGATGTGCGTGTAGATTTGGGTGGTAACGAGGCTTTTATGTCCCAGCAGCTCCTGCACGCTGCGGATGTCCGCCCCCCGATCGAGCAAATGCGTGGCAAAGCTATGCCGCAAGGTATGGGGAGTCGTCCGCAAATCCAGACCACTGGTTTTGAGATACTTCTCCAGCATCCGCGCGACGCTCCGCGTCGTCAAGCGCCGGCCGAAGCGATTCGTGAAAATCGGTGCCAGTTCGTTCGTCGGCTCCTTGGGGGAAAGCTTCCGCTTTGCCAGCCAACGGGTGAGGGCCTTCAGGGCAAAGGAGCCCAGCGGAGAAAACCGCTCGCGCCGTCCTTTGCCGCGGATCCTCACGGTTCCTTCCTCCAGATCCAAATCACCATCGTTCATTCCCACAACTTCGCTCACGCGTAAGCCGGCGGAATACATCGTCTCCAAAATCGCCCGATCCCGCATGCCTTGATTGCTGGTGGCGGGGGGCGCGGTGAGCAAAAGGCCGACTTCCTCTGTCGAAAGAAAATGCGGCAGTTTCAGGTCTTTCCGCGGGTTCCTTAGCGGTTTAGCCGGGTTGCTGTCGGCGAGACCTTCCCTTTGGGCGAATTTGTAAAAGGTCCGGAGCGATGCCAGCCGACGGGAGACGGAGGTCTTGGCGTAACCTGCTTCGTGCATTGCCGAGACGTATCCCCGCAAATCAAGAGGCGTGACTTCCCCCGGTGCCGGCAGCCGCCCGTAGGCCTGCTGGAGGTAGTCCACGAGAGCGGTTAGGTCCTCACGGTAGGACTTGATTGTGAGCGCAGCGGCGTTTCGCTCGACACTCAGGAACCGCAGGAATCGCGTGACGGCGGTTTGCATAGAAAGTACTCCTCACGCTCCGCGTGAGGATTCATCTCGCGGAGCGAGATGACTACTTTGGCTTACTCCTCTGCTTCCCGCTCATTCGCCAGCGGCAGCTTGAACCGGGGCTTTTTGCCCATATGGGGCTTGGGGGGAGGCAGGGCTTGCACTTCCTGGCTGCTTTCGGCGACGGACTGGCGGATTCGCTGGCTGAGGACGGCGGCGTCGTACCAGCTGAAACTTAGTTCGGGATTAGAAGCAAAACGGCCGAGGGTCCGGAGGGCTTCCGACTTTCGCTCATCGTCATACAGAAAGACGTACCGCTCTTCACCTTTAACCAGCGCCAGCACATTGATGTCATGCGTCACGGAGCGATGCCTTGTTAGCGAGATGCTTGTCAGGGTGGTAGTGGTACTCATGGGGCTCCTTGCTGCCAGTGGTGTGCTGGCGGTGCATGCGGCCGCGTTCTTAGTGCGCGGCAATGGCAATCGGCCTTACCGCTCATATCGGCGGAGTGGCCAGCGATACACGACTCGAGACTCTCCAGCCCCACCTCTCGCTGCGAGCGTTTCAGTCACATGCAAATGACAGCAGAAGCGGGTGAAATCATCGGGACGTTGCAAATATCCTTCGTACCCGCCAAATCGGGCATCATCGCGAAAATAGAAATAGTTTTCCAAACGCTGGGTGAATTCCGCGTCGTGACCATGATAAACCCGCGTGTGCGTAATAATCGGGTCACTCTGCGGGCGGGGCGAAGGCTTCGTGGATGTCGGTGCCGGGGGAATGAAGCCGCGAGGATCGGGCCAATCGGCTGGAAGATCGTCGGGACTTTCTGAAGTGATTCCTTGCGTTCCCGGACTAGATCTTTGAGGAGATTGTACGGCTGATTTGCCCTTCGCTAGCGGCTTCGGCGCTTCGTCGGCGCTCAACTCATTGGCCAAGTTTTCCTCGCCGGAGGCGGGCGCAACATCTGTTGGTGTGCGATTCTCTTCGGGAGGAATCGGGGGCGTTTGTGTCTTGAGTTGTTCCTTGGCCAGCGAGAACTCCGCTTCTTTCACAAGTGTGCTGGGAATGTATTCTTCTTCCGCCGTGCCCCAAGGAAGTCCATAGCCCGCAGGGACCGGATGGAAGCTGGGGTTAGCCGCATACCAATCCACGGCGAGGCCCAAGCGGGGAGGATAGTACGGCGAATATTCCGTGATCGAGCCAATGATGACAGCATCCACGTTCATCAGGCGAGCCAGTCGCTGAAAATCCTGCGGCGTGCGAGGCTCAAATCCGCTGGCATCGAGCATTCTCTTGGCCACCCCCACGGGCATCACCTCGAAGCCCTGAATGGTCTGCAACTCGTTGTAATAAGCCATGGCAATCGCTTCGCCATCCACCGTCGGCTCAGAGCTTTGGTTATAGAACGGCAGAATGGCCACTTTGTGCAATTGCGGAAACGGATTGTGATAGGTCGGTTGATGAAGCTTGTCGGGGAAGATCTGGCAGCCTGTAATGGCTAGCGCGCAGCAGAGGACTGCGAGGAGAAAGAATGTTCGCGAAAAAGCTCGCCTGCCAATCATGCCTGGCTGCATCCGTGCGGCGCAAGAAGAAACGAAACGCTATCCGTCCGCGTCCCCTTATCGGCAAAGTCGGCTCAGTCCCTCCAGCTTAAAAGAAGGTGACGGCGAGTTTTGACGGATGCTAGCGACTGGCGACTTCCTGGATGCGCTGATAGCGTTCCATTTGCCAGTGCGAAATGCGGTAGATAATCAGAATCGCAAGCACGGCGGAGACGACTTCAAAGCCGCTGGAAAGAAAGAAGATTCGCAGAAACGTGTAATATTGCGGCCAGGATACATAGGAAGAAAACAGGTGCGTCAAATACGCGGTTCCCACAGCGGCGACTCGCAACAGCCACCACCAGAACACCAGATGAGTGGCAGGTGCGGAATCGGCCGTATCCTTCGCTTCCGGAAAGCTTCGCCACCAGATTTCCCGCATGACCAGGAAAGGACAGAAGAGATTTAGCACCGGTACTAGCCAGCAGAGAATCACCCAGATGTGCTTGGAGTCGAGTTCTCTATAGCCAAGCGGTTCCAAATTGCGATGCGCGCGGAACATCCAAGCGACCACCCACGCGGAGGCAGTCAGAGATAAGAACAGGCCAAAAATGTAGCTCGCCGATGCCCAGGAAATCCAGACAGCAATGGCCTCCGTATCGAGTTGGTCGCTTGGAATCGATTCCAGTTGAAGCCAGTAGAGATGAAGCAAGCGATACGACTCCGCGGTCGTCCCCAGAATCTCCAGGCCGAGCAGCACCATGCAGACCATGCCCCAGGCCTGCGGCGAACGAAAGGGCGGACCGTCGTATTCCAAGTCCGACGAAACTCCCCTTGCACGTAATGATTCTGGCTCGGGAATCGGCGGCGGCTCATAGGGATTGAGGGAACTCATCGCGTCACGTTTCCCTGGGGAGCCTACGGATTCCCGATCTGCCTCAGGTACTCGGCCACTCTCGATTGAAGATCAACAATGGCTTGCCACTGCCGAACCTCCAGGGGAATCTTGTTGCTCTTGGGATCCACTTCCACGGAGGCGATGAGGTTCCGAAGCCTGATGTGCAGAAATTCGAGCAGCTCCGAAAGCTGGGCCGCCTGGCCGGGGGACATCCTTTCGGGGATATCGGGGGGTTCAAGGGCATGGAGCGTCGCTTGCAGATCGTTGTCTTCCGCCCAGTTCAGCTCAAAATCGAGGGACGAGGCATTCATGGCCTTTTCGAGTTGTTCGGGCTCGAGCGTGGCCGCCCCGGGGTCGCTGTCGTCCCCCCGCAGTCGGGCGAGGCGTTCGGCGATTTGGTCCCGCGAGCCGAACAGAATCACGCTCCGTCCGACCGAGATAATGTCGCCATAGCGGAGGATGCGAAGCTGAATGTCCTCGCCGTTGACTTTGGTGCCGTTGGTGCTTTCCAGGTCCGTGATGACCAGCCGCGTGTGGTCTTCCTGAATTTTGATGTGATACCGGCTGACGCGTTCGTCGTTGAGTTGAATCGCATTTCCCTCCTCGCGGCCGATGGTAATCGGCAGAGGGAGATTTTGGTAGACGCGGCCTCGGTCCGCACCATCCAGCACTCGAAGCGTGATACCAGCCATGGAAAATGCCAGAGGGGGCAGCCGTTGGGGATGTTCCGGGAAAGACTTAGTATAACTACCGCAAGGCCGGGAAGGGACCGGGTTTGAGGATAGAGATTCGGGGGTCGGGAAGGTGGGTGCAAGTTGCTAAATTAATGGTATGAGCACCCAACCACCTGCCTCCATCGATTCCGAAGCCGCCCTGGACGACGTGCTGACTTCTCCGCGTCCGCAGCTCGTTCAGTACATCAAAACCCTTACGAGTCCACTACTCATCCTGGGCGCTGGGGGAAAAATGGGCCCCAGTCTGACCGTATTGGCCAAGCGGGCTGCTCAGCAGGCGGAGCACAAATTGGAAGTCATTGCCGCCAGCCGATTCTCGGACCGAGCGGCGCGGGATTGGCTGGAAGCGCGGGGGGTGAAAACCATCGTCGCAAATGCACTTCAGCGGGATGATCTGGCGGCGCTCCCTGATGCAGATAATGTCATTTATCTGGTGGGACAGAAGTTTGGCACCTCGGCTAACCCTTCTGGGACCTGGATTGCCAACACCCTCGCCCCGGCTCTGGCGGCTGAGCGATTTCGTAGTGCGCGAATGGTGGGCCTCTCCACCGCTAATGTGTATCCGCTGTCCACCGTGGCGTCGGGGGGCTCGCGGGAAGAGGATCCGCTTACGCCCCTGGGGGAATACGCCAATGCGGCGGTTGCCCGTGAGCGAGTGCTGGAGTATTTTTCCCAGCAGCACGGCACTCCTATCGCAATCTTGCGGCTGAGCTATGCGCTCGACCTGCGGTACGGCGTGATTGCCGATATTGCGGGAAAGGTCCTGCGCGGAGAGCCCATTTCGATGGCCAGCGGCCACTTCAACGCCATCTGGCAGGGAGATGCCAACGAGCTCATTCTTCGCTCGCTGGATTTAGCCGCCTCCCCAGCCGCCGCTTTTAATTTGAGCGGACCGATGCTGGCGACGCGTGAAATCGCCCGGCAGCTTGGCGACCTGCTCGGTCGTTCGCCGGTATATGAGGGAGAGGAAAGCGGCACCGCATTGGTGTGTGATACCTCGCGACTCAGTGACCTGCTGGGAATGCCTGCCACGCCGCTGAGTGCCGTCCTGCGATGGACGGCGGATTGGGTGCGCAACAATGGCCGCTCGCTCAACAAGCCCACGCACTTTGAGACGCGGGATGGAAAATACTGAGGACTGGCTGCCGAGTGCAAGAAACAAAGCCGCCCGAAGAATTGCTTCTTCGGGCGGCTGTTGATTTTTTGGGAACTAAGTCGCCTGCGACTTAGTAGGTCCAAACCATATCGAACGAGATTACCTGCTGGTGGTTCTTGGTGCCGTCGTCAAAGGGACGCAGACCACCGGCGTTCAGCTTGCCGTCATACACATCGGCGATGAAGGCGGCCCGACCGTACAGGTTGGGGGTGAAGAAGTACTTCGGCCCAACCGCAAACCGGTAGAAGCTGCCGTCGAATCCGCCGCGGGCGAAGCCGCGAGCGTTCGGGCTGCCGAACGAGGGGACAACCTGGCCGACGCGGAAGCCACCCTGGTCGCGGAACCATTCCGCATTCATACCCCACTGGCAACGGCAGGTCATGTTCCAGTAGAGGTAGCTATTGAGGCCGTACCACTTGGCGGTCTGGCCCTGAGCCACCGCATCGTGCTGGGTGCCATAGTCGCTCTGCAGCACGAACATCACGTCATCCGAGATCTTGTTGCTGTAGACGAGTGTTTGCAGGTAACGGTTGGTATAGCCAACTCCGTTTCCACGAAGATTTACGCCACTGAGATTCGGCTCGTTGCCGAGCACGCCGACGTAGGCCAAAGTCCGCTGTTCGTCGATGGCATAGGTAGCGTTCATCAAGGCTCCCGCATGCGGGTTGGCCGTGTTGTCGCTGGCATCCCAGCCGTGCGTAATGCCAGCACCCAAAGTGAGGTCGTCGCTCACCTTGTAGTTGCCCCAAATGCCCGTGTGGGTGAAGGGTTCGCCATACTGGTAGGTATAGGGAATGAACGAGAAGAAGTTGTTCCCTTGACCAACGGTGTAGAAGCCGACGGGCGAAACAAACCGCCCCGCCTTGATGTTCAGATCGTTGTAGGCCATTTCGGCATACAGGGCAGGAACCGCGAGGCCGTAGAACTGATTGTTGTTGAAGTTGGTCTCAAAACCACCCGAGGTATCCCACCGGTAGTTGGTTCCATACAGCACATCAGTCCGCCAGCCGAACGCCGTGCCGCAGCCTTCGTTGTCGGCGGCTTTGCCGGCAAAGAAGTAGATTTCGTTGAGTTGGTATTCATTCGACCGATCCGTCCAGGTCAACGGGCCGTTGAACTTGTCCACCGGGCGGTAGGGATTGAAGACGTAGCTCTGGGCGATATAGCCGCCGGCCGAGATGCCGCGGGACTGGAAGAAGCAGCGGTTGCTCAGGCTGTGAGCTTCCCCCAGATCTTCCAAAGCGCAACCACAGGGCCAACGGTAGCAACAGCTGTCATCACAGCTGTCGCAGGCGGCTGCCATGTCGGTGACCGGCCCTTGCACCGGAGCGACGGGCGCATCGCTCGGGGAGCTTTGGGGCTGCTCGACGGCATCCGTCAGGTAGTACGAATTCGAGTCCCCTTCCGAGGACTGAGCCCAGGCAACCGCTGGGCAAAGCGCACAAAGCGCGGCCACAAAAGCGTGGCGGAAGGCGATTTTCATTGCCAACTTCCTTGTATCGAAAAATGTTAGGAGCGGTGAGTAGACCGCTGGCCCCAGTGCAATCTGCGGTAATTACACTGAGAACGGAGGAATTTGACGCTGCAATCCACCAGCACTTTTTCCGCCTTCGGCATCCCGCGGTGGCGCGGCGCTCTCCCTAACGTTTTCGTTCTGAGGCGGAGGAAGGCATGACTTTACCCTTCTCACGGTAAAAACTCTTCCCAACCGGAAAAGTTACCCAGCCGGAGTGCTAGCACTTTCCGGCGCAATGGGAGGGAAGAAACGGACAGGCGACAAGAGCCAAAGCGCGGACAACTTGCGTTGTCTCCCCCCTTCGCCCTTCGCCATTCGCCCTTCGCCATTCGTCATTCGAAATTCGAAATTCGTCATTCGAAATTCGCCCTTCCCCCTAAAGCGTCCACCCCTTCCGATACTCCGTATGCACAAACTGCTGGGCGTCCGGATTGTTGGTGACCTTGAGATTGGCCGCATCCCATTCCACCCGTTTGCCGCTGCGATAAGCGACCGTGCCGAGCAAGACTGCTTCGGTGAGCGCCCCGGCATAATCAAAGTTGCAGGTCGTGGCTCCCCCTGTCTTCACGGCGTTGATCCATTCCTGGTGATGGCCGATGGAATTCGGAATCGTCGGTTCCGGGGCCTTGAAACCTTCGAACTTCGTTTCGGGAAGCAGCCAGCGGCTCCCGTAGTTGGAAAGGAGCATCCCCTTCTCTCCGACAAACAACTGGCCGCCCCCGGCAGTGGCGTTCTTCGCGTCTTGATTCTCAAGGGTTGCCCAAAGGGGAGGCTGCTTGCCGCTGTCGTACCAGTGGAGCCGGCAGGCGGGCATCTCGCCACGGGCGGGATATTCGTAATGAGCAATACAGAACCGCGGAGCACTCACCGGGTCATACGGCGTCGGATCGCCGGTCGCTTCCACGGCCGTGGGAGCCCGCAGATTCAGCGCCCAGTGTGCCAGATCCATGTAATGGCAGCCGAAATCTCCCAGCGTGCCGGTGCCGTAGTCCCAGAATTTTCGCCAGTTGAAGGGATGCACCCCTTCGCTATACGGCCGCTCCGGCGCGGGGCCGAGCCAAAGATCCCAGTCCAGTCCCTTGGGGACAGGAGTGCCAGTGGTGAACTTGGCACTGTGATACTGAGCACCGGCCCAGACATGGACATCGGTCACTTTGCCGATGGCTCCACCCTGTACAAGTTCCACAACGCGGCGGTAATTATCGCCGGCATGAATCTGGTTCCCCATCTGGGTGACTAGTTTCTTTTCCTTGGCCAACGTGGCGAGGACACGGGCTTCCTTCACGGTGTGCGTCAACGGCTTTTCGCAGTAAACATGCTTCCCCAGGCGAAGAGCCATCGCGGCCGCGGGGGCGTGGGTATGGTCGGGGGTCCCCACCACAACGGCATCGATGTTCTTGTCTTCCTTTTCCAGCATCACCCGGAAATCGTTGTACTTCCGCTCCGCCTTAAAGCGGGCCATCCCTTTCTCCAGCAAGTTTTCATCCACGTCGCACAGCACCACGACGTTCTCGCTCGCCACGCCGGCAATGTCCTCGCCCCCCCGACCGGTCACGCCAATTCCGGCAATATTCAGCTTCCCGTTAGGAGACTTCGACTCTCTGGCCGGTAAGACATTGACATACGCCCCCAGTGCCAGAGCGCTCGTGGCGGCAGCGGAAGTGGAAAGGAAACGGCGGCGGGAAAAGCGGGACATGTGTCAAACTCCGGCGTGGAGGGGAGGGGGGAACAACGAGTCACAATACAGCGAATACACCGCACAATCAATCGCCGGCACCATTCGAACACTAGCCCGACGCGCAAGCGAGGGAGATGGACGTTGCACGAGTGCCGAGTCTAATTTCCTCGCTTGCGCGTCGGGCTAGTAAATTCGTCGCCTCGCTTGTCCGCCGCTACCTCACCCGGGGGATTCGCTCCTGGATACATCTATAGTACACACTAAAGAAGTGTTGACATACATCGCGGTCGATTTTTACTAAGTGGTTGTCTCGCCACCCTTTGCAAAAATCGACCCCCCGAGTAAACCAACACCCCCCTTTTATGCACCCTGCTGCCTGGCTTCAGGAAAACCGCTCCACGAGGGGGGTGCCTCAGGTGCGGCGCGCCCCTGGTCGTCTCGTTCGTTTCAACCGGATTGGAAAAGAGCACTAACCCGAAGCGCCAGCGAGGGAGGCAGGCGTGGTTTCCGATTCTCCCTCGCTGGCGCTTCGGGTTAGTGGGAAACCGCATGGCTGCACGGATTTCGCCGCCTGAACAATAATATACAAATATATCCTAGTGGTCAATAGTCCGTATCCACAAACTGTGGTAGGCCGATGCGGCAGCAACCCCCACCGGTTGCGCGCCTCAGTGGACCCTTAACCGGCCTTGCTCTTCTCATCCCTGCCGCGATCCTCTTTTATTTTCTTGCCATCCATTTTCTTGCCTCCCTGTCTGCCGAGAAGAGTTGGCAAGAAAATGAATGGTAAGAAAATGTCACGGCGCCAGCGGCATCCCCAGGTGCTTCTGATACCAAGCCGCCAGCGCGGCGGGGTCCCCTTTGCTCTTGAAGAACACGCCGCCGATCCCGGTGACTTTCGCCATGGTTTTCCCCTCATGGTAAGAATCTCTCGGCCGCCGACCGCCCTGGGTCACTTAGGGTGTCTTCAACACTGGCGAGGGACCTTTCTCGGTCAATTCAAACGGCTCGAAAGTGAGTGTCTTAAGGCCTTCACTTTCGTGCTCGATGACGAACTTCCGAATCTCTGCTAGCTCAAGTTTCGTGGGCTTTGGAAACAACAGCATGACGTCCCGATGTGGGATGCTCGCAACAATTTCGTCCTGGCCAAGGTTCTTCTGCGCGAAGTTCCGAACCTTCGGAAGAAGAATGCAAGCTGCGGAGGCCCAATGCTCGCCAACGTGTATGAATGGCCGATCATGCGGCCCCTTGTCGTACTTCATGGCTTTGATCTGGCCAGAAGCAAATAACTTCTGAAGGTTGTCCAACGCTCTTTCGTGGGCCGCCTCAGCGGTTAGCTTCGCGGCGGCGAGATCGTCGGGCGTCACGTTCTGAACGAGGCCATCCTGATCCTGAACAAGCAAAACAAAGAGGCCATGTCCGAATGATCGCACCAAGCCCTTGCCATCGTCCGGCTGATGCTGGAGGTAATCCTTGGGGACAATGTATGGATAGCAGCGATCGATATCGAAGGCACTTCGGGACGGCATCTTTGAATTCTCAGCTGGCGATTGCGAGTCGTTGGAGTTGCACCCCACCACGATGAGGATTAAGGCAGCAGCAATTATCACGTGCTTCTTCATGGCGGCCCGGTGAACTGCATCTGATCGCGCTACTTGTCCTTCTTCTCCCGCTTCCCCTCGATGTCGAACTCCTGCTTATTGCCCCCGAACTCCGCCGAGCCTTTTCCTTTGAGCTTGTCCCCGGTGATCGTGAACTTGTAGTCGATGGGGATCTTGTTATCCATGAACACCCGCACGGCAGAGAAGGTCAAATCTCCGTCCTTCAGTTTCACGTCCTTGAGCTTCTAGTCCTTTTGGTCCGGCCAGCTCATCGTCCCGACGAGCTTGTCCCCGTCCTTCTTGATCGTCAGCTCGGACGTCCTAAACGTATCATCCGCGATTTGGCGAAACAAGCTGCTGGAGAGGCACTGGTCGTCCCACTAACCCCGCCAGGGGCGGCACGTAAATGCAGCCGCGGTAGCTGCGACCGGAACCTCAGCCCATAGCGCAAGCTATGGGTACGAGAGAAGCAAGTCAATGAAGAGCCGTGGCAGCGGCGAGAGAAACATGACGCACACGTGGGAGACCAAAGACGTAGCCACCATTCCATCACCCCTGCCGGGGTTCTTTGGTGCTTTGGGCTTCCCTATCCCACAGCTTGCGCTGTGGGCTAAGCTCTATCGCCGCTACCGCGGCTGCAAATCATCAGATCGCTACATCTTGAGCTTCACCCTTGCCACCCCATACACCAAAAACTCCGGCAGCTTGAACTTGAGGCGTCCTTGGGCTGCCGTAAACTCGATCACGCGCGCCTCCGGCTGTTCCGGCGTGATGAACTCGATGCCGAGGACCTCCGTCCCGCTGGGAATGATCACGTCCGCGGAAATCTCTTTGACTGCAATTGGTTTTTCTTCCGCGATTCCGCTGCCGGGGCTGGGGTTGCCGGCTGCGTCTTTGGGGGGTTCCTCGCGGTTGTAGTTGACGAAGTGAAAGTCAATCTCGTTCCCTTTCGACGGACGACTCGCAGAAACTCTCACGGTCGTCGGCGCGTCGAACTTGGAAGGGGTCGGGAAGGGTTTTCGCGGCGAAAACTCTTCCCGACCCCGTTCGTCGGAAACTACGTCGAACAGAACGTGATTGTCGAGAAGCTTCTTTCCTTCTTCCCGAAACTTTTCCACCGGACCTAAATCTCCCCGAAAGACCGCGGTTCGAGGGTAGGCCAGAGTTGCTTCCGAGTAAGTCGAATTCCCCCGATAGATTTCGTCGTACCGCTTCAAAAACTGGTAGTATCTCGCAATCTCTTTTCGGGCCAGCGGGTCGGTGAAGCGGGTGTAAAAACCCATCGGGGCTCCCCCGTTGGCGGCCAGCTCGCTGATGGCGACCCGGATGCGTGTGCTCTCATATTTCCCCAGCGTGAACGGCTTGTCCTGGAACATCCCGCGAATGTAGCGGGCTTGCAGCGTTCCTTCTCCCAGGTCTCCCTTGGCGAGGTCCGTGTAACAGGCGGCTCCGCCGGTGCTGTACCAAAGATAGTCCTCGTCCTTCCCCCACAGGTCCGCCGGCAAGAGGCAGCGCTCGTCGCCGCTGATCTGGTGCAGGTTGCCGATGTGGTTCCACTGGGCGGCAATCAGATCCTTCTTTAGCGAGCGGCCGTATTTGATGAAGACCTCGTCGAAGACCTGCTTGTTGGAAATCTGCGAGAAGCGGAGCATCTCGCGGCGGAGCGGGGTCGATTCCTTGGGGTCGTGCCAGGAGACGATTTCGGTGAACTTGTGCTGGTCGAGATTTTCGATGGCGAACTGCGTCTTCAATTCTTCCGCCTTGAATCGCTCCTTCATGTACGTCCGAAAATCCCGCTGGCAATGCTCGCAGAGGCAGTTGTGGCGGTAGAAGTAATTGGCGATATAGCCGTCGGCCCCGCGTTCGACGCCCCGCTTGACCCAGGCCTTCATCACCTTCTGCCAGTCGGGGTTCCGCAGGCAGGCCCAGTATTCCTTCATCCCGCCGATGCCGTAGCCGGCCTGGCTGATGGGAGTGCCGTCGGCGTTTTTCTCCAGCATCGTCAGCGGATCGGCGACGGGCCTCGGGCCAAGTTCCTTTTCGTCCCACAAATCGCGGTAGAACTTGAAAAAGCCGCGAGGGCCTTCGGGACTGTCCGGATCGCCGACGAGGAACTCGACGTTGAAGTGGCCGACGACCTTCATCCCTTTAGTATGGAGGAGCTTATTCTTCTCCTCGAACCACGAGCCGCATTCCTTATGTCCCTGCAGCGGCAGATGGCTCGGATAGCCGTTGTAGGAGGAGGTGTGGGCAAGACTCCAGAAGTGGGCTCCGTAGAAGCCGAGTTGCACAACCTCCGGCTCTGCTTCCAGAAGAAACGGGACATACTGCGGGTCGTTGTACTCGGCCCAGTGGGCCACCATGCGGGTGAATTGGAAGTCTTCGGCCCGGGCGGCGTTCGCGAAGAGGAGCAGTGCTAGGGCAAGGCCGATTGCAGATTGGAGATTGCAAAATGCAGAATGAAGGAGCAAGAATCTGTCGCGGTTTTTTCGACAATCTGCAATCTGCAATCTAACTTCTGCAATTCTTCTCATTTCGCTGGCTCCGCGTCAAAGAGGACCGAAACGTGTTCCGCCGGTGGCGGCTGGGTGCAGTAGGTGACGATAATTCCCACGGTCGCGGAGCAGAGGACACCCCACATCATGGGTTCGAGGCCATAGAGGAAGAAGGGACGGAGCTTGGTCGCCGGCCCAATCATGGGATCGCCGACCATGAACCCGATGAGATAGAGTGTCAGCATGGTCCCCGCGCCGGTGAGCATCGCGGAGAGCACCCCCGCTGCCGTCGCCCGCCGCCAGTAGCAGAGCATGAGGCATGGCACGATGAAGCTGGCCCCGGCCCCGCCGGAGCTGAACACGACAAGGGCTTGCAGATACTGAACCGGATAGATGTTGGCCAGCACAGCCAGCACGCCGACCCCGATCATGCCGAGTTGAGCCATCCGTTTCAGATCCCGCTCGCTGGCGTCCGGCTTAATGAACCGCTGGTAAACATCGCGCACCAGCCCCGACGAAATGACGACCAGATACGAACTCACTGTGGCCATGATCGCCCCGAAGGGGGCTGCGAGGATCAGTCCGGAGATGAATGTCCCTCCAGGAATTCCTTCCGTCATCGCGATTGCCATGCGCGGGATGACTTCGTCCGACTGGCTGCTTTCCAGGGCGGGAAGGAGCGCCCGGGCGCACATGCAAATGCAGATGAGCGGCAGATAAATTCCCAAGTTGTATACGCAGAGCAGCAGGATGCTGCGGCGAATCGTGGCGGTGTCCTTGCAGGCCATGATGCGGGTGACGCTGGCCGGAGAGGCAAAGCCGGTAGCGGGCCAGAACAGGAAAAAGGAAATTGCGAGCGAGAGGGGGAGATACTGCCGCCCGTCGGTGGCAAAGCCGGGGCCATAGACGTACTTGGAACCGGCATCAGGGCCTGCTTCGAAAGGTGGCTTTCTATAGGCGATGGGATCCTTCGCAGCTGCAATTGCAGCTGCAGCTTTGGCTTCCACAGCAGCCTTTTCCGCCGCCACCTGGGCATTCGCGACCGCCTTGCGGTTGGCGCTTTCCAAGCCTCCCGCCGCATAGAGCGAGAGCCCCAGGAGGAGCAGCACGCCGATGAACATCATCACGCTCTGAAAAAGATCGGTCCACACGGCCGCGAGGAAGCCTCCAATAAGCGTGTAGCCGATGACCGTGAGCGAAAACACCACGAGGCCGGTCCAATACGCGGGTCCGCTGGCAGCGGGTGCAGGCTTGGCCGCTGCGGTGGTGGACGGAGTGGGAGCCGCCTCCGTTTCCACGTCATCCGACAGTTTCAGAAAGCTCGAACCGGGCCACGCCAGCTTCATGACAAGTGCACCCGACTTGAACTGGGCAAACATCATCAAAGTCATGAAGAGGATGATGAGTAGCGAAGTGACCAGGCCGAGCGCGGGGCTCTTGAACCGTTCGCGAAACAGGTCCGGCATGGTGATGGCCCCAGTCTGGCGGGAAATCTGGGCAATCCGTTTGCCGACGATGCCGAAGCCGGTGATCGGAACCACCATGTAGCTGCCGATCCAGAGGGCGACGATCCAGCCGTGGCTGTAGACGAGCGAGGGAAAGCCCATGAAGGTGCCGCCGCTTTGCACGGTAGCCGTTAGCGCGACCGCCCAGGCTCCCAGGCCGCGGTTCCCCAGGAAAAAGCCCTTGACGAACGAGCCCTTGGCAACCACTTTTTGCGCCAGCGTCCCCAACCAGACGGAAGCGGCGATGAAGATCACCAGCGCGACCATCGTGCCATAGCCCGGCTTGGGCAAGGGATCACCTTCGGCGAATAAGGGAATCAGGAGGTCAAGCATCGGTGTTCTCCCCGATGATTTCCTTCATCGCCTCTTCCGGGTCGATCCCCAAATCCTCATCCCGCATCACGTATTGCGACACAATCGCCGAAACCACCGCGCAGGTCACCCACGGCAGCACGACCCCCCAAAAAATCCAGTCCGGAAAGCCGAGCACAAACTTCAAATCCGCTGTCGTCCGGTTGTATCCATACAAAGCCGCATACGTCAGGCACCAGGTTCCCGCGGTTCCCCAAATGGCAAACACGATCATTGCCTCGCGCCAGGCACTCTTGAGAACGGGGTCGGGCGGGGGATGCTTCATCGTAAGTAGAGTCTGCTATAGGAGGGAACCAATCGGTGGGAGACGGCAATATAAACCACCGAGTTGTGTGTTGCTACCTTGTGAGCCAATAAAGCGCCTTCAGGGAATCCGTTGGGATTCAAAGCAAACAGGTTCATGTTCCTACCCAGGGTTCGTTCGGTGACGAAGACCTGCGAAAGAGTTACGGCCGTGATGACTTCGCGAGACTTCGTTGACGATTGCAACCTTGACGATCAACGACCGCGACGCCTTCGCTCTTCCTCAACCATCACCATCCCCACTCCGCCGGATCAACCTTGTAAAAATCCCGCAGGATGGCGTAGAGGTCCGGGAGATCCTGCTGCAGCTCGCGCGGTTGTTCGTAGAAGCATTCCGTGGCGACGGCGAAGAATTCGGCTTTGTTTTCCGCGCCGTAGGGGTCGAGGAGGGTGTCGTGGCCGACTTCGATGTCGTGAAGCAGGCGGCTATATTCCTGGTCGATGACGGCTTCCCAGCGGACTTTTTGGGTGCGGGTTTCTTGCGGAGGGAGGCCCCCCATATCGCCGTCCAGTCCGTCGAGGTGGTGGGCGAATTCATGCAGGACGAGATTCATGCCATCACGCGCGTCGCGGCCACCGCGAAGAACATCGGGCCAGGAGAGCCGCACGCGGCGGTCATGCCAGGCCTCGCCCAAGTTGATTGCGTCCTCATCGACAAAACCCAGCCCGCTGTGGAGCCGATGCTGATACGTCGTGAGTGCCGCCTTCACCCGGCGAGGATAAAGAAACACTTCACCCATCCGGTCAAAGTAATACCCGGACGCTCCAAGCAGCAGCAGCGCTGCTTGAGCGGCGACGGTCACTTTCATCTCGTCGGAAACGACCAACCCGCTCGCACCGACGAACGTCCGCTCGGCAATCAAGATCTTTGTCGTATCTCGCAATCGCTGCTGAAGTTCCACTGGTAGCAGGGCGTAATGGCCGACGTTCTGCTTCAGCACTTCCAGCCACGCAGGCGGAAATGGCTCAGCGAGGAGCTTCTTGCGGCGGGAGGAGCGGAAGAAGGAAAACACAAATGAAGAGATTCGAATGGCGAATGACGAATGAAAGACGTCATTAGACCCGATGCACTTCCGTTCGTCATTCGCCTTTCGAATTTCGCCATTTCTTAGCCCGCTCGCAACTTGCCCCAATCGAGTCCGGCAGGCTAAGATAGATTTCTAGCCATTCCCTGCCCTCCCCGCCTGCCAGGAGTTCGCTTCATGACAACTAATCCGCAGCCCGCCTCGCATAGCTCTTCCCGCCGCGATTTCCTCGCCTCCACCACCGCAGCGGCTGTGGGGGGAACGCTGGTGAGTGCGCTGGCGAATCCGCCCGCGGTGCATGCGGCCGGGAGCGACATCCTCAAGGTCGGCCTCATTGGCTGCGGCGGACGGGGGAGCGGGGCGGCGATCAATGCGATGCACGCGGATGAGAACGCTCAACTCACCGTGATGTGCGACCTGTTCCCCGATTACCTGCAGCACTGCCGGGACAATATTTCGCGCCAACTCGGCAAGCAGTATGCCGTGAAAGACGATCATTGCTTCACCGGTTTTGACGGCTATAAGAAGGTGATGGAGAGCGACGTGGATGTGGTGCTGCTTTGCACCACTCCCGCCTTCCGACCCGTCCATTTGAAAGCGGCCCTGGAAGCCGGCAAACACGTTTTCTGCGAGAAGCCGGTGGCGGTCGATGCCCCCGGCGTGCGGAGCTGCCTGCAATCGACGGCTCTGGCCTCGGCGAAGAATCTCAATCTCGTCTCCGGCCTCTGCTGGCGGTACGACTATGGCGTGAAGGCCACGATGGAAAAACTGCTCAGCGGTGCCATCGGCGATATCGTGACCATCCAAGAAAACTACCTCACCAATCCGCTCTGGTACCGCGAGCCCAAGCCGGAATGGACCGATATGGAGAACCAGTGTCGCAATTGGTACTACTACACCTGGCTCTCCGGCGATCACAACGTCGAGCAGCACATTCACAGCCTGGACAAGGCAATGTGGCTCAACCGGGACGTCCCGCCGGTCGCCTGCTTTGGCATGGGTGGACGGCAGCAGCGGACCGAAGCCCAATGGGGAAACATCTATGACCATCACGCCGTCTGCTACGAATGGGCCAGCGGCGTGAAGGCGTTTGCGTACACGCGGCAGATGAAAGACTGCGCGACCGACGTGGAAGATTACGTCTGGGGGACCAAGGGAAATGCCCGCGTTCTCAAGCACGAAATTACCAGCGGCACCGACGTTTGGAAATACAAGGGAGACAAGCCGAGCATGTACGACGTCGAGCACGTCGAGCTGTTCAAAGCAATCCGCGCCGGCAAGCCGATCAACAACGGCATCTACATGTGCTACAGCACGATGCTCGCCATCATGGGCCGCATGGCCTGCTACACCGGCCAGCGGGTGACCTGGGAAATGGCGATGAACAGCCAGGAAAGCCTCGTCCCTGAAAAGCTGGAATGGGGGCCGGGACCGAAGGTGGAAATTGCTGTGCCGGGGATTACGAAGTTTGTGTAGTGAGACCGCTCTTTTGAAATAGGCATTGCTGCCGAGTTCAACAAAATTCCTTGCAGACACTTACTCTCCGTGGTTCGGTTTAGGTAGGTGAAGCATTCGCTCCCGAAGGGCGGTTTATGGAAATTATTGAAAACGGCATCGTCGTCAATGGTGCCATTTCTCTAGCTCATCCACTTCCCTTGGCAGACGGCTGCCAAGTGGTGGTGCGGGTTGAGGCTTCCATAACGCCCGAGAAGTCTGGGCCACAGTCATCGTCTGCGGAAGACATTTCGTTACACCCTTTCTTCGGGCAATGGGCCGACAGAACAGACATCGTGGATAGCAGCGACTATGTACGCCAGGAGCGCGACAAATGGCAGCAGCGAGCCACGCGCCAGGATTGACCGACTCCGATATTCTGATTGACGCGGAGCGAGGAGTGGCGGACGCCGTCGCATTCACACTTGCGCAGCAAGCGCTGGCCGCAATCCAAATTAGCGCTGTGACGGCGATGGAGCTCGTCGTCGGATGCCGGAATCGTCGAGAATTGCTGGTACTGGAGAACTTCCTCACCCTGACGACTATTCACGAGATCACGCCGCCGGTTTCTCGGCAGGCTCGTGATCTGGTCGGAACCTATTTCTTAAGCCATGGCCTGATGATTGCCGATTCGCTCATCGCCGCAACTGCACTGTCACTTGGCCTGCCGCTGTACACCAAGAACGTACGGCACTTTCAGATGATCCCGTCGCTTGTGGACATCCGCCCCTATAACTGAACTACTCCGGGCAGCGGTTCTCTAAAATCGCGCGGCACGACAGCAAGTGGTCTTTGTATTTGGCGTCGATGCGGGCTTCACGCAGATCGACGAGATAGAAGTCGACGCCGTCGAGTCTCGCGCCCCGCAGGTCGGCTCCGCGAAGGTTGGCTTTGCGGATCTCTTCCGGCCGCTTGTAAGTCTGGTCGTGGTAATCGTCGGTGTAGAAGCCGGTGCGGCTCCCTTCCAGCGCATAGGGACTGCCGACGAGGCCGCAGCGGGTGCTTCCCATATGAAACGTACAGCCGCGAAGATCGGCTCCGCGGAGGTCGGCCCGCTCCCACTGGATGTCAGCGAGTCCAGCGTCTTTAAGGATGGCATTGCGGAAATTGGCCCTCGGCATTTTGGAGCCGGTGAGATACGCGCCCGTCAGATTCGCCCTTTCGAAACAGGCTTTGGGCAGCTCCACGCCTTCCAGGTCGCACTTTTGCATCAGGGCTTCGTAGAATTTCGCGCCTCGGAGATTGGCTTTATAAAGTGGCAGCAGACAGAGGACTGCGCCGGACAGATCGGCATCCGCGAAGTTTGTCCCTTCAATGTTGGCGTCGTTGAGGATAGCGAAGGCCATGTCCGCAGCGATAAAGCAAACACCGTCCAAGTTGGCACTTTCGAGGATTGCTCCCTTCCACGACGCCTCGGCGAAGACCGCGTTTTGCATGTTTGCCCTGGTAAGGTTAATCCTCTCGCCTCGCACGCCCGAGAGATTCGCATTCGTGAAATCAGCAAAGGAGGCGTCCAGAGAGATCATGTTGGCCGCGTGCAAGCGAGCGTTGCGGAAGCAAGTTTTGATCGCAATCGCGCCGGTCAGGTCCGCTCCCGAAAGATCGGCCCCCGAAAAGTCGGCGTCGCACAGGTTCGTCCGAATCGGCCCATTCTGAGGGAAGATCGCGCGCGCCCACTCCACTCCGGCGAAATGGCCGTTTTGCAAATTCAGTGGCCCGCTGCTGCCCGGCTTCCAATCGCTCTTTGCGGCGACTAGAAGGCTGGCCGTATTGGAATGCAGCGACTCCTTTCCAGAGCGAAGCTGGCACTTGAGTCTCCGCTGCAACGGCTCATTGCCGGCGATCTGCGGCGCGGCAAGCTGCAACAGTTCATCCGGCAGCCGATATTGCAGCAGTTGCTCTCCGTGATCGGTCCACAGCCGCTCGACCAGGCCAGAAGCGGCCAGCAGCAATTGCGGATAAGGATGCCTGAGTAGCCCGAATTCCAAGGACGTCAGCGGCCGCGTCAGCTTCTCGGTCAGGGCCATCCAGCGGTCCAAGTCCCCCGCCAGTTTGGCAACACAACATTCCTCGGCATACCACCGATCGTCGGACCGCTCGAACATTCGCCTGACTGCTCGTTCCAGCGCTTCCCGCACACCTGGCAGCGTCGGATCCGCCGCCATTTCCTCCAGCGCGTTTCGCCAGAGTTCCGGATTCCCCTCCAGCCGTCCGCCGTCTCCCGCCTGGCGAATCCGCAACAATAGCTGGCCGCATTCCGGCCTATGAGCCGCCATCAGATATTCCAGCAAGTCGTCCCCCGTCCAGGGAGCGAGTTCAAAGAACGCGTCCGCTTCGTCCAGCACTTCGTCACCGAGTGCCAGAAACACTGTCTCCCTCCGCAGCTTGTGGGAGAACGCAATGTCCGCGGACTCGTCGTCGAGAAACACCATTTCTGCCGCGCCCGGTAACACCGCGGCCAAATGAGCCAAAGCCGTGCTTTTCCCCGCCCCGGCCTCCCCGCCAATTTGAATGATGGTCCCGGTATCGCCGTCGCCGCGCCTCCGCTCGTTCCACAGTTCATCCAGAAACGCCAAGACCAAGTCCTCAAGCGGCAGGGATTCGCCGGAGTGCAGAGCAATCGCGCGAGGGCGGACAAGCGCCCGCTTTGGAGAAAGCATGGGGCACCAAGGTGGTGAATCCTTCCAGTCTATCGTATTCGCTGCACTGACTCGACCTTAAATTCCCCAATTGCACATTCTGCCGTTAACTCCCTATCCGCCGTGAGAAAACCTTTTCTTGTAACGTCGACTATAATGCGGGCATCCAAATCAGGCGTGGCTGTCCGCGGTAAGTTAGGGGCGCGCACGGCTCGATCATGCGAGGAGTCTCTGGATGATTACGAGGTTCATGTTGATATCGGCGTTTGCTTTATGCGCCGCTATGTGGTTTCTTTCACATGCCGCGGCGCAAGAACCGGATCGATTCTGGTTCTTGATTCATGACCGGGCGGTGCTGGCCGAATTGAAACTTTCCGCTGCCGAACATGCCGCGTTGCGGAAGGCCATCGACGAACTGGATGAGCAGTTCTTCCCTTTGCGCGGCACTACGCCCGAAAAAGTGGCTGCTGAATTACCGGGGATCATCGCCGAGGCCAAAAGGCGGTTACATGCGGTCTTGAAGCCCGAACAGGAGCGGCGGCTCAGTGAAATTGTAATGCGGGTGCAAGGGCCTGCAGCTCTGCTTCGCGCCGACGTTTCCACCCAGATGAAGTTTACGGCGGACCAAAAGAAAGAAATTGAGAAAGTCACTGGCGATACCCAAAAGGCCATTGCCGACCTGGAAAAACAGGCTCAAGACGGCAAACCGCGGGAACCGCTGGAGAAAGAGGCGATCCGCCTCCGCACGGAAGAGCAAGCCGACGTTTTTGCCATCCTGACGAAACCGCAACAGACGCTCTGGAAGAAACTCGTCGGCTCGCCGTTTGACGCTTCGCGTCTGGGCAAGATGGCCTTCAAAGCTCCCGAAGTGGTCGATACCGGCGTCTGGATCAACAGCCAGCGGCTCACCCTTTCGCAGCTTAAAGGGAAAGTGGTCGCCTTGCACTTCTACACCTTTGGCTGAATTAATTGCATCCGCAATTACCCCTGGTACAGGGGTTGGCACGATGCGTATGCAACCAAGGGTTTGACCATCCTCGGCATTCACACGCCCGAAGGAGACGGCGAGCGAGTGCTCGACTCCATCAAGAAAAAGGCCAAGGACGAGAAATTTGATTTTCCGATTGTGGTCGATAATGACCGCCGAAATTGGAACGCCTGGGGAAACACCATGTGGCCCACGGTCTACCTGATCGACAAGGAAGGTTACATGAGGACCTTTTGGATGGGGGAACTCAAATGGCAAGGGACCGACGGCGAGAAGATCATGCGCGAGCAGATTGAGGAGCTCTTGAAAGAAGAACGCTAAAGCCATCTGCCGTCTTTCAATCCATCCCGCCTCATCTAGGGGGCGGTTTCTGCCGGTAGGCGTTAATGGCAAGGATTTTCACGCCAAGTCCCTTTTTCGCCCGTTGTAGGGCTGATTTGCTGCCGATACAATTGCCCGAAAGAAGTGGAATTTCACAGGCGGCTTGCAGGACAAGGAGACTTAGATGGCTATCAAGGTTGCAATCAATGGTTTCGGGCGAATCGGACGGCTGACGGCGCGGGTGATGAAGGAGCGGGGGGCCGCGATCGACTTGGTAGCCATCAACGACCTGACGAGTACCGACATGCTCGCCAACCTCTTCAAGTATGATAGCGCCCACGGCCGCTTCGACGGCGAAGTAAGCCACGACAAAGACAACATCATTATCAACGGCGACAAGCTGCGGGTCCTCAAGGAAACCGACCCAGCCAAGCTCCCATGGAAAGAGATGGGGGTCGATATCGTCATCGAAAGCACCGGCCGCTTCACTGGCAAGGCGAAGGACGGCAAGCCGGGCTACGATTCGCATATCACCGCCGGGGCCAAGAAGGTCATCCTCTCCGCCCCTGCCAAGGACAAGCCCGATCTGACCTGCGTCATCGGTGTCAATCACTTGCAGCTCACCAAGGAAATGACCTTTATCAGCAATGCCAGTTGCACCACCAACTGCCTGGCCCCGATTGCCAAGGTACTGCACGAAGCCTTCGGCATTGAATCGGGATTGATGACAACCGTGCACGCTTACACCAACGACCAGCGCCTGCAAGACCTGGCTCACGACGATGCCTATCGGGCCCGCGCAGCGGCCGTCAACATCATTCCCAGCAGCACGGGTGCGGCCAAGGCGGTCGGCGAAGTGCTGCCATCGCTGAAAGGGAAGCTGACGGGCATTGCCCTTCGCGTTCCCGTGGTGACCGGCTCGGTTGTCGATTTGACGGCTAACCTGGCGAAGGAAGTCACGAAGGACGAGGTCAATGCGGCGATGAAGGCCGCTTCCGAGAAGGCGCTGGCGGATGGCGGACTGAAGGGAGTCCTCGGCTACTGCACTGATCCGCTCGTGTCGTCCGACATCGTGCATGATGCCCGCAGCAGCATCTTCGTCCCGGATTGGACCCTGGTCCTCGGCGACAAGGGGAAATTCGTCAAGGTCATGTCATGGTACGACAACGAATGGGGCTACAGCAGCCGGACCGCGGATCTGGTGGAATTGCTCGGCAAGATGCTCTAGCATTGCTGTTGATGTCCGCAATCCCTCTCAGCGAAGCTCAACGAACCGAAATCAAGCAGGCCGCCGCGATCCTGCAATCTGGCGGCCTGTTGGCGTTTCCCACGGAGACGGTCTATGGGCTGGGTGCGGATGCCGACGATGAAGCGGCCGTGCGGGCCATCTTCGCGGCGAAGGGGCGGCCGGCAGATCATCCAGTGATCGTGCACTTGGCCCAGACTCAGGATCTGACTCAGTGGGCCACCGAAATTCCCGATCAAGCCTGGAAACTGGCGGAAGAATTCTGGCCCGGACCACTGACCCTCATTCTCCCGCGGTCGTTGCGGGTGAAGGATGTCGTCACGGGTGGGCTTCCCACGGTGGGGCTGCGAGTTCCCAGTCATCCGGTAGCGCAGGCGATCTTGCGTGAATTCCGTGGAGCGATTGCCGCTCCGTCGGCCAACCGCTTTGGCCGGGTCAGTCCCACGCGAGCCGAGCATGTGCGGGCCGAATTTGGGGACTCTCTGCCGCTTATCATCGACGGCGGAGACTGCGAAGTTGGACTGGAGAGCACCATCGTCGATTGCTCCGGCAGCTTGCCTGTCATCCTCCGTCCCGGGGCAATTACCCAGGAGCAAATCGAATTGGTCTGCGGTCTGCCGCTCGGCTCACCCGACGCCAACGCCACCCGCTGCAGCGGACGACTCGAAAGCCACTATGCCCCACTGGCATTGGTCGAAATCGTCGAGCCGCAAGACATTCCCAGCCGCGCGGCCCATCTTTTGTCGCAGGGAAGAAAGGTAGCCGTTCTCGGTCCCCCCAATGACTTGCTACCTGCGGAAACAGATTTGATTTTCCTGGGCACCGATGCCGCCAGCCAGGCCCACGAACTCTACGCGGCACTGCGGAAGGTGGATGACCTCGGCTGCGATATCGCGCTCATCTCACCACCTGCTCCGCTCGGCCTGGGAGCCGCTTTGCTCGACCGCCTGCAAAAAGCGGCCGGAACCAGGGTGCCAAAAACCAAGTGACGGGCGATTCTCAGGCTCCCCAAAGGTGGTACATTAACCGTAGCCACCAACGAGGGTTCCATGAGGACAAATCGTCGACACCCAGCCAGTAGTGGCTTTACGCTGGTCGAACTGCTGGTGGTCATCGCCATCATCGGAGTTCTACTGGCGATTCTACTCCCCGCGGTGCAGTACGCTCGCGAAGCGGTCCGCCGGATTCAGTGTGCGAACAACTTGAAGCAAATTGGCATCGGTGTTCAAACTCATCACGATGCCCTCCGTGTCGTTCCTCCGGCGGGTGTGGATGGCGTGGTTCTGACCAACGTTCACAACCGGTTCAACATCCCCGCCGGTATGGAACATGGCTGGTTCGTCTTTCTACTCCCCTACATGGAACAACAGCCGCTGTTTGACAAATATCAACTCGCTCAGGATTGGCGCTCCGCGGAAAACCAGGTCGTCCGAGAAACACAAGTACCGATCTTAAGTTGCCCCTCCACTCCCAACCAAGGGCGACTCGACAAGACAGTCACAAGCGGCAGGACGATTTTTGCCGCCATCAGCGACTACGCGCCCGACACATCGATCAGCACCAGATTGAAATCGCCGGACCTCATCGATGTCCTCTCCGACAAATCTCCGCTTGGCATGATCCGCGTCAACTCCTTGCTGAACTTCTCGGAATGCTCGGACGGCCTCAGCAACACGCTTATCATCGCCGAAGACGCGGGACGGCCAACCCGCTACCGCACCAAGGGAAAGTCCGTCGCCGGCTCTTGCAGCGGTGCGGGCTGGACCGACCGGGCCGCGGAATTCGTCACCGATGGCTACACGCTCGACGGCACCACCAACCCCGGCCCCTTCGCCATCAACGTCACGAACGACAACGAAATCTACAGCTTCCATCCCGGAGGCGCGTCCGTCCTCTTCGCCGACGGCTCCGTCCACTTCCTCCCCGATACCACCGACATCCGCATCGTCGCCCGGCTGATTACCGTGGCGGCGAATGAAATCTCGTTCAAACTCGATTAGCTTTTCTGCGATGCGTCTTCAAAATGGAGGCCCGCAGTCCCCTCTCTCCTTGAATACTTTGCCAGTACAACTGCCGCAGTTTCGGCGCAGTTGAGCGGGACTGCGAAATGCGGTCGAACTTCCTCCGCTGCTGAGGGGAGCGACCTTAAGGACGGAAAGGGGCAAGTTTGGAACGAGTTCGACAGGGGCAGATTTGAACTGCTCCCAGACGGAACTAGCCTTCGTCATTAACCACAACCAGTGGATTACCCCTCAATCGCCGACAGCATTCGGCGGCGGATTTCGGCAAGTTTGCTGTCGTCCGTGATCTTCTGGCCGGACTGGTCGGTGACGTAGAAGACGTCCACCACCTGATCTAGATGCGTGCCGATTTTGGCTCGGCTGACGGAGAGGCCGAGTTCGAAAAGGGTCCGGGTGATGGTGTAGAGGAGACCGAGGCGGTCGTAGGCAAAGATGGCCAGGATGGTGAAGGTGTCAGCCGTGCTGTTGTCGATGTTCACACGCGTCGGCAAATGTTGGGTGATCGTTTCCGCAGCCCGCTGCTGGTCCTGAAATCGGCGGGTGAAGGTGGGGGGCTTGCCACTGGGGTCTTTGAGGGCGGCAATCAACGACTGGCTGACCTGGGCGATCCGCTCTTCCGGCGGAGTGCCGGGAACATCGCCGTCCTGCACATAAAAACGGTCGAGCACCAGCCCCTCCGGCAAAGTGTTAATCTCAGCGGAGAAAATCTGCTGCCGCTGGCTGGAGAGTGCGCCGGTCAGTTTGTGAAAAATGCCGGCGGTGATTTCCTCATAGGTGCCGACGGTGTATTCCACCACGTTCCGCTGCGGCAGAAAGCGCCCCCAAGCAACGGCCTCTTGATGCGGCAGCGTGCGGAGTTTTTCCAGTTCCGCCACCATTTGCTGCGGCGGCACGGCAAACAGGCAATTGCCGGGAAGGGCCGCGACTTGCCGCTCCCACCACGCGGGCTCTCCTTCCGCCTTGGAATTCCCCCGCACGAGAGCCAGCATCTCTTCGCGGCGTTCAAGCAGCCGCTTGTTGGAAGCATCGGCGGGTGAATCGCTGGCCAGAAGATGCAGCGTGTGCAGGTAGAGATCCGAAAGCAGCTCCTGCTTCCATTGGTTGAGGACTCCCGGCCCCACCGCTTCCAGATCGGCGAGCGTAAGCAGGAACAACATCTGCAAGTTTTCTGCGGAGCCGACTTCGACCGCGAATTGCACCACTACATTTTCATCGTGAATGTCGTGCTGCTGGGCAAGGTGGCTCATCCGCAGATGCTTGAGGACCAAAAACTTGAGCTGTTCGATTTCCCGCTCGGGCAAATGCAAACGCTGCCCCAGTTGCGCTGCCATTTCGCAACCGACCTCGCTGTGGTCCCGACTAAAGCCTTTGCCCAAATCATGAATCAGAACCGCCAGGTGGAGCGTCCGTTTGTTCCGAAGACTTCGATAGACTTCGCCAGCCAGGCTCTTCCGATTCGCCGTGTCGGCCACACATTGAACGGCCCGAAGCGAATGTTCATCCACCGTGTAATGGTGATAGGCGTTGAATTGCAGCAAGCCGCGAGTGTGGCTCATCCCCGGCACAATCTGCTCCAGCACGTGCAATTCGTGCAGCCGCCGCAACAACTCGCTCAGCTGTGCGGGCTGGGACATGAGCGACAGAAACCGCTCGGCGACCGGCGCGGAAAGGGGTTCCGCGGGGTCCGGCAGCGGCAGCGAATCCATGGTGGAGCGAATCGCTTCCCAGGTTTCATGCTCAATCCGCTTGTTGTAATGATTTGCCAGGTCGAGCAACCGCAGCACTTCGACCAGATCTCCCTGAAGCTTGGGGCGGGCTTTGGGGATGACCGATATTTCCGTGGGGCCGACTCGAAAATCGCCATCCAACTGCCGGCTGAGCAGCGGTTCCATGATCCGCCGCAGCATGGCTCGCGGCTGGGCCCCTTCGACGAAGTGGCCGGCGATCTCCCGCACCGCGGTGGTGTGCTGAAAATAATCCCGCATGAACCGCTCCACCGGCAGCATGTCGGAGACTTCCCTGCCCATGCGGGAATATCCCTGCCGCTCGGCAATCCGGAGTTGCTCGGCCCGGTCCAAAAGATCGTTGGCCTTGTTCGCTTCAAAGTGCAGTTCGTTGCGGAGTTGCAGCAGGAAGTTTCTCGCCTTGCGCAGTTTTCGCTGGTCTTCTCGCGTCAGCAGTCCCGCCTGCATCAAGCCATCGGGCTCGCTCTCCCCATAGCGGGCAAAACCAATCCAGCGCACGAGTTGCAAATCGCGAAGTGCCCCGCGGGAGCGCTTGACGTTCGGCTCCAGCAGAAAGTTCGTCTCGCCATATTTCGTCCGTTCTTCCTTGCGAGCAGCTTCCACCAGCGGAACCAACTTTCGCCAGTGGCGCCGTGCCATTCGGCGAAAGCGGGCGTCGAATTGCTCATAAAGTTCCGCATCGCCATAGAGCAATCGCCCTTCGGAAAGAGCGGTAAAGATGGTGGCGTCTCCCATCGCCAGATCGCATGCTTGATTCACCGAACGGGCAGAGAAGCCGATCTCCAGCCCTAAATCAAACAGATGATGGGTGAACGGACGAACCAGCGGCAGCAGTTCCTCTTCGTTCTTGAAGGGGTGCAAGAGCATCAGGTCCACGTCCGAAAATGGTGCCATCTCTCGCCGCCCAAACCCGCTATGGGCCACCAGCGTGATTCGCGAGGCGAGGCGTTCGTCCGTGGCGACATCGCGAAAGAGATCTTGCACGATCTCTTCCAGCAGTTCCGTGAAATGGGCACAAACCT
Source organism: uncultured Pirellulaceae bacterium (assembly GCA_964444865.1). Classification (GTDB taxonomy): domain Bacteria; phylum Planctomycetota; class Planctomycetia; order Pirellulales; family Pirellulaceae; genus SXOA01. The sequence continues at coordinate 4,069 of CAYUJE010000011.1, read as the reverse complement.
GGGCACCGTGAGAGCCGCTGTTATGCTGCAGCCGCAACTTATGGCGGCCCAGGGCGAGTTTTTCCTTGGCGGCAATGACGGCAGCGCTCAGACCCGTAACGGCAGGCATGCGTCACCCGCCTGTGGAAAAAGGGGTCTGGCTCGAAGCCATGTGCGGCAGCCTCCAACGAACTCGAAGGGGAGCGACGCGCCTGCCCCCTTTTTCCACGGGCATTTAGAGAGCGTCCTCGCCCTGTTCGCCGGTGCGAATGCGAATCACGTTTTGCAGGTCGGTTACAAAAATCTTGCCGTCCCCGATTTGCCCGGTTTGAGCGGCCCGCATGATCGTGTCGAGCACGAGCGAAAGATTCCCGTCGGAACAGACAACTTCCAATTTCACTTTGGGAACAAAATCGACGGCGTACTCTGTACCGCGATACATTTCCGTGTGCCCCTTCTGCCGCCCGAAACCACGAACTTCACTGATGGTCATGCCGCTGACCCCTTTTTCCGTCAGCGCGTTCTTGATGTCTTCCAGCTTGAAATGGCGGATGACGGCTTCGACCTTCTTCATCGTGAGGCTCCCAAAAAATCGTGGCGGCATGCGTAGCCGACACATTCCGAATGCTGAAATACCCGCTCACGAAGTGAGCGGGCTACTCACCATCTTTAGTCTACTCCCCCCTTACAGGAAGATGTAGCCCTCTTCACCGTGTTGACTGAGGTCGAGACCTTGCATTTCGGCTTCCTTCTTGACCCGCAGACCCATTGTGGCGTCCAGAATCTTAAGAAGAACAAAGGTAACGACTCCCGCAAAAACCCAGGTAACCGCCACGGCCACAAGTTGGCCGATGAGCAGGCTGAAATTGCCGTCGATGAGTCCCACGGGCTTGCCTTGGCTGACCAGTGCGACATCGGCAACTTCCCGAGTGGCAAAAATGCCCGTCAGAACGGCCCCCAGGGTTCCCCCTATTCCGTGAACGCCGAAGGCATCCAGTGAGTCATCGTACTTGAACATGGATTTCAGTTTGGTGCAGGCGAAGAAGCAGACAACTCCCACGGCCAGTCCCAGGAGCATTGCCGGCAAGGGCTGCACGAACCCGGCAGCCGGGGTGATGCAGACCAGACCAGCGACGGCTCCCGAGCAGGCGCCGAGCACGCTCGGCTTGCCTCGGGTGATCCATTCCATCCCTGCCCACGCCAAGGTCCCCGCAGCCGCGGAAAAGTGAGTGGCGCAGAAGGCGCTGGCAGCCAAACCATCAGACGCCAATTCGCTTCCGGCATTGAATCCGAACCACCCCACCCACAACATTCCTGCGCCAAGCGTGGTGTAAGTCAGATTATGCGGCGGCATCGGCTCCGTTCCGTACCCCAGTCGCTTGCCCATCACCAACGCACAAACCAGTGCCGAAACACCCGAACTGATATGCACGACAGTGCCACCCGCAAAATCCAGCGCGCCGCCGGCCCAACCGGGGCCGAACGCCAAAATGCCGCTATCCCAAACCCAGTGGCAAAGCGGGCAATAGACGATGGTCCCCCACAGAACCGTGAAGACCACCATCGTGCTGAATTTCATTCGTTCGGCGTACGCTCCGCAAATCAAAGCCGGAGTGATGATAAAAAACATCCCCTGGAACAACATGTGGGTAAATCGCGGAATGGCCCCTTCCATGGGCGTAACCACCGTGGGAACTTCCTCTCCCTTTTCATTCTTGACGAAAACCAATTTCCGCTGGACATTCTTCATGCCGATAAAGTCTGCGTTGCCAATGTATGGGCTATACGAGAATTCATCCGTCTCATCGGGCGTTCCGCCGAACGAGAGGGAATAACCATACAGACCCCAAATTACGGTCATGAGTCCCATCAAAAAAACGCACTGCATCATCACACCCAGCACGTTCTTCTTGCGGACCAGGCCGCTGTAGAACATGGCAAGGCCGGGGGCGGTCATGAACAAGACCAGCGCCGCGCTCGTAAGCATCCAGGCATTGTGCCCGGCGAGGGCAGCATCGGCTGCTTTGGCATCGACGTCTTCCAGGGTTAATGGTTTGGGGTCCTCCCCATAAGACGCCGTTGCAAGGAAAGAAAGTGCCAGTGCGGAAAATCCGGCCAGCGCGCAGCAAACCAGCGCGGAGCGAAAGATCGGTCGCATGATGCCCACCGTGAATGTGAAATCCAGCCGCCTGGGGAAGCACTCCGCCTGAAGGCGTCCCGCCCTCGAATGCCGCCACCTACAAAAGTCCTGCTAGCAGAACTTTCGTTTCAATGGGGACAAGGTAATTCCCTCGCTGAGGAATGTAAAGTAGACGAGCCGCTGTATTAGCCAGGCTTATTCCAGGGGACTTCCGCGGCCCCAACCGAATGATTGGCGAACCGGGCTGCGACAAACAGATAGTCTCCCAGCCGGTTGAGGTAAATCAGCACATTCTGAAACGCCGCGGGGTTTTCGCTGGCGAGAGTGACCACCCGCCGTTCCGCCCGCCGACAGATTCCGCGAGCCACATGCAAATGAGCAGCCGCAGCCGTTCCTGCGGGGAGGACGAATTGGCGAAGCGGCGGGAGTTTGGATTCCATGGCGTCGATGGCACCTTCGAGGGCTTCAGAATGGGAAGGACCGATCATGGCGGTGCCATGTTTCACGGGGTCTGGAGTGGCCAATTCGGCACCGACGGCAAACAACTCGTTTTGCGCCCTGGCCAGGCAAGCCTCGATTTCTGCCGGTAAGGCTTGAGTCCGAGCGAGCCCGAGGAATGCATTCAGCTCGTCAACAGTTCCATACGCTTCAATACGCACATCATCCTTGCGGACCCGAGGGCCAGCGAAGAGGCCGGTTTGGCCACTATCGCCAGTCTTGGTGTAAATCTTCATCAGAGGGCTCCATTCGGTTCTGGTCCAAGTTTCTTGGTGCGGAGGGCATTTTCCCTGCTTTTCAGTTGGGGGAAAGAGTGTCACACTGCTCACTCTAGATTTTCTTCCCCGCGAATACAGTCAAGGAGCGCAGGATGAGCGGCCAACCCTTTGGTGATCCTAAGTCCAATCCGTATCAAACCCCAGGGTTTGGACAGGCCGGAGGTGGTTCCCCGGAACTTCTGGCCAAAGCCAACAGTGCATTCAATTTGGCGATTGGTGGAATAGCCGTCTCCGTCGTCTGTTGCTGCGGAATTGGCGGCGTCATCATGGGCGTTATTGCAATGAATAACGCGGGAAGTGTGCTCGCAGTAGCTCCCGTCGGGAGCGAGGCGAACAGCAAGGCATCTACGGCAAAAATGTTGGGGATTGTGGCGATGGTTCTCGGTGGATTACAAATGTTGGGAGGAGCGGGCGTCGGAATTATGAACGCCCTAATGAGCCAATGAGCCGTCCAGCCCCAAATTGAGATTCGCCTTCGCTCCAGACCTTGCAAAGCCGCCCCAAGTCGGTAAAATCGTGGATTCGCTACTGGCTGCGGTATGCCTTCGCAGCCGAGCGATGATCTCGTAAACCGTTACCACGCCTGCCTTTACAGCCTATCGCCAGCCTGATTGCTTATGTTCAAGCCGTTCAATAAGAAGGATGCCCGCCCCAAGCGGAAGCCCAAGCCTCGGATCAAGATCAAAAAGAAAGATCCGATTTGGATCGACGGCGTCCGCCCTCGGCCGATGTTTGTCGATTACAAGGATGTGGAACTTCTCAAAAAGCTGATCAACCGCCACGGAAAAATCGTCAGCCGCCGCAAGACCGGCTGCAGCGCGGCCAGCCAGCACGCCGTTTCGCTCGCCATCAAGCGTGCCCGGCACATGGGCCTGCTGCCATACGTCGGCGAATAGCCATGGTCGCCTTTCGCTCCTGCGAAAGCAGCGCTTCTTTCGCAGGAGCGAAAGGCGACATTTCTTGCCTTGCGACTTGGGTCGCTTTGACGGATAGTGAATGGCTCGCCTGAACCCCGCAGCTTGCGGGGCTGTCCTCTCTGCCGTTCCCACCACTATCCACGGTTGATTGAATTCATGTCTTCCCCCGTCCGCACCCACGCGTACGATCTGCTCGAATCGCTCCTGGAGGATCGCATCCTCCTTCTCGACGGCGCGATGGGGACGATGATCATGCG
>CAYUJE010000010.1:39082-40546 GCA_964444865.1 uncultured Pirellulaceae bacterium | reverse complement strand
ATCCCAACAGACGATTCTGCGTGGGTGCCATCAGTTCCGCCAAACGCAGTAGAGAATGCGTGGCGGTGGAGTTTCAAACTGCGGACTAATTTCGAACTGGCCGCAAACTTGGGGCAATGAAACCGCAACAAGTGCCGGGGCGGGCATAATCGCCGGCTGCGGCTTTTCGGGGCTGGATTTATCGCTCCTCGGTGAATTCAGCGGCGTCGGCAGTTCCGCCCCGCGGCAGCAGCAAGAGCCTAGCGTGGGTGCGATCCCCGAACAGTCCGCTACAGAACTTTGGCAGCAGGACTTGGCACAACTGGGAGTCGCCGTTGGAACCTCATGGTTCGCGCAACAACTCATGCCCTTCGCCGACTGGCCACAGTCGCAGGCCTGACACTGGCAAGCGTCAACAAAACTCTCCGCACCAAGCCCTTGCACGGCCATCGCCAGCAATGCGAGCGAAAAGAGGACAGTAGTGAGAGGCTTGATTGCCATATGACTAATTATCACCGGCTCCGCCCAAAAAGACAAGTTCAGTCGTTATAATCCAGGCGGAAATGAAATTGACCCGAACTCTTCTCTCTCCCCCCAAGGATCACCCTATGAGCCGCCTGATTCCCTTTGCCTCGCTTCTTTGGATGCTTACGCTCGCCGCGCCGTTACTTCAGGCCGAAGAAAAGGAGGGCTTTGTCTCCCTCTTCAACGGCAAAGATATGGAAGGATGGTCGGGGAACGAAAAATTCTGGTCCGTGCAAGACGGCACCATTACCGGCCAGACGACCAAAGAAAACCCCACCAACGGCAACACGTTTCTGATCTGGAAGGATCAAGTCGGCGATTTTGAACTTCGGCTGAAATTCAAGATTGTCGGCGGCAATTCAGGCATTCAGTACCGCAGTTCGGATAAAGGCAACCACGTCGTTCACGGCTACCAGGCGGACATTGATTCCGGCGACCAATATATTGGCATCCTCTACGAGGAAGGACGCCGCGGCATCCTGGCCGAGCGGGGGAACAAAGTGGAAATCAGCGCCACCGGCGAGAAGAAAGTTGTCGGCAAGACCGAAGAGTCGGCCGAAATCCTTAAGCACATCAAGAAGGAGGATTGGAACGAGTACGTGATCATCGCCAAGGGGAATCACCTCGTACAGAAAATCAACGGACACACGACCGTGGATGTCACCGACAATGAGAAAGAAAAATCGGCCGCCAGCGGCATCCTCGCCCTGCAGCTCCACGCCGGCCCGCCGATGAAGGTGCAGTTCAAGGATTTGGAAATCAAGAAACTGAAATAGACTGCGGTCATGGCGGTTGCCGAGATTTCTGTAAGAATCTCACGGGCGGCCTGTTGTTTTACCGGGGGAATTATCAACAGATTTCCTCTGGCCGAAGCGAGATTATCAACCTTCAATTCCCGCCAACTCGCAGAGATTGGTGTTGAGCACTCCTTGCGGGCAACTCCAGACGAGGAAGAACAAG
>CAYUJE010000010.1:3186-38982 GCA_964444865.1 uncultured Pirellulaceae bacterium | reverse complement strand
GCAGAGATTGGTGTTGAGCACTCCTTGCGGGCAACTCCAGACGAGGAAGAACAAGGCTTCGCGGCACCGGCGGCCGGCGGGATGAGTGGCAACGAAGCCGGCTCCCTTGGCGGCGGCGAGAGAGGCCTGAGTCGCCCGCAGGGCAAAGCTGTTGGCTCGGGCGCGAAGGTCTGAAGCAGTACACGCTTCCTGGCCGTCGGCGAGGGCAAGCAGGTCGGCGGTGATGCTGTCAAGTTCGGCGCGAAGTGCGGCGGCTGGAGGGTTCAAATCGGCTCGCTTGGCGGCATCACTTTCCAGGAATTGTATGGCTGCCGTGGAAAGGCCGACCGCCAGGGTCGAAGTTTGCAGGCCGCCGGTCTTCGCGCCGGCTCCTTGCTTCATCACTTCGGGAATCGGCCCCGCCAACAGCCATTTCCGCTCCACGAAGACACGGTCGCAGTAGACCGAACCAGTGCGACTGGCGGTGAGAGCGACGAGGTCTGGTGAGACGGGTATTCGCACACCGGGCAAATTCGTCGGCAGGGCTACCAGGATTTGCGGCGGTGCGGCGGTGGAATCTTCACTGACGAAACTTCCGCCGATGACCACATGCTGTGCCTGCTCACCGCCGGTCACCCAAGGCGAATAACCATCCAGCACAAAGCCGCCGGCAGTTTCCATGACACTCATCGCCGGCTTCCCCAGATGCTGCCGGCTGGTGGTGAGATGCGAGATGCCGACGGTGGCGAAGCTGCGGCCACTGAGCAAGTCGGGGAGTAGCGTCTTTCTCGCCCACTCATTCTCGCTGGCCGCAATACGGCTCATCGCGCCGCTCCGCTGCGTGATGACGAACGTCGTCGTCAGGCAAGCCGCACTCAGCTTCAAATAGCCGCGTACCACAGCCGCTTCGGTCCAGCCCTGACCGCCGAACTCGCGCGGCACAAACCATTCAAAAACTCCCGCCTCCCCGCACAACCGCAGTTGGTCCGCCGGCCATGCACCGGGTTTTTCCAGACTTGGAGCGAGCCCCGCGAGTTCGCGGCAAAGTTCATCCAGTTCGGGCGAATCGGGCGAGGTGATGTGGCGAGTGGGCATGGAAACCAATTATACTGAGATGGTCGCGATAGTCGCCTTTCGCTCCGCGAAAGTAGCGCTACTTTCGCGGAGCGAAAGGCGACTATAGGCGAATTTATGCAAACTCCCGCTGCCGACCCCACCAAGATTCACGTTGCCAAGGACCTGGTTCACAACCGGGCGCTCGTTTCCTGCCGATTCGACCCCAGCGGCAAGTTCGTCTTTGCCGGGGGTGAAGACAATCGCATCTGGCGGTTCGAGATCGCTTCGGCTGCCAAGACGGAGCTTGCGGGCCACGATAGCTGGGCGCGGGCCATTGGCTTTAGCAAGGATGGCCTGACCCTGGTCACCGGCGGCTATGAAGGAAAGCTCCTTTGGTGGCCTGCCGCTGCCGAGAAGCCGGCACCGACGAGGACTGTCCAGGCTCATCAAGGCTGGATACGTTCGCTTGCGGTCAGTCCCGACGGCACGCTGGTCGCCACCGCGGGCAATGACCTTGTGGTTCGCATTTGGAAAATGGAGGACGGCTCCAAGGTCCACGAACTGGCGGGCCATCCGCGGCACGTTTACAACGTCGCTTTCCACCCGGAAGGAAAACGGCTGGTGAGCGGCGATTTAATGGCCAACGTCATCGAATGGGATGTGGAAACCGGCAAGGAGGTGCGCCGACTGACATTTCCGCCGCTCAGTAAGTATGACCCCGGTTTCATGGCCGACATCGGCGGCACGCGGGGGATGAACTTCAGCCCCGACGGCAAGCAAATCCTCCTCACGGGAATCACCAACGTCAGCAACGCCTTCGCCGGAATCGGCAACCCCATCGCCCTGCTCGCCAACTGGGAAGACGGCAAGGAAATCGTGCAATACGGCAGCAAGGCCAACCTCAATGGCGTTTGCTGGAATGCCCAATTTCACCCCGGCGGTTTTATTGTCGGCGCGAGCGGAGGCGGAGGGGGGGGACATCTCTTCTTCTGGAAAGGAATCGAGAAGCCCGAGTTCCACACGCTGAACATCGGCAACTCCATCCGCGACATGCACCTGGCACCTGACAACCTGAACATCGCCACCGCCCATGTGGATGGACATGTGCGAATCAGCCTGATGGCGGCGAAAGCATGAGTAGGATGGGACTCCAGTCCCGTCCGAAACACTCGAGTTCGGCGCGGGCCTCCCGACCCCGCCGAAACGGCCGACCGCCGGTCGTCTCGTCAGAGCGGAACAGGTCCTGCGGCAGCATGTCGAGCATGGCCACGGCCAGGTTGGGAGGGGTGAAGACCTCGTCCGCCGACAGGTTGGCCAGGCAGGTGAGGATATCGGGATTGTGCGCCGCTGCCGTAGCACTCATTGCCTTCTCCCGGGTTGGGCGAGCAAGCCCCTCACCCCCAGCCCCTCTCCCCGCAGCGAGGCGAGGGGAGCCAGACAAGGCGGGGGATTGGTTGGTGAGTCATTTCGATCGGAGCTCGCCATTTGAGTCACCTGACACCCGTGGCTCCATCTCTCCGCTCCCCTCTCCCCGCCTCGGGGAGAGGGGCTGGGGGTGAGGGGTTGTCCTCGGGAAGACCGGCCACAACATGGGTCGTTCATCGCACCCTCTCCAGTTCCGCCAGCTTGAGGTAACGCACCGGCGGCCGATCTGCGATGTGGCGCGGTATGTAGACCGGTTTGCCGTCTTCGTCGGTCAGGCGAGCGCTCGCAGCGACAAACAGGCCGGAAAGGGAGCCCGGCGGCGGCTGGGACAGGTCATGATATTCGTACAGCCGGCACTTGAACTTCCCGCCGGGAAGGAGCGACCACTCGATGAAAACGAGCGGCTCGGCCGGGTAGACTTTGCTGCCGACCGTGGTCATCTTGAGGGCATCCCCTTGCAGGATGTTCGTCCGCACGATGGTGCCCACGGCGGCGATGACTGCGGGTTTGGCCACTTTTCCGTAACGGGCCGTGTAGTGTTCCGCAAAGAGGTTCTGGAGGCGGTTGCGGCAGTCGCTCACGTTGTCGTGCAAGAGCTCGATGCCATACAGGCAGGCGAGGCCGAGGAGCGGGTTCGGCTCCCACTGCGTGCGCTGATTTTTGCGTCCTGAGGACCAAGGCTGCCAATACCTTGGTCGGGGAAACAATTCCGTTGAGAATGACGATTGATTCGCTGGGAATTCTTCCTTGGCAGACCGCCGAAGGCCCCGTTGGCTGGCGCCAACTATGCCCCGAGCACGGTCACAATTATTTTAACAAATATTTATGCCAAGGTATTGACTGTGACAATATAAAGTCCGTACGAATTGAATATCCGGGCCGAAGGTCTCGCGCGGGGGCAGCTTGCCGAGGCGCACGAGAAAGGGGTCGGGAGATGTTTGGCAATTTGGTTGTGGATTTTTTGCCCGTGGCTGGCGGGAGTGCTGCGCGCTGGCGGGCGCTGGGGGAGCGAGCTCTGGCGTGAGTCGCTGGGCTGAAGTATGGTCGCCTCCGTGAATCACAAAAACGTGAATCAAGAAAGAGGGGTTTTTAGAGCCTGAATCAGCGAAAGCTGTTTCAGACAAAGGAGTTATGGGCGTGAATTCAGGAAAAAAAAGAGACCGAATCAGATGAATCGGCATGCCATTTTCGGGGGGCTCGCGCGGCGCGGAATTATCAGCCAGCTTACGCTGGCCGCTCGCCGGGGAGGTGGTACCGCAAGAACCTTCCCGGTTCGCCGCTCGCCGGTTTCCAGCGTTCGCCGGAAAAGTGATGCGGCTGGCCGGACTCGATGATGAGTTGTCCGTTCACGGCGACGTACTCGATGCCGGCACAGGTTTGGTGCGGCTGATCGTAGGTCGCCTGGTCGGTAACTGTTGCTGGATCAAATACGACGAGGTCGGCAAAGGCTCCTTCGCGGATCACGCCACGGCCCGTGAGGCCGAATCGCTTGGCTGGTCCGCCGCTCAGTTTGTAGACCGCATCTTCCAGCGGAAAGAGCCCGGCATCTCGCACCATAGGGCCGAGCAGTCGGCCCGCGGAGCCATAGACTCGTGGATGGAGGCGTGAGGGCTCGGGGTGGTAGATGCCATCGCTCCCCATCAGGTACAGGTCATGGGCCAGCAGCGGATTGACCAGCCGGTCGTCCCCTTCGTCGAGCACAAGCAGCGTGGCCAGGCTTTCTTCCACGAGCAGATGATAAAGGGCTTCTTCAATCGGTTGATCGAGTTCAGCCGCGTAGTCCACGAGGAGTTTGCCGATGTGCTGCTGGTTGTCCTGGGTGTTGGCCCAGGCGATATAAACCCGGTCGAGCGGCAGGCGATAGACCTCCAGCCCGGTGCGGAAGCGGGCGAGCAACTCCGGCCGGCTCATGCGGCCGATGGCGGCTAGCGGGCCATCTTCCCAAACTTCATACGGCAGAAGGTAATTCACCATGGTGCTGCCGCGCTGGTAGGGATAGACGTCAAACGAGAAGTCCACCTGCTTGCGGGCGTAGGTGTCGATCCAGTTCAGCACTTCTTGCACCGCCTGTTCCGTTCCTCCCTTGAGGTGCGAAACATGCAGCTTCACTCCCGCCCGGCGGGCAATATCGACCGCTTCGTTGAGAGCGGGCATTAGCCCGGACTTGTAGCGGATGTGCGTGACGTAGATGCCGCCGAACGGAGCCATCGCCTTGCAGGCGGCCACGATTTCGTCCGTCCCGGCAAAACACTGGCTGATGTAATCCATTCCTGTCGAAAGGCCGACGGCTCCGGCTTCCATTCCCTTCACAATCTCTGCCGCGATGCTCCTCGATTGAAAGTCATCCGGCTGCACACGACCGAAGCCGCATGCCAATGCGCGGACGTTGGCGTAGGGAACGTGCGTGGCGACATTCTGGGCCGTGCGACCCGAGAGAATCTCCATGTATTCGGCCAGCGTTTCCCATCCTTCGTAGTCCTCGAACTTCAATCCATTGAGTGACCGCAGATAGTAAAACCACTGCCGCCAGTTGAGCTTGTCGACGGGAGCATAGGAGATGCCATCCGCCATGAGAACTTCGGTGGTAAACCCCTGCGATGTCTTCGGCAGGAAGTTCGCGTGTTTGAGGAGCCAGCCGTCGCTGTGATTGTGCAGGTCGATGAAGCCGGGCGCAACAATCCTGCCAGCGGCATCAACAATCCGTTCGGCGTTCGCGCCTTGCAGATTGCCGACGGAAGCAATCTTGTCTCCGCGAATGCCGATGTCCGCAACAAAGCGGGGAGATCGTGTGCCGTCAATGATGGTGCCGCGCCGCAGAATGAGGTCAAAGCTAGTCATGCGGCGATTGTAGCAAATAGGCCGCTCGGAGACTCTAGCTCAGATACTTTCGCCGGATGTCCACCAGCTTTTTCAGCCCAGGTTTGGGCTGGCCCATCGCGTCGTAAAGGCCCCCATGAGGAAAATCATGCGGCAGGTCATCGCGCCACTGATTCCAAACCACCGCCTGCACCGGCTGGCGGGCGATGAGCAACGGGATGAGGACGGAGATAAGCTCCGCCTGAGCTTGCGGGCTGAGACCACCCGCAATCAGGCTGGGAAGTGGACGCGCGGCGGAGCGAGCCAGCGGATCCTTGGCTTCACTGCTGGGGGCGGTGACAAAGATGACCAAGGGAAGTCCCAACTGGCTCCAGCGGTCGATCTGACGACTGATTTCGAGGAGATCGCGGGGGAGAGTTCCATGGGGTGTGTACCCAAGGTTCATTTCGATCCCCACTCCAGCCATTCCCAAATCACTGCGGGCCAGCGTGTCCGCGAAATGGAGCGGAGTCAGTTCCTGGTCCTCAGCCGCGATATACTCTGCCCATGGTTGGTCGAAGCTGACGATGGCGGGAGTTTTGGAATCGAGGCTGTGCGTCAACTCCAACATGTCCACGGTCAGCTTGAGGCGCTGCTCTTCCGATAGGTCCATCGCGCCAGGGACATTCATGCGCGCTGCACAATTCCAAAGATGGACCTTTCCGGCGTAGCGGCGAATGACTCCCTGGACGAAAGTGAAGACGCTCTCACAGATGTCCTCAAACTCTCCTTCCCAGAGATACAGCCAATCTGGCAGGCTGCCGCGATCGAACTGAATCAGCGGGCCCATGCAAATCCGCAAGCCGTGGTCGCGGCACCATTGCACCTGGCGGTCCAGGTCGTCCCACTTAATTTCGCCGCTGGCGCTTCCCATTTCTGGCCAGTTGGGGACCAGCACTGCCGTATTGAATGCGGCCAGGAAGGCATCGGCAGCGGCACCTTGCGGCACTCCGTCCAACCGGCCGGCAAGCAGCGTGGAGAGAGTTGGTTGTTCCCGCCGGCGGATGGCCAGCACCTGCTGAGCATAGTTTTGTACGAGAAGATCAGCCGCTTCGAGGCTGATGCGAATTGCCTCTTCGGCACGCTCCGCCGCCCGTTCCGGCTGTTGCTGCCCAATTGCCGCGCTGGCAAAAACCAACGCGGCCCGGCTGCTCAGTTCCTCGAACTTGCCCGGAATCTCCATCCCCGCAGCGAGCCAAGTTGCGGCCTGATTGCGGAGGCGATTGATTGTCCCTCGTGCGAGTTCCACCGGTAAGTTATACGGCCGATCTCGTTCCATGAGGCTGCCGCTGCAAAGCATTACTTGTCCACGCCCCGGCACATTCCAGCAGAAGTAGAGATTGCCGGATTCTCGAGTGTCCCTTTCAATGGCTAGAATCCCATCATCCCATTGGCAGTTGCACTCCCAAGGGATGCCATCCATGCTCGCCAAATAGGCGCGCTCCACAGCACCTGGAGCCAGGCGATCTGGGCGTGGAACGTGAAAGACGAAATGACCCATGAGACGAGACGACGAACTGGGCAAAAAGGCGAATTTGGGAGTCTAACCGAGAGACCCAGACACTTCAACGGTGAACATGTCTCCCCGACTTCCCCTCTCTGCTATATTGTGCCACGTCGTTGGCCCACTTGCCCATGAAAATCGAGGTCTTGCAGAAAATGTCCGCACTTTTGAGAACCGATCTCCCATTTCCTGTTCGTCGCGGAAAAGTACGCGACGTTTATGACTTGGGAGACCGCATGTTGCTAGTCGCCTCTGATCGTATTAGTGCCTTCGACTGGGTTATGCCCAATGGCATCCCCGATAAAGGGCGGATTCTCACGCAAATTAGCGCTTTTTGGTTCGAACTGCTGGGCGTGCCCAATCATTTGATTTCTCAGGACGTGGCGTCTCTGAAGCTGCCGGCGGATGTCAATTCAGCGGAACTTGTCGGCAGGAGCATGATCGTCCAAAAGGCCCAGGTAGTGCCAATTGAATGCGTTGTTCGAGGATACCTCGATGGCTCCGGCTGGAAAGAATACAAGTCTGGGGGCAACGTCTGCGGGATCGCGCTCCCTCCGGGACTGGTTCAATGCTCGCAGCTTCCGGAGTCAATATTTACTCCGGCGACCAAAGAGGAAAGCGGGCACGACATCAATATTTCTTTGGAGAAGATGGTGGAGATTATTGGCGGCGATGTGGCCCATGCGCTCCGCCGGCGCAGCCTGGATGTCTATACCCGCGCCCGCGAGTATGCCCAAACGCGCGGCATCATCATTGCGGACACGAAGTTCGAATGGGGCTGGCACGAAGGAAACTTGATTCTTATCGACGAAGTCCTCACTCCCGACAGCAGTCGCTTCTGGCCGGCTGACCTTTATCAACCGGGACGCGCGCAGCAATCCTATGACAAACAGTTTGTTCGGGATTGGCTGGAGACGACGGGCTGGGACAAGAACAGTCCGCCCCCAGCCCTGCCGGAGGAAGTCGTGGCTCGGACGAGAGCGAAGTACGTCGAAGCCTTTGAGAAACTAACGGGCAAGGCGTTTTCCTAAAACAACGATGGAAGCCTGGGTGCTTTGCGCAAGATATTTCGGTTGAACATTCTGTGCCGGTTAAGTCGATAATGGGGATACCTCAATTCCTGCGCGGCTCCATTCGTTCGAACGATGTTGCACAGCTCTCGCTTCCTCAGTTTGATTCGCCTTCACTGGCTGTGCGTTGCGCCGTTGCTGCTGGGTGGCTGTGCCGCCGCTAGCAGTCAACTTGCGACGGATTCGACCGCTGCGTACTTTGCTCAGACCGAAGAAGAACTGCCAGAATCGACTGCTCCTAAACCGCTTACAGGGCCTTCGTCGTCTGCGGAGCCTGAAAAACTTCCTTCTCCCATGTCAACTGCTGAAGTCGCCGAGGGAATGACTCTGAAGGAGTGTGAGCAACTGGCATTGGAGCAGCATCCCAAGTTGGCCTCCACTTCCGAGGCAATCACGGCTGCGGAAGGACGTGCCTGGCAAGCGGGGCGTCCCCCGAACCCACAAATAGGAACAGGGTCCGGGCAATTGGCTGGATACCAATCGCAGTACAACGCCTTCTTCAGCCAGGATATTATTGGTGGTGGCAAACTCAATCTCGATGCCGCAGCTGGAAGAGTTGAAGCCGATCAAATGAGGCTGGCACACGTCCGTGCCACCTTTGACATATTGACAGCAGTCCGCCGGCAATTTTATCGGACTCTGGCCGCGCAGCGGCGGGTGGAACAACTCGACGAAATTCGCCGTATCTCGGCGAAATCGGCTCAAATTGGCCGGGATCTTCTCCAGGCGGGAGAAGGGGCAAGGCCCGATGTCCTGATCCTGGAGGTCGAGGCCAAAAAGGCGGAAGTTGCCCAGCAAAACGCGCAAATCAGCCTCGTGTCCGCGCGTCAGCAATTGGCCATCGCGGTCGGTAATCCGGTTTTGTCGATAGGTTCGCTGGCTGGCAATCTGGGAGTGCGTTTTCCAGAACTTGATTCGCTTTCCGCGCAAGCCAAAGCCTTGGAGAACAACGCGGAGCTAGCCCGGGCCGATGCCGAAGTGCGCCGGTCCTCCTTGTTGCTCGAACGGGCCATGGTCCAGCCCAAGCCCGACTTCAACATTATGGGCGGCTACCAATATCAACTTGAGCCGCTTCACAACCAGGCGATATTTCAATTCATGATGAGCGTTCCGCTATGGGATCGAAACCGAGGAGGCATTGATGCCGCGCGGGCCAACCACATGCGAGCCCACGCCGATTTCGAGCAGACCCGTTTGGCTCTGGCAGGACAGGCCACAGACGCTCTCAACCGTTATCGACAGGCGAGCGAACAGGTACGCAGTTATGAAGTTGAATTGCTCCCCAGGACCAAGGAGTCGTTAGAACTAACACAGCAACTTTACGAAAAGGGGCATGCCGATTTTCTCGATGTCCTCGCCGTGCAGCGGACGCTGCAGGAAATCAATCTCAACTTTATTGACGCTCTGGAGGCCCGTGCAGCAGCGGCTGCCGACCTTGGAGGATTGCTGCAATTAGAAGAGTTTCCGTAAAGGATGACTATTTGGGAGCACGAGACCCAAGGTCTTCGCAATCACCGTGCCAGCCAACTTACGCTTCGATTCGTCGGGGACTCTCATCATCGATCCGGGGCGGCATTTCCAATGTTAGCAGTGGCTTCACCTTGGCTCCTGCGACATTCTCCGCACTGGGGCAAGATGCGCAGCCGCTGCCGCAACCTGTGCCAGCGCGCTTGGCAAATGCAAGATACGCGCGGAAGGCAAGATAGCCTCCAGCGAGGAGACAAAGGGCGGCAGCGATGATTGATTGCAGGAGTGGAGACATGGGCTGCTCGATGTTCTTCAGCATTCTGCTTTCATCATTATTCAATCGTTGCATTTTGGACAGGCTGAAAGCCTACCCCACTTGGAAGAGCATGCCGATTTGGTAAGTGGCAAAGGCTCCCAGATAAGCGAGGACGGTCATGTAGACAAAGGTGAACACCGGCCAAAGCCAAGTGCCGGTTTCGCGGCGAATAATAACAAGCGTGGAGACGCATTGGGCACAGAGGGCGAAGAAGACCATGATCGAAAGGGCGACCGGAATGTTGAAATTCTTCTCGGCCTGGATGGTTTCCTCGAGCTGCAGTTCCTCGGCTCCTTCTCCTAAATTATAGATGACCCCCAGCGTCGCGTTGACAACTTCGCGGGCCGGAAACGAGGCAATAGCCGCACACCCGATTTTCCAGTCCCAACCCAGCGGGCGGACGGCGGGTTCGATAAAATGCCCCATACGGCCCAGATAGCTGCTGCTGAGGTATTCTCCGGCGATCTGATTTTCTACGACGGCCAGGTTCGCCTTCAGTTTCAAGGCTGCTTCATTGGTCTCCAACTCCGCTTCGTTGAATTTAGCGAGTTGGGATTCGAGCGTGGCTTGTCGCTGAGAAAGTTGCGGCGGAAGCATCGACGCATCATGCGGAAAATAACCGAAGCCCCAGACGATCACCGAAATCGCCAGAATGAGCGTACCGGCCCGCTGCAGAAAGGCCCAGCCTTGCTCGGTCATGCGCTGCCAGACGATACGAATTCCGGGGAGTTTGTAACTGGGAAGTTCCATCACAAACGGTGGCGTTGCCCCGCGGAGCAGCGTCTTCTTCAATATCCAGGCAACCAGAATGCCAGTAACGATTCCGATCATGTACATGCTGAACATAACAAGGCCGCGCAGCCACGGCACCTGAATTCCCCAGCCAGCGAGAGTTAGATCGAGTGTGCGATTCGGAATGAAAGCCCCAATGAACAGCGTGTAGACCGGCAGCCGGGCACTGCAGCTCATGAGCGGGGCGACAAGGATGGTGATAAGCCGGTCGCGGCGGTTCTCAATGACACGAGTCGCCATGATGCCGGGGACGGCACAGGCAAATGAGGAAAGCAGCGGAATGAACGACTTGCCAGAAAGGCCAATCTTGGACATTAGTTTGTCCATCAGATAGGCCGCCCGGGCCATATAGCCGCAGTCTTCCAAAATGGCGATGAAACAGAAGAGCGTAAGGATTTGCGGAAGGAACACCACGACGCCCCCGACACCGGCAATGACACCGTCATTAATGAGTGAGCGCAGAGCCCCTTCCGGCAGTAATGTAGAAATCCATGATTGTGTCCAACCGGCGGCGTAGTCGATTGCATCGCCAATCAAGAGCACATCATTGATCCAGAACACCGCTTGGAACATGAGGAGCATCAGCACCAAAAAGGCAATGCTGCCGAAGATTCGGTGCGTCAACAGTGAATCCAGCTTGTCGCTCAAGGTGACCGGCCGCTGTTTGGGGCGTACGACAATGTCTTTGAGCACCTGTCCCGCCCATTGATAGCGGGCCATCGCCTCGACCGCCGGAATCGGTATGCCAACCGCTTTCAACCGCTCTCTTGCACCGGCTGCTTCGCAAAGAATCTCTGGAGTGATGCCAGTGATGCTCGCTTCCGAAAGATATCCGCTGGTATCCAGTAGCAGCCGTTCGACCAAATAGCGGGGCAACCTATCGTCGTTGGTTTTTGCAGCCAGCTCTTCCAGTATCGCGACTTCGTTTTGAAACTTCTCGGGGAAGGGACTTTCCATCCATGCCGAATTCTTTTCACCAACTGCAGCGGTGATTGCCTCTTTAAGTTCCTTCAGTCCCATTTTCCGATTGGCCTGCACTTCTACCAGTGGAATATGCAGTCTCTTGCGGAGCCCCGCGACATCGAGCTTTTGTCCCTTGGTTATAGCCACGTCGACCATATTTAGAGCGACGACTGTTGGCAGGCCGAGTTCCAGAACCTGGCTGAGCAGGTAGAAATTACGCTCGAGGTTGCTGGCGTCAACGATGACCAGCACCACATCCGGTTTTGCCACGTCGCTGCGGCGGCCAAGGAGGACGTCGACCGTCACCATTTCGTCGGGCGATTTGGGGGCGAGACTGTATGTGCCGGGCAGATCGATTATATCCAGCGTGTGTCCGCCAATTTGCGTACGACCCACTTTCTTCTCCACGGTCACGCCCGGATAATTCGCCACGCGCTGCCGCACCCCGCACAGGGCAGAGAAGAGCGTGGATTTTCCCGTGTTGGGGTTTCCCAGCAGGGCAACGGTAACCACTCGGGGAGGGGCGGAAAGGGACATTTGTTGGTAGTAACCGGGTTTAGCCGGTTTCATAATCGGCGGAAGCGGGTTGCTACGAGCTAATCACTTCCACTCGTGCCGCCTCGGTCTTGCGGAGGCTTAGCCGATAGCCACGGACTTCCAACTCCAGCGGATCTCCCAGCGGAGCGGCACCGAGGAGCAAAAACTCGGTTCCTGGCACCAAGCCCATTTCCATGAGTCGCTGGCTAATTTCATCGACTCCAGCGACCTGTACCACTTCGCCGCGGCTGCCAATGGGGAACTGTGCGAGGGTCACTCTTCCGCTCCCGGCCGGACCAGCACTTGGAACAAGTTTGCATCCCGGATGCAAAGTTTGTTTCCCATGAGCTTGACAATGCAGGGAGAACCCGGCTGAACCATCTCGACAATGATGCCATGCCGCAGACCCATTTCGCTGAGGCGATGGATGCTGGCATCATCTCCAACAAGCTGGTCAACACGAGCCCGCTGGCCGGTGGGAAGCAGTTCCAAAGGGATGATGTCTTGCAAAGCGGGACTCTTAAGGGAGGCTAATGCAACTGAGACCTAATCTCAATACGCACCCACAATCATAAAGTTTATCCGCATGGAATGCAACAAGTGATAGCTTTTGTGCCCTAACCTGAGGCAGGAGGCTAATTTGCCTTGCGAGGGCAGTGGACAAAATCGCCACTTCCGGCGAACCTAGAGCCGATTGAGCGGCTCATTCCAGCGACAAAACGCCCGTTGATCCGCAAGACACTCCTCCTGGCCCCTACCTCTGAAGTCACCATGCTCGACCGTAAATTCATTGTCGAAAACGCTGCTGCCGTCAAACAAAACTGTGACAATCGCGGGATGGCCTGCGACATAGGCCGCCTGGTGCAGATAGAAGAGCAACGGCGGACCAAGTTGCAGGAAGTCGAAGAGCTGAATCGGAAAGCAAACGAGGTTGCCAAAGGAATTGGCAAGGCCAAGGACGAGGCGGAGCGCAATGCCAAAAAGGAAGAGGGGCGCAGGCTGCGGGACGAGAAGGATGCCGCTCAGGCCGAACATGACAAACTGGAAGCGGAGGCCCGCGAGATTCAGCTCCATGTCCCCAACATGACCCATCCCGCCGCGCCGGTCGGCAGCGGGGACCAAGCCAATGTGGAAGTCCATCAGGGAAAGACTCCGGTCCGCAAATTCGATTTCACACCGCTTGATCATGTGCAGCTTGGCGAGAAACTTGATCTCTTCGATTTTGAGGCTGGGGCCCGTACGACAGGGCATGGATTCTATTTCCTGAAGAACGACTGCGTGCTGCTGGATTTGGCATTGCAACGATACGCGGTTGATGTCCTGGCAAAACATGGCTTCACGCTGACGACGACGCCCGACCTGGCTCGCCAGGAAGTGTTGATGGGAACCGGCTATAACCCACGCGGCCCGGAGACGCAGATTTACAGCATTGCCGGCAGCGATTTGTGTCTGGTGGGGACCGCGGAAATCACGCTCGGCGGAATGTACTCCGAACAAACGATCGATGCCGAGAAGCTTCCCATCAAACTGGCTGGCATCAGCCATTGCTTCCGCACCGAGGCGGGGGCGGCTGGCAAAGCAACTCGCGGAATCTATCGCGTGCATCAGTTTACGAAAGTGGAGATGTTTGCTTTTACGCTACCCGAGCAGAGCGACGAAATGCTGGAGCAACTGCGCGACATCGAGTGCGATATCTTCGATGGCCTCGGCATTCCCTACCGTGTGATCGACACTGCCAGTGGCGATCTCGGTGGCCCCGCCTATCGCAAATACGATTTGGAAGCCTGGATGCCCGGCCGCGGCAACGGCGGCGAATGGGGGGAAGTGACCAGCACCAGCAACTGCACCGACTACCAGGCTCGCCGCCTCAACATCCGCTACAAGAAGAAGGACGAGAAGGGAACTCGCTTCGCCCACACCCTCAATGGCACAGCCATCGCCCTCAGTAGGGCTTTGATTGCCGTGCTGGAAAACTACCAGCAAGCCGACGGCAGCGTGGAAGTGCCGCAGGCATTGCGGGGATGGATGGGGAAGGACAAGATTGAGCCGAAGGTTTGAGCCGAGAATTGAAACAACGAATCACCGCCGATTTAGGAGCTTTTCATGACTCTCAGCCGTCGCGAATTACTCACCGGTGCCGCTGCACTTTCCCTAGCAGGCTCGCGTAGTTTTGCGGAAGTAAAACCGCAGCCTGTGACCGAAAAGCCAAGTTCGCCTTCCAACCCCATCGGCATTTCCACTTACTCGTTCTGGCAGTTCGAGCACGAAGAATACCGCGATATCGAGAAGTGCATCGACTTGGCTGCGGAATGGGGCTTTGATGGTGTGGAGATTTTGCATCGGCAAATGACGAATGAAGAGAACGGCTATTTGCAGAAGCTCAAGAAGAGGGCATTTGTGAATGGGCTGGCTCTGATGGGGTTTTCGACGCATCAGGGGTTCGTTTCGCCCAAGGAGGAGGAGCGAAAGAAGAACATCGACCACACCATCCATTGCATCGAACTGGCGTACGCCCTGGGCATTCCCACCATGCGGGTCAACACTGGCCGCTGGGGAACAAGCAAGGATTTTGACGAGCTGATGAAGAACCGGGGAATCGAACCGCGGCTGCCGG
Source organism: uncultured Pirellulaceae bacterium (assembly GCA_964444865.1). Taxonomy (GTDB): domain Bacteria; phylum Planctomycetota; class Planctomycetia; order Pirellulales; family Pirellulaceae; genus SXOA01. The sequence goes on along the minus strand of CAYUJE010000010.1, from coordinate 24,403 downwards.
GGTATTCCGACGACGACGGCTTCAAATGGGTGATCGACAGCTTTGAGAAAATCCTGCCGACAGCGGAGAAATGCGGCGTACTGCTTGGCCTGGAAAACCACTGGGGGCTCGGCCGCACTGCGGAAGGAGTGCTGAGGATTGTGGATGCCATCAAATCGCCGTGGCTGCAGGTCACGGCCGACACGGGCAATTTTCTGGAAGACCCGTACGACCGGCTGGAACTGCTCGCACCCAAAACGATCCTGCTGCAGGCCAAGACCTATTACGGCGGCGGACTCTGGTATCAGCTTGACCTCGACTACGACCGGATCGCCAAGATCTTTCACAAGCACAATTACAGCGGCTTTGTATCGCTGGAGTTCGAGGGAAAAGAGGACCCCAAGGTGGCCGTCCCCAAGAGTCTAGATTTGCTGCGGAAGGCGTTCAAAAACTAATGGGAGTTTTTGGCGACACCGCATACTGAACGATCGTCCCAATAATTACAGCCATCACCAGGCAAAGAAGGACGCCCAGAGCCGCCACTGCCAGCTTCCATTCGTAGGTTCGCCCCTCGCCGCCAATCAGATACATCAATCGCATCCGCCGATAGTAAGTGCAGCAGGTGAACAGGGGTGTGAAGCCGAGCAGGCCAATTCCAAACACCAATGTACCCAGTGCGGCGGGAATTGCCAGAAGTGCGGCCAGACAGAAAGAAATCATCATGCCGACTGCCAGAATTCCGGCGATCAGTGGTGCGGCGGGGCGAAGCGACTTTCCAGCCCCCAGAACCAACGCCAAAGTAATGGTCTGCCCTGCCAGCAACGGCCACGCAAAGTACGCGATGGTGTTGACTTCAATTTTCGCGATGCTTGCAGGTTTGCCGGGGTGAACGGCGGGAAGCCACAGGGTTGGATCCTCGCCAAAATCCCCATGTTTGAACACCAAGGGATCAAACACAAGGCAAACAATGGGCATCACGAGGCCCCAGACGAAATCAAAGTAGATGCGCTGGCGCGCCCGGTCGGTGGACCACCAACGAGGAATAACCAGCAGCGTGACGATGGCAGCGGCGAGAAACGAAAAGACTGCTCCGAAAATGCCAACAGCACGGAACAGCGCCAGCATCACCGCAGCCACGGTGGTGGCCAGGAAAAGTTCTCGGAGCGAGAAACGAAGTTCCTCGCGGTCCGCGTCGCTGAATTCAGGCTGATGAGGCTCGGTGCGATGCAACGTGCAGCTTACCTCCGGCGCTGTGTACCGGGGCATTTCTTGTTCGCGATTATCGATCCCCTCCATGCCATTCACCTCTTGGGGCTATGGATCGGCCGTTCTCCCAAAGAAGAATCCTACACCAGCCACCGCCAAACCAATCGGCACGGCCATCCACGATCCGCCAAGTATGCCAAGCGACGAACCCAGCAGAATTAGCCCCGCTGCGGGCAAGGCGAAGATCGACATTTTCCAGCCGCGGAAGAGACCTAGAATTATGAGGATGAGCCCCGCGATGCCGGCTGGCCAGCCACTTAACAGGTGGCCGAGAATTGGAATGGGGAGATCCTTGGCCCCGGCGGCATCCTTGGTTGTGTCCGCAACGCTTCCCTTGACGGTGTCTGTGGCCGATTTGAAGTCTCCCGATTTTACGGACACGGTGAGATTCGTCGCCGCAGCTTTGATCTGGCCGTATTTGAAGACGTCAGGATTCAGCTTCACCCACATCGCGAATCCCGCGATCAGCAGGCATCCCAGCAAAAACCTCATTTTGCCCCCAAGGGCGAATGTCAATGGCGAAGTTGCCAAGCCGAGCATGCGGTTCTTCTTGGGCTGGTAGGCACCTCGTCGGGCATCCGCCAGCATCTGTTTGATCCGCTGCCGTTTCGCTTCCGCGGCGAGTTTGGGGTCAACGATGGTGGCACTACCTTGGGCTGGCTGTTTGCGACCTTGGTCGGCTTCGTCCATCAGGGCGTCGGCCATGGCTTGGGCCTGTTTGCGAGCAGCAAGAACATCGACTCCTTGAGCCTGCAAGTTTTTCTCCTCTACTTTCTGCAGGTGCTGCCGTTCTTTACGCTCTTTGTCGGCTTTTAGACGGTCGTCCATCCAGCGAATGAGTCCATCCCGCCAGCCTCGGAACTTTTTGCGCGAACGGCCGGAATCACCGCGGCCGAATTGTTCGCGTGCAGCCAGTTTGGCCTCGTACCCAAACAGGCCCTCAAAGAATTCCTCCCAATTGTCACCGCTATAGCGAGCCACGAAAGATCGCAGCGATGTTTCCTCGACTCCTCTCAGCCGCAACGACTTGAGAAGGTGCTCCATTTTTTCGAGCGGCTCTTTGCGTTGGCGAGAGATGCTGTCGTCAAGCACAAACGAATAGCCCGCCGCCAGGATGACGGCAAGTACGGCGAAGCCGAGCCAGTACCAGAGCGAGCCCAACAGCCACAACGCCAGCAAAAACACAATTCCGCCGCCAATCCAGGTGAGCCAGTCGGTGATGCGAGCGGAAAACAAAAAGCCGCGAATCCGTTCAAACAAATAGGTCCGCTGTCGCAAGCCAGAGACGACCAAGTAGGAAACGGTCGTCATGACGGCGAGGCCAATGACGCCACTGACAAATCCCCAGAATCCAAAAAGAGTTGCGACGATAGCAACCAAACCGCAAAGTCCGAAGAATGCGATCGGCAGAACGCCTCGCAGTTTTGCCATGCCCGCCGAGTTAAAGGACTTCACGGACTCTTCCAGAATCTGGGCATGTTCCTCCTTGGGAGAATATGTTCCGCTGGCCTGAATGCCAAGAAATCCTTCCAAGTCCTTGATAGTCTCGCCCAAATTGGCGTAGCGATCTTCCGGCCGCTTGGCGACCATTTTCAGGCAGATTTCCGAGAGACGCGCCGGTACTCGTTTGACGATAGCTTCGGGGCGGACGACCGGTTCGGTTTTGTGCTTGGTGATGACTTCCAGGGCGGTCGCACCTTCAAACGGCGGCCGGCCGGTGAGCAGGACGTAAAGCGAACAGCCCAAAGAATAGATGTCTGCCCGGTGATCCACCCCCGCGGCATTGGCGGCTTGTTCGGGAGCCATATAGGCGGGAGTCCCCATCGCCACGTTATTGAGCGTGACGTTGGCGGTGGCCGCAGCCAGTGAAGCAGATTTGTCGGTGGGAGTCGCGTTTTCCCTCGCTTCCGCGGCGGCTTCAGCCTCCGCCGCGGCTGGCGTTTTAACGAGCCCCAGATCGGCCACTTTCACGATGCCGTTATGATTGATCATCATGTTCGCCGGTTTGACATCCCTGTGCACCATGCCATGCTCGTGGGCATATTGCAGCCCGCGAGCCGCTTGCAGGATGTAACCGACGGCAACTTCCGGATCGAGCTTTCCATCCCGACGAATGATTTCGTCCAGCGACTGACCGCGAACGAATTCCATGCTGAAGAAGTTGGTTCCGTTCTCTTGACCCAGGTCGTAAATCTGCACCACGTTGTGATGCGTCAATTGGGCGGCTGCATAGGCCTCGCGCGTGAAGCGGGCAATGAACGTCGGATTGTCGGCATACTGAGCTTGAATCGTCTTGAGCGCTACATCCCGGTCGAGCGAGGTCTGCTTTGCCAGATAGACCGCCCCCATGGCTCCGCGGCCCAACTCCTTGACGATCTTGTAGCCGCCGATCGAGGTGGGAACGCCGTCAGTTCCCGCGGATTGGGCCTGGGCTGAGTCAACTCGAGTAGAGCCACCAAAATTACCCGGCGCGGTGGCATCCGCTCCGCGATGGGCAATTGTCGCGACTGCACCAGTACCCGGTAACATAGTTGCAGCTGCCCCGGCATCGAACATTGCCGTGGCTTCGACTCCGCCGCCAACCGTTTTCTCGCTACTGATGGGTGAAGTTGGCAGGGTCTTCGCGACGGGTGGCACCGAAAGAATTGTCGCTTCAATGTGCGGATTGGGAACCATGGTCTTCGCCGTGTCAGGGAGCGGTGAATCCACAACGGTGCCCCCTTCGATGGGGAGCTTTTCGGTGAGCGGTTCTTTCGACGCATCCGGAAAAACGGTGAGCAAAAATCGCTCGCCGCACTTGGCGCACTTGGGCTTGTATTTTCCCGGCTTGGCGTCCTTCACTACCATGTTGTGCTGGCAGTGGGGACATTGGAGCGGCACTGGGAGGATCCTCGAAGAAAATGGATGGAGATGGGGAGGAGTCAATGTGCCGCGGCTCTGCGCTGTCCTGGCGAGAAAGGAAAAGATGAGAACGTAATCGCGACGAACGTGCGTGCCTTGGCGTCCTTGACTCTAGCTGTTGATTGCACGTCGTTCAAGCAATTGGACGATGTTCGACGCGACTTCCGTTGGGCTTTGGCCCTCGAATCGAGGCACCAGGGTGCATTCCGAAAGGCCCCGAAACCATGTTTCCTGCCGCCGCGCGAACTGGCGGGTACGGGCTTTGACAAGTTCGATGCAAGCAGGGAGGGTATTGGATGGTCCGACCGGTTTGGCGAGATAATCCATGACTTCGCGATATCCGACGGCTTGCGACGCCGTGCGGCTGAGGTTGCCGTAACGGGCGAGAAGCCCGCGAACTTCCTCGACAAGTCCCGCAGCGAACATGGCATCGACCCGTGCGTCAATACGCTGATGGAGTTCTTCGCGTGGCCAGGAGAGGACGAAGACCTTGCACTGGCTGGCGGGGTGGCCTTCGTCAAAGTGTGTTTGACGATGACTGAGGGGTTCTCCCGTAACGCGAAACACTTCCAGAGCCCGGATAATCCGCCGCTTGTCGTTGGGATGAAGCTTGGTGGCCAGCAGTGGGTCGATTACCTGCAAACGCTGGTGTAGGGCGGGTAAGCCAACAACCTCTAGTTCTTTTTCAATAGCCTGACGAAACTCCCAGTCCGGTGGGGGGCCCTGATAAACGCCTCGCAGCAGCGACTTGAGATAAAGGGCTGTGCCGCCGACGAACAGGACCTCTTTGCCGCAGTTCTTGATTTCGGTGATTTTTTCGTGCGCGGCATCCAAGTACTCGGCGAGACTGAAATCATCCGTGGGGGGGACAATATCCAACAGGTGATGTGGAATGAGGGCTCGGTCTTCGGCGGACGGCTTGGCGGTGCCAATGTCCATCCCCAGATAAAGCGTCATCGAGTCGAGCGAGACGATTTCGGCCCCAATTTGGCGGGCCAATTCCAGGCCAACCTTGGTCTTGCCGGTGGCCGTCGGGCCGGTGAGAAACCAACAGTCGGTTGAGTTACGAGAGGTCATGCAGCGTATGGGTTGCGAGGACTGAGGTGCCTATCTACGATGGACATGATGCTTAATCGTTGTGGCTGCGATAAGGCAACGGAACATGTAGGTGCACCGCAGCCTTAAGTCCTTTTGCCGCCACTATTTGCAAGCTTTCTTCGTAGCCGTGTCTGCATCTTCGCAACCATCGACCGTTCTAGAAAAGCTAATGGCGGTGATTGAAGATCGCCGGACCAATCCGCCCCCTAAATCGTACACAACCTCGCTGTTTCAGGGAGGTGTGGACAGAATTGGGAGCAAGATCGTCGAGGAAGCTGCCGAAGTTGTGGAAGCCGCCGGTGAACCTGGGGACGAGGGGCGGTCTCATTTCATCTACGAATCCGCCGATCTCCTTTATCATCTTTTCGTTATGCTCGGCTACAAAGGAGTAGCCTTGGCCGAAGTCGAAAATGAACTCGCCCGCCGTTTTGGTATGAGCGGAATCGACGAGAAAGCCGCTCGTCCCAAATCTGATTCCTGAACCCTGACTTCCGACCCCTGTATATGACTAATCTCCGTATTGGTGTTCCCAGCAAGGGCCGGCTTAGTGATCTGGCGGGCGAGTTGCTCAAGCAGGCGGGGCTGCCGTTCCGCCGGCAAGAACGGAGTCTGTTCGCTCGCGTCGGCGATATGCCGATTGATATCACCTTCCTGCGCACGGACGACATTCCCGTTCTCTGCGCCGAAGGTGCGATCGATATGGGAATAACCGGCAGCGACCTGATGACGGAAGCGGGCGCGGATGTTGAAACTCGGCTAGAATTGGGTGTTGGCCGGTGCAAGCTGGCCCTGTGCGTGCCCGACGATTCGGACGTGATGAAGCCCGGTGACCTGAACGGAAAACGGGTGGCGACCAGCTTTCCCAACATCACGCAAAAATACCTCCGCGATCATCAAGCAGAAGCTCACCTGGTCAAGCTTGGCGGCTCGGTCGAAATCATGGTGACTCTGGGAGTGGCCGATGCCATCGTGGATCTCGTGGAAACCGGCAGCACGCTGGCCGCCAATCGCCTTCGCATTTTGGAAGAAATCGGCCGCTACGAAACGGTACTGATCCAGAACAAAGTCAAACGCCACGCCGAACTTGCCGAGCGAGTCGTCCGCCGACTTCAAGGAGTCGTCATCGCAAGAAGTTGGTCGCTGCTGGAATACAACATTCCTCGGACCAAACTGGCCGAAGCCGAGAAGGTCACACCCGGCTTTAATAGTCCGACCGTCAACTCCCTGGAAGATCCAGACTGGTGTGCAATTCGCGTGATGGTCCCCTCGAACAAGGTAATTGACGTGATGGAGAAACTTGAATTGCTCGGGGCCAGCGCGATCCTGGAAACGCAGATTGCGAATTGCCGCCTGTAGCCACTTGCAAATTGATACTCCGCATGAACCGCCTTGTTCTCCGTTCAAAAATCCACCGGGCAACCGTCACGGAAGCCAACCTCGATTACGAGGGGAGTGTAACCGTGGATGCCACCTTGCTTGAAGCTGCCGATATCGCCGAATTCGAGCAAGTGCATATTTACGATGTCACCACCGGCAGCCGAGTGATTACCTATGCGATGGTTGGGCCGCCAGGTTCCGGAGTCATCTGCATCAATGGGGCGGCGGCGCATCTGGTTCATCCGGGAGACATTGTTATTATCGCGGCGTACGGAATTGCCGGGCCCGACGAGTTTCGTTCCCACAAGCCGCGGATCATTCACGTGAATGATAAGAACCGGATGAGCTGATTCCATGACCGCCGCCAAAATTGATCATGCCGCAGCCATCCGCCATTTCCGTAAGGCGGATCCAATTCTTGCGGGCGTCATCAAGCAGGTGGGGCCATGTACGCTTAAGCCACAGCGGGACCGCTTTAACATGCTGGTTCGTTCGATCATTTCCCAGCAGATTTCCACCGCTGCGGCTCGGAGCATCCGGGCGAAGCTCGAGGCGCTGATTGCTCCAGCAAGGGTGAGTCCGGAGGTTTTGGCCCAATTCAGCGTGGAACAACTGAAAAGCGCCGGGCTTTCCAGCCAAAAGGCAACCTACCTCCACGACCTATCCGCCAAAGCCGCCGACGGCACGCTGCGGCTGAAAATCATTGGGCGGCTGAAGGATGAGGAGGTCATCGAGGAATTGATCCAGGTCAAGGGAATTGGCCGCTGGACGGCGCAAATGTTCCTGATTTTTTCCCTGGGCCGGCCGGACGTATTTCCGCCCGACGACCTGGGAATCAAGGTGGCCCTGCGCAACCTTTACGGCCTAAGCGATTTGCCCACGAAAACGGAAGCCCATGCCATTGCCGCGGCTTGGACGCCGCATTCCACATTCGCCACATGGTATCTATGGCGAAGTCTCGACCTCGCAAAGGTTGCCAAGGCTTAGCCCCCTCGGCCACGAGGCGTACCGTCCATCAAAATAATTGTTACATTCCCCGCGTAGACGCGTGGGCTAAGCTTATACTACTCCCATGAATGCCGCGGCGCACGATGCGAAGGACGAGGAAGAGCCTCTTCCTGCGCCGCTAACATCTGCCGTTGACGAACCGCGACCGGACGAGCGGCATAATTTTCTCACGCTCGTCATCTACAACGTCTTGATGCGGACCGGTTGGATCTTCAAGACGGAGAGCAGCATCATGCCGGCGGTGCTCGACTCGTTCGAGATGCTCGGCACTCCCAAATGGGCACTCGCCTGGATGCGCGGGGCCCTGCCGCTGCTCAATCGGTTTGGCCAGAGCGTGCCGCCACTGATGATGTCTCGCCAAATCAAGATCATGCCCAGAAAAAAGTGGGCCTTTGTGGCAACGACAACGTCGATGACCTTGATCTTTGCGGTCCTGACGGCAATTTGGCTAGTTCCTGGGCTGGTCGCGCCGCATACCGGTGTGGTCACTTGGCTACTACCGCTTGTTTACCTGGTTCTCTATGCCGCTTTTTTCATGGCGGTTGGCATTAATCAGCTCACCTACAACACCATTCAAGGCAAGCTCATTCGCGTCAGCCATCGAGGTCGGCTTTTGATGATTGCCGACTCCGTAGGAGCGATTAGCGCGATTTTCTTTGCAATCACGTTGTTGTCTCGCTGGCTTCGCGAAGACAATGCGGATTTCCAGTGGATCTTCGGATTCTCGACCATGCTGTTTGGGCTTTCGTCCTTAACCGCCTGGGTCATTCGCGAGCAACCCGATTCCCACGAGCAACCGCCCCAGCCATTTTGGCGACCGTTCGTCATGGCCTGGCGAACCTTGCGAGAAGATGCAAACTTCCGCCGGCTGGGAATCGTTGCAGCGCTGTTCAGCACGTCGCTGATGCTCTTTCCGCACTATCAAACCTTGGCCCGAGAGCAGTTACATCTGGGATTTGACTATCTCCTGTGGTGGGTTGTTGCCCAAAATGCAGGAACGGGTCTGTTTAGCATGGTTACCGGCCCCCTTGCGGACCGCTTCGGCAATCGGCTTTCACTGCGAATTCTCACGCTCCTAATTGCGGCAGCGCCGCAGCTTGCCCTCGTCGTCGTGCAGTTTCCGCAAGCGGGTGGATTGGCATTTGCAATGGTGTTTCTGTTGATTGGGATGACCCCCGTGGCCCAGAAGACGTTCAACAACTACACGCTGGAAATCGCCCGGCCGGCCGACCATCCTCGCTATCTGAGCACGCTCAACCTATGCATGGCAGCGCCCATTTTTCTCTCGCCGCTCGCGGGCGGTTTAATCGGCCTTGTGGGTTTTCCTCCCGTCTATCATGGAATCACGGTGTTGCTTCTCGCAGGAGCGTTTTTGAGCACGACATTGCAAGAGCCACGGGAACGACTGAAGACCATCATCACGCCGGGAGACGAAAGTTTGTAGTCATGAAAAATATCCGTGGCCTGATTTTCGATCTCGATGGCACGCTTGTTGATTCGCAGCTTGATTTCGATTTGATGCGAAAGGAAATGGACTTGCCGCCAGGACCGATTTTAGAAGCCATCGCCGCTCTGCCGCAGGAGCAAGCCGAGCGTTGCCACGTCATCCTTCATCGGCACGAAGTGGCCGGTGCAGAGCGGGCGACGCTATTGCCTGGCGTGAAACAGCTTTTGGATAAGGCGGAACAGCGGAAGATTCCCATCGGCATCGTCACCCGCAACAGCCGTGAGATTTCCACGATTGTCCTCCAGCGGCTGGAAATTCGGCATGACCTTCTGATTACTCGCGACGATGGGCCCATCAAACCGGACCCTTGGGGGGTGCGGCATATTTGCGAGACCTGGAGCGTTTCTGCAAAAAGTGTCGTGATGATTGGCGACTATCAGTTTGATGTTCTATCGGGCCGCGGAGCGGGCGCGAGGACTGTGCTGCTGACTCACCCGGTCCCACCGCACGAGTATCCCAATCATGAACAGGCCGATTTGCTGCTTTCCTCACTCGCCGAGCACGACCGGCTGATGGAGTGGCTGGAAAGTTTGGATGTGTAAGTGATTTCAGCAGAGGACCAGGATTGGGACACGGAAAACGCGGATAACACGGAAAAACCAGGAGAAAGGCGTCTTCTACAAACCGTGTCTTCCGTCTTTTCCGTGTCCCCTTCCCCATTTCTGCCTTTCCGCCTCTCCTTAGCCTCTCGCCCTTCTAGCGGTAAGATAAGGGGATTCCACCTGACCTCTTCGCAAGATGTGCTTTCATGCCCCGCCCCCCACGATTTGAAAAACGCGATTCCGGCTCCCGCGGACCCGCCAACAAAAAAAAGTTCCGCCGCGGCGATTCGCCGCGCCCCTGGAAAGGAAGAGGGCCGCAGGAAAGTCGCGACGAAGCGACCGGTCCGGAGGAGCGACTGCAGAAAGTGCTGGCTTCGATGGGGGTCGGCAGCCGGCGGGATTGCGAGGTGCTGATTCAGGAAGGGCGGGTGGAGGTCGACAAGCAGGTTGTAACCACACTGGGCACCAAGGTCGATCCGTTTAAGCACGAACTTCGCGTGGATGGGGAGACTCTTAAGCGGCCCGAGCGGATGTACTTTGCCGTCAATAAGCCGGAAGGGGTGGTAACCACCAACTTTGATCCCAGCGGCCGCGAGCGAGTCATTGATCTCGTGCCGACCGACGCCCGGCTGTTCGCGGTAGGCCGGCTGGACCGGAGCAGCGAAGGTTTGATTCTGCTGACCAACGATGGGGAATTCGCAAATCGGCTGACACATCCGCGGTATGGAGTCGAGAAGACTTACCTTGTTCGAGTCGCGGGCGAGCCGGGCGAAGAGAAGCTGAACAAACTCCGCCGGGGAATCCATCTTTCCGACGGCGTCTGCCGAGTGCAGCGTATTATCATCAAGGGGCGGCATAAGCAAAGCACCGACATGATCATGGTCCTCAACGAGGGGCGAAATCGCGAAATCCGCCGCATCCTGGCCCGCGTCGGCCACAAGGTGCTCAAGCTGCGCCGCGTCGGCATTGGGCAACTCAAACTGGGAGATATGCCCATCGGTGCCTGGCGAAAACTTTCGCAGACCGAGATTGACAGCCTGATGCACGAGACGAGGAAGAAACCCGCACCCAGAGGGCGAAGCCACGATTTCGGCGACGGCGGTCAGCAGGGAGGTTTTCGCGGGGGTGAAATGGCCGGAGGGTCAACGCTTAAGAAGGGGCTGCCGCGGCATGACGTGATTCCGAAACCAGGAGGAGACGACGATGGCGATTTGGAAGTGGATGACTTCGCCACGACGACGGACGAGGAGATGGTGGAAATCTCGGGTTTCTCGGAAGAGGACGCCGCCATCGTTCCAGGCGACGTGCTGGACTACGAAGATTCGGGAGATGATTCGGATGAACTAGAGAACGATGAAGGAGACGGAGACATCGAAGCGGATTTGGGCGATGAGTTCGACGAAGGAGGCATGGACGAAGTTGAAGAAGAGTCGGCAGGACCAGTCCATCGTCAGCGCAGCCCCGGTCCCAGGTCGGGCAAAACTTTCGCCAAGCGTCCCACCGAAAGCCGCGGCGCAGGTGGCAAGCCCGCGGGCGGACGTCCGTTCAAGAAGAAGCGATTTGAAAAGGGAGGGCCTCGCACGGAGGGTGGGGCTGAAGGGGGTGCCAAAAAGAGCGGCGCGAGGCCAGCCCGCAAGTTTGGTCGCCGTGGAGGTAAGGTAAAACTCCCGCCGAAGGCGGCTGGTAAGCCGGGTGAGAAACTAGGAGACGGTTCCGCCGGCAAACCCGCGGCGAAATTTGCTCCCCGGACGGAAGGCCGTTCGGGACGAAGCGGCGGCGGACATGGAGCGAAGTGGGGGGGAGGTCCCGGAAAGAAGTTTGGCGGCAAGCCGGGGGGGCATGGCGGCGGAAAACCGGCGGGCCAAGCCGGCGGCAGGCCGAAAACTAAGTTTGGCGGAAAGAAAAAATTCAAGCCCAAAGGAAAAGGACGGCCGTGACCAGCCCGTTGCATGCACAATTCTATGCGGACTCCGCCGTCCAGCAGACGGTGGAAATTGTCGAAAATGTCCGGCTGGCCAAAGAGACCTATCGGGTCCGTTTCCGCAGCCCGGAAATCGCCAGCCGTATTCTGCCAGGGCAATTCCTGATGCTCCGTTTGGCGGACCTGAATGACCCGCTCATCGGCCGGCCGCTGGCGATGTTTGACGTGAGCGGGGATTGCATCGATGTGGTTTATCTGGTGAAGGGAAAGCTCTCCAGTCGCCTGCAGGCGTTTCGTCCCGGCCAGCGGCTTGATGTCTGGGGACCGCTTGGCAACGGCTTTTTGCCCCAACCTACGGATCACCTGGTGATGGTCGCCGGGGGAATTGGGCAAACCCCTTTCCTTGCACTGGCGAAGGAATACCTCAACCGACAGCAATTCGGCTCTCCGCCGCGGGAAGTGCCGGTGGCGAAACGGATTACCTTTTGTTATGGAGCCCGCTCCGCCGAGTATCTCGCTGGGGTGGAAGATTTCGAACGTCTTGGCGTCGATGTTCGCATTGCAACCGATGACGGCTCGCAAGGACATCAGGGGCTGGTGACTAACCTATTGCGGCAAGTGCTGAAGGAAACTCTTCCCCAGTCCCCAACTCCCAATCCCCAGCCCCTTCCTCTCCGCATCGTGTGCTGCGGCCCCGAACCGATGATGGAAGCGGTTGCCAAAATCGCTGCCGAGCACCGTGCGCCTTGCGAAGTTTCGCTGGAAACCCCGATGGCCTGCGGAATTGGCATCTGTTTTACCTGTGTTGCCAAGGTCAAAACGGCATGCGGGGACTGGGACTACAAGCGGACCTGCGTGGAAGGCCCGATATTTGATGCCGCCATAATCGAGTGGTAATTCCACAAGAAGCCCCAGAAAATCCTGACTGGTTGGACAAAATCCGCAAATCGGGGATACTCGGGAGAACGCGATTCGCGTCTGAGTCGTCTTAAGGGGGGCGTACTTGTCCTGGGACCTTCATTTTCTTGAAATTCCGGGGTAAGCCATCGTTTTTCACCTGTAATTCTCGGATTCTTGCTAAGGCAGACTTGCCATGAAGCGTAACATTCTGGTTGGCATCGGGTGTGGGTTGTTTTGTGCCGTCCTCCTCGTTGCCGGGGCATTTTCCCAGGGACCGAGCGGTGCGGAACTCAGGGCCAAGAGTCTGAAAGCCATGAACGACGGCAATTTCAAAGATGCGTATGAAGGCTTCAAGAAGCTTTGCCTCGATCCCAAGGACGAGCCCACGCAGGTTCCCAATGATCTGAATCAGGCAGTCCAGTGCCTGCACAATTTGGGCCGGGTTAATGAAGTGGACGAGTTGATTGAAGGAACCGTCAAGGTTCACAAGGACAATTGGCGGGCTCTCCATGCCGCAGCTCAGCAGTATGTCAATTTGCAGCACCAAGGTTTCATCATCGCGGGCAAGTATGAACGCGGACCCCATCGGGGGGGAGGCAAGTATGTCAATTCGGTGGAACGCGACCGCACCCGGGCGATGCAACTTGAGAATCAAGCTCTGCCGCTCGTTGCCAAGGACGACAACAAGGCGGAAGTCGCCCAGTTCTACCTGAGCTTTGCCGAAACGCTGCTCAACCATCGGGGCGTTTACGAAGCCTGGCGGCTGCAGTATCTGACGAACCTCGCCGAGTTGCCGGACTATGACGACGGGTACTATGGCTATCGGGATTACAACGGGGCTCCTGTCGATGCCGAAGGAAAGCCTGTTTATCACACGGCCCCCAAGAAGTGGGAAACGGCAGAAACGGATGGCCAGCGGTGGCGGTGGCTGCTGGAGCAGGCGGCTGAGAACCATCCCGCCATCAAGTACCAGGTCCGCATGCACTTTGCCCAGTTCATGGAGCAGCTCTTTGGCGTGCAAACCATGGCCCAGGGGCGATTCGGTCGTGGCTTCGGCGGTGGCGATGATGACGACACCAAGAAGAACGAAAGCGGCACCTATGCCCTGCATACGCTCAAGGAAGACGAAACCATCGCCAAGCTGGCCACCGGCATCAAGCGGTTCAAACTCCCGGACGAGTTCAACTTTCTCAAGATCTATCAACAGGTTGCTGCCGAATCCAAGGACAACTGGGGCGAAAGCGCCTTGACGCAGCTCGCCCAGGTCTTCGAGAATCGCCGACAGTATCCGACTGCCGCTAAATCCTGGCAGCAGAATATTAAAGATTTCGGTGCCGGCCCTAATAACTGGAAGAAGGAACGGCTGGACCAAGTAGTCGGCAACTGGGGCTCGTTTGAAGGGGTCGCCACCCAGCCAGCCGGGCAGGGGGCAACCGTCGAATTTCGCTATCGCAACGGCAAAAAGGTGAAATTCGACGCCCGCGCGATCAAGGTTCCCGAACTGCTCGCGGACATCAAGGCCTATCTCAAATCCGATCCCGGCAATCGCATCGACTGGAACAAAATCAATATCGGCAACATTGGCTATCGACTGGTGAATGAAGGGGAAACCAAGTACCTGGGCGAAGCCACGGCCGCCTGGGAAATGGACTTGGAACCGCGGGAGAACCACTTCGATAAGCGAATCACCGTCACTACGCCACTGCAAAAGCCGGGGGCCTACATGGTCACGGCCACGATGGCGGACGGCAATGTCAGCAAAATCATTCTTTGGGTCGCCGACACGGCCATCGTTCGCAAGCAGCTTGACGGCAAAACCTTGTATTACATTGCAGACGCCGTCACGGGCGCACCTATTCCCGACGCGAATCTGGAATTCTTCGGCTGGCAACAGCGGCATCTCGGCGGCAATCGTTATCAGGTCGTGACCAGCAATTTTGCCGAGAACACCAATGCGGATGGCATGGTCACGCCTGACCCCAAAGACTTGAAGCAGGACGGCTATCAATGGCTGGTGACTTCCACCACAAAGACCGGTCGTTTCTCCTTCCAAGGTTTTCTGAATGTTTGGAACGGGCGTGCCCACGACCAGGAGTACAACCAAATCAAGGCTTTCACGATGACCGATCGCCCGGTCTATCGTCCAGGACAGAAAGTCAGCTTTAAGATCTGGGTCCGCCGAACCCAGTATGACCAGGAGAATACTTCGGATTTCGCCAAAAAGACGTTTGTCGTGGACGTTTACAACCCGAAGGGGGAAAAGGTTCTCGACAAAACTCTCGAAGCCGACGAATACGGCGGCATTGTTGGCGAGTATGACCTGCCGGCGGATGCCACATTGGGTCAGTACCGCATCAACATCATGGACCCGCCAAGGCAGATGGGTTATGCCACCGGAGGCAACCACTTCCGGGTCGAAGAATACAAAAAGCCGGAATATGAAGTGACGATTGACGCGCCGAAAGAGCCGGTCATGCTGGGCGAGAAAATCACCGCCAAGATTAATGCCAAGTATTACTTTGGCTCGCCGGTGACAAAGGCCAAGGTGAAGTACAAGGTGCTGCGGACGGATTACTCCCAGGAATGGTATCCGCACATGCCGTGGGACTGGGCGTATGGACAGGGTTATTGGTGGTATGCCTACGATTACCCCTGGTACAAGGGATTCAACGAATGGGCCGGCTGTCGGCGTCCATTGCCGCCGTGGATCTACCGCGGCCGCAGTGAACCACCGGAAGTGGTCGCCGAAGTGGAACGCGAAATCGGCGAAGATGGCACCGTCAGCGTCGATATTGATACGCTGCTCGCGAAGGAATTGCATGGCAATACCGACCACGAATACACGGTAACCGCGGAGGTTCGAGATGAATCTCGCCGGACCATCGTGGGTACGGGCAAAGTGCTTGTGGCTCGCAAGCCGTTTAAGGTTTTCTCGTGGGTGGATCGAGGCTATTACCGGGTTGGTGATGTGATCCAGGCGAATTTCAAAGCCCAAACGCTCGACGACAAGCCCGTTCAAGGGAAGGGTGCGCTCACCCTACTCAAAATCACCTACGACAAGAATCGTCAGCCGGTGGAAACGCCGGTCCAGAAGTGGGACCTGAACACGGGCGAGGAAGGGATGGCCGAACAACAGATTAAGGCCACGCAGAAGGGACAATATCGTCTTTCGTATAAACTCACCGACTCGAAAAAGCACGTCATCGAAGGGGGCTACCTCTTCACCATCGTCGGCCAAGGTTTTGACGGCGCTGATTTCCGGTTCAACAACGTCGAGCTGATTCCCGACAAACGGGAATACAATCCTGGCGAGAAGGTCAGCTTGCAGCTCAACACGGATCGCGCCGATAGCACCGTGCTCCTCTTCATCCGACCGACCAACGGCGTCTATCTCGCTCCCAAGCTCCTGCGGCTGAAGGGGAAGAGTGCGATTGAGGAGATTGCCGTCATCAAGAAGGACATGCCGAACTTCTTTGTGGAAGCCGTGACCGTCAGCGGCGGCAAGGTCTATACCGAGACCAAAGAGCTGATTGTTCCGCCGGAAAAGCGAATTCTGAATGTCGAAGTGCTGCCGTCCGCCAAAGAGTACAAACCGGGCGAGAAGGCCAAGGTGAAAGTACATCTGACCGATTTCAACGGCGAAAACTATGTCGGTTCGACGGTGCTGACGATTTACGACAAGTCCGTGGAATACATTGCGGGTGGCTCCAATGTGCCGGATATCAAGGATTTCTTCTGGAAGTGGCGGCGACATCACAACCCCCAGCAGTACGATAGTTTGTCGATGCTGGCCGGGCACAACATGACGCTCCCCAACAAACCAGGCATGGGTTTCCTCGGTGTCTTTGGCCATTCAGTAGCGGAAGAGCTGGATGCCTTGGCGGAAGGCGGAGAGATGGAAGCTCGCTCTGGAGGCCTCGGAAGAGGAGGGGGTTTTGGAGGTGGTCGCGGTCGAGCCATGATGGCCAATGGAATGGCGGCACCTGGTGCGCCGATGGCCGCGATGGAGAAGGCCGCATCCGCAAAATCGGATGCCAATTACTTCGCGGCCGACAAGCAGAACCTTCGCAGCGAATTGCAACAGGAGGGGCAAGACCGCGCTGGTGCTAAGCCCGGCGACGTCGGCGGCGGCGCTCCGCTCGTGGAGGCTACGGTACGCAGCAAGTTTGCGGATACCGCCAAGTGGGTCGCCTCGCTTACGACCGACAAGACTGGCATTGCCGAAGTCGAACTGGATATGCCCGAAAACCTCACCTCCTGGAAAATCCGGGTTTGGGGTATGGGCCACGGCACCAAGGTCGGCAGTGGCGAAGCCGACGTCGTCACACGGAAGAATCTGATCGTTCGCCTGCAGGCTCCTCGCTTCTTCGTGCAGAAGGACGAAGTGGTTCTGTCCGCGAACGTTCACAACTATCTTAAGACCGAAAAGGAAGTGACCGTCTCGCTGGAGATTCCCGGCAACAAGCTAAAGTCTCAAGCTCCGCTCACGCAAACCGTCAAAATCCCCGCGGGCGGTGAGAAACGCGTCGACTGGCGCTGCGAGGTGCTCGACGAAGGTGAAGCGGTTGTCCGCATGAAGGGACTAACCGACGAGGAATCCGACGCCATGGAAATGAAGCTCCCTTGCTTCATCCACGGCATGCTCAAGACCGACTCTTATGCCGGTACTGTGAAGCCGGACAAGGATTCTTCTCACGTCAACTTCAATGTTCCCAAGGATCGCCGCGTGGAACAAAGCGTGCTCGAAGTCCGCTACAGCCCGTCGCTGGCAATGGCGATGGTGGATGCACTCCCCTACCTGGCAGAGTATCCCTACGGCTGCACGGAGCAGACATTGAATCGCTTCCTCCCCACGGTCATTACCCAGAAAACCTTGCGGGAAATGAAACTAGACCTCAAGGCCATTGGCGAAAAGCGGACGAACCTCAACGCTCAGGAAATCGGCGACGACAAGGAGAGGGCCAAAGGTTGGAAACGTTTTGACCACAACCCCGTCTTCGACGAAGTCGAACTGGATCGCATGGTGAAAGACGGCGTGAAGGCCCTCACTGAGCAGCAAATCAGCGACGGCGGCTGGGGCTGGTTCAGTGGAGCCGGGGAACGAAGCTGGCCACATACCACGGCAGTCGTGGTGCATGGTTTGCAAGTTGCCAAGGCCAACGACGTGGCTCTGGTTCCAGGCATGCTCGAACGGGGCATTGACTGGCTCAAACGCTACCAAGCCGAGCAAATCGAATGGATCAAGAACTGGGAGAAGAAGGAAGTGAACATCCGCAAGAAGCAATTTGCGGATGAACTCGACGCCTTCGTTTACATGATTCTTGTCGATGCGGACAGCAATAATAATGAGATGAAGAACTTCCTCTACCGCGACCGGGTTCACCTGGCGGTCTACGCCAAGGCGATGTTCGGACTCGCCTTGGAGAAAATCGGCGACAAGGAAAAACTGGCGATGATCCTGGAGAACATCAAGCAGTTTGTCGTTGAGGATGAAGAGAATGAAACTGCCTATCTCAAACTGCCGGAAAACAATTACTGGTGGTACTGGTACGGCAGCGAAGTCGAAGCCAATGCTTACTATCTCAAGCTACTCTCCAAAACGGAGGGCAAGGGAGAACGGGCACCGCGGCTGGTGAAGTACCTGCTCAACAACCGCAAGCACGCCACCTATTGGTCCAGCACTCGCGATACGGCCGTCTGCGTGGAAGCCTTCGCCGAATTCATCCGCGGCAGCGGCGAATCCGAGCCGCAGATGACGGTCGAGCTGTGGCTGGACGGCGAGAAGAAGAAGGAAGTCGAGATCAATAAGGACAACCTCTTCACCTATGACAACAAGTTCGTCGTTCAGGGAGCCGACCTCAAGGACGGCGGCCACGAAGTGGAAATTCGCCGTAAAGGAAAAGGCAATGTCTACTTCAACGCCTACGTAACCAACTTCACCCTCGAGGACCACATCACCAAGGCAGGTCTCGAAGTGAAGGTCAATCGGAAATACTACAAGCTCGTTCCGGTGGATAAGAAGATCAAGGTCGAAGGTGTCCGTGGCCAGCCTCTCGACCAGAAGGTCGAGAAATTCGAGCGGAAGGAACTTAAGGAGGGGGACACCCTTAAGAGCGGCGATCAGGTGGAGATCGAACTCGAAATCGACAGCAAGAACGATTACGAGTATATCCTCTTCGAGGACATGAAAGCCGCCGGCTTTGAGCCGGTTGATCTTCGCAGCGGTTACAACAGCAACAGCTTGGGTGCCTACATGGAGTTGCGTGACAATCGCGTCAGCTTCTTCGTCCGGACCCTGGCTCGCGGCAAGCACTCCGTCTCGTACAAGATGCGAGCGGAAATCCCTGGCAAATTCTCGGCACTGCCGGCGAAGGCTTCGGCCATGTACGCGCCGGAACTGCGGGGGAATTCGGATGAGATCAAGCTCAATATTGAGGACTAACCCGAGCTGTCCAACCTTGGCAAACGTTGGAACGCCACGCGCGGCATGCTACGATCAATCACTGAACACCATCACCCGGAGAACAGTGCCATGTTTCGTTGCGTTGCAGCAAGTTGCCTTCTCTCTCTAATTCTCGGCGGCACAGCCAATGCCGCTGAGCCAAAACCTGAGCCAACCAAGAAGCGTAACTTCCAGCTTACCTATGCTGGCAAGATCCTCGACGTTCCGCCGGGAGCCAAAGTTCGGGCTTGGGTACCTGTGCCGCCGTCAACGAACGAGCAGTCTGTGAAGCTGCTATCGGCGGAGTTTCCCGCCAAGGGCGAGGAGGGAATCGAGGACAAATTCGGCAACAAAATGCTCTCGCTTGAAGTCGTTTCTCCCAAGTCTGGAGAAACCGCTTTTGAGACCTCCTATGCGGTCACCCGCCAAGAAGTCCGCGGTCTCCCTAAGGAGAAAATGGGGATGCAGCCGGTGAAGCTGACGGACGAGCAGCGCAAGCAATTGCTAACGGCGGATGTGATGGTCCCCATTAGTGGCAAGCCGCTGGAGTTGCTCGCGGGGAAAGTGCTTCCCGCGGAGCAACTCAAACTGGCCCGGCTGCTGTATGACCGTGTCGATGAGCATGTGAAGTACGACAAGTCCAAGCCGGGCTATGGCCGCGGGGACACGCTTTGGGTCTGCGACAGCCGATTTGGCAATTGCACGGACTTTCACAGCCTGTTTATCTCGCTGGCCCGAGCGAAAGGAATTCCCGCCCGTTTTGAAATCGGCTTCTCCATCCCTGAGAAGCGAGGCGAAGGTCCCATTGCCGGCTATCACTGCTGGGCGTACTTTTGGCTCGACAAGCAGGGCTGGGTGCCGGTCGATATCTCGGAAGCCGATAAGAACCCGGCGCTGAAAGAATACTACTTCGGCAACTTGACGGAAAACCGCATCACCTTTACGCAAGGCCGCGACATCACTCTCGCTCCCAAACAAGCCGGTGAGCCGCTTAACTTCTTCATCTATCCCTATGTGGAAGTCGACGGCAAGCCGTGGCCAGCAGAGAAAGTGAAGCTCGAAGTCAGCTACAAGGATGAGTAAATGAACGCGATTCGTTGGTCACTGTTGGCAATGATGGTGTTTCTTGTGTCCGGGCTCTCTTTCGCCCAGGAACTCGTCGAGAAGGACCTTGCCGTTCACGAATGGGGCGTCTTTCGCGTCCACACCGACGCGGAGATGGCCAATGCAGATCTGGCCCGCGAATGGAATGAGCTGCCGGAGTTTGTGTATGGCCAGATTCATGGTCGCAATATTCCGCAGCATTACGGGGCGATTGAAATCCGCCGCCGGCCGATTGTTTTCTTCCATGCGGCCCGGCCGCTGGAAGTGCAGATGAAGATCGACTTTCCCGGTGGCATGCCAGGCGTCTGGTGGCCCGGCACGATTAGTCCCGCTCGCGAAGGGGAGACTCGGGTGGCTATGTCCACGTCGTTGCTTTGGCAACTCGGCATCAAACAGCCGCCGAAGGGCAAACTTCCCAAGTCTCCCGCGCCGCTTGCGGTGGCCAAGGGACACTGGATGGAACTGCTGCGGAATGTGAAATGCGACGAGGTGTTTGCCAAGTACAGCCAGAATCAGTTCGACATCGATCGCGAAAAATTCGTCTACTACGACGGCATCTTTCCTCAGGGAAAGTGGCTGAAGCTTGCGGAGGCTGGTGGAAAGGTAACCGTAACTAGCCAGGTCAAACACTCCGTCTACGATGTCACTGCCATCGACCATCGAGACGAGAAGCAGGTTCGCATTGCCCGCCTGGGCGAACTGCGTCCAGGCGATGAATTCCAGCCAACCGATTTCGAAACTGGCACTGGGGTGGAGTTCTCCGCTCAGGCAGTGAAGAAGCTGACCGATCAACTCGTTATGGCGGGACTCTTTGAGGACGAAGCACAAGTGCTCGCCGAACTCTGGAAGAAGGAGTTGTTCGATTCCCCGGGCCTGCACTTCTGCTTTCGCCTGCCGCAGGAAGAATATGAGAAGCGACTGCCGATGACATTGTCGCCAAAGCCCAACAGTCTCGTTCGCGTTGGTCTCGTCGTGCAGACCTTGCCGGACCCGAAGCTGGCCGAGAAGCTTGCTGCACTAGTCAAGGAACTTGATGCCGACGACTTCACCGTTCGCGAAGCGGCGCAGAAGAAGCTCAAGGCAATGGGACGAGGGATCTACGGGGAATTAGTCCGGCTGCAGAAAACGGAATTGCCACCCGAAGTCCGCATCCGAGTGCAGGCGGTCCTGGC
>CAYUJE010000010.1:1292-3086 GCA_964444865.1 uncultured Pirellulaceae bacterium | reverse complement strand
AAAAAGGTGCGAGACCAGTTTGCGTTCGGCGGCGGCTTCTAACAAGGCTCTCCCGCCACTTACTGTGGTCAGTTGCTCTGCTTGATAGCGGCCGGAATATTCCGGCATCTCTTTGGGCTGCTTCTCGATTCTCTTGCCCCTTGGCGTTCCGCCAGGCTGTTTGCGGCTGGATGATCGGGTCGGCTTGTGCCCACCTTCCTCTTCCTCGCAATCCTCCAAACAAGCATTGCTGCTTGTGTTCATGGACCGGGACGCGTCCCATCCCATTGGCAATCTGCGCCCATGCGGCATTGTGCTGCCGGGCTGCGCTGCCGCACCGTGTATTAGGAATTGTGTTTTCATGAGTTTTGCCAGTCTCGAATTGTCCCAGAAGTTGCTCGATGCCGTTACTCACGAAGGGTACGAAATCGCCACACCCATCCAGAGGGAAGCGATTCCCCCGATCCTCGCCGGTTCCGATTTGCTCGGCTGTGCCCAAACCGGCACGGGGAAAACGGCCGCATTCGCCCTGCCGACGCTCCAGCGCCTCGCGGGTGCCAGCGTGCCGCCCCGCGGCCGCCGCATTCGCTGCTTGGTCCTCGCTCCCACGCGGGAACTCGCCTCGCAAATTGCCGAAAGCTTCCGTGTCTATGGCCGGTTTACCAACCTTCGCCAGACTGTGATTTACGGCGGCGTCGGCCAGTCTCCGCAAGTGAAGGCCTTGCAATACGGTGCCGACATCGTCGTGGCCACTCCCGGTCGCCTTCTCGACCTGATGCAACAGGGTTACGTCGACCTCCGGCACGTCGAAATCCTGATCCTCGACGAAGCCGACCAGATGTTCGATATGGGCTTTATCCACGATCTCAAGCGGATCGTCGCCAAAGTTCCCCGCGAGCGCCAGACGCTGATGTTTTCCGCGACCATGCCGCGGGAAATTCAGAACCTCGCCGAGCAATGGCTGCAAAAACCCGTCAAGGTCTCCGTCGTTCCGCAAGGGACGACCGTCGAGCGCGTCGAGCAGTCGGTCTACTTCGTCGAAAAGCGAAAGAAGCCCGATTTGCTCATCCATTTCCTCAAAGAACAAGGTGCCAAACGGACCCTGGTCTTCATGAAGACCAAGCACGGTGCCGACAAACTCGTCAAAATCCTCGGCCAACGCGGCATCCGGGCCGAAGCCATTCACGGCAACAAAAGCCAGGCTCAACGGCAGAGGGCCCTGACGGAATTCAAGTCGGAACGATTGCCGATTTTGGTCGCCACCGACATCGCCGCCCGCGGACTTGATATCGACGGCGTCTCGCACGTCGTCAACTTCGATTTGCCCATGACGCCGGAATCCTACGTCCACCGCATCGGCCGCACGGCCCGCGCGGGGGCGGAAGGAATCGCCGTTGCCTTCTGCGACCGGGAAGAATTGAGCATGCTCCGGGAAATCGAGCGCCTCACCCGGCAGCGGATTCCCACGGCCAAGGCCACTGCCGAGTTCGCCGTTACTGACCAGGAAGACAATCGTCCTGCCCCGCAGCGCGATAGCCGTCAAGACGGCGGCCAGCGGCACCAGCAGCCCTACGGCGGCCCGAACAATTCCCGCAATCGCCGCTCCAGTGCCGCCCCCAAGCCGCGCGTGGCCCTCGTGGCTCGCTCGTCGGAAGAGCGGCTGGCCTATGGCAGCAAGCGGTTCTCCAAAAAGCCGCGGCAGTTCCAAAAATAGTCGGGCATTTTCCCCGTAGCCGCAGACGGCGTCGCCTGCTGGCTGGAGTTGGAAAGAACCTGAGCCGCAGTCAGCACCCATGCTGCGGCCAATCTGGTGCC
>CAYUJE010000010.1:0-1192 GCA_964444865.1 uncultured Pirellulaceae bacterium | reverse complement strand
CGCTGAAAAACCCCCTGGGTTTTTCAGCACCGGGTGGGCTGTCTTCCCCTGGAATGGCGCCCAGCCATTTTGTGAGAGTTAAGAACTCGCACATCTCTATTTCCAGCCGAATCATGGTACATATCCTGGGTAATAGTGCGCCACTTATTTGTGACTAATCCATGGATTGTATACCTATACGGCTGTCACCTTCAAAGGGCGGCTGGTAGGAATTCGGGAAATAGTTGGGGGCGGATAGTCACCGTTTTGCCACCTGCCGAAAATGCCAACTTGCCAGTGCCACAGGCAAGCGGCGTGCTAGGGCGTCAGCTTGCCGAAATCTCCAGCGTCGTACTTCTTCCAGAACTCCTCGGCAGGGAAAGATTCGCCGTCGAGTCCAATGACGGAAAGAGTTGTCATCTGGCGAATGGCTTCCATTCCCTGGGTGATGTTTTTCGGGGTGATGGTGATGTTGGTCAGCTTCAGTGGTTTGAGCGGCGACAAGTCGGAGACGTCCGAGTTATTACACAGTAATGTCGTCAGTTTGGTGTCCGCCAGCGGCGAAAGGTCCTTGACCTTCGTGTAGTAGCACATCAATTCCATCAAAGCCATTCCCTTCAAGGGTGACAAGTCCGAGACCTGTGTGTAGCCGATTTCCAGATAGGTCAACGGCATGTTTTCGAGAGGGGCCAAATTGATGACTTTGCTCCCTGTGCAAAGTAGCCTTGTCAGCTTCATCCCCTTCAGGGGCGTCAGTTCGGACACCTGCGTGTATTGCAAGTGTAACTCCGCCAGGTTCATTCCCCGAAGCGGCGATAGGTCGGATACTTTGGACCAGGGGCAGATCAGGCTGGTCAGCGGCATCCCTTCGAGCGGCCGTAGATCCTCCATCTGCGTGTTGTGGAAGATCAGTTTCGTCAGCTTCATCCCTTTCAGCGGCGTCAGATCTTTGATCTTTCCCATGCCGTTCATGGGGACAAAAGAGCCACTGCAATCGAGCGTCCGCAGTTGTGTCAAAGCTCGTACCGGTGAAATGTCCGTCACGTTGTCGGTGAGGAAGCTTAGCTCGGTCACCACATCTCCTTCGAACTGCGGCGTGACCTTGCCATCAAATCCCTGATTCAAGTCCTGTAGCTTCTTCCCGACCGCCTGAGCCTGCTGCTCGACAGGCATGGCGGCAACATCCTTCATCCACTGATCGAACCCCGGAGTC
>CAYUJE010000009.1:0-42294 GCA_964444865.1 uncultured Pirellulaceae bacterium | reverse complement strand
AGGCAGTTGTCGATGAGTTCGACCCCTTCGACGCGGCGAATGAGTTCCTGGGCCATCTGCTTTTGATACCAGGTGCCGACGCGGCCTTTCAGAATGACGCGGCCCCCTTCGGTTTCAAAGCGGAGCGTGCGGCCCGTGAGATACGGGTTGGTGACCAGGGCGTTGTCGACGCGGTCCGACAGGGTGGGGGTGAACGTGCTCATGAGAAAATCCTGGGTGGTGTCACACGGGGGAGCGGCGGGATTATTGTCTTCAGACTTATCGAGCCTTCCACCAAGTTTGGGTCAAGATTTCCGGAAGCTCGTCGTGGAAAAATGCAGTGTTTGCGTAAACCATGACGGCTGTGCGGAATGCGAGGAGGCTGAGATCCACCTTGCCAGCACGAAGGAGCTTTCCGATGAACGATTATGTCGCCCCTGCCGATAATGAGGTTTCCAGTCCAAGTCTCCCCCGCTTCCTTTGGAAATCTATGTTCGCCGGAAACGTCTATTACTGCTGGTTTTGCGACGCCCACCGCCGTGGTATCCCCGGCGCAGCCGGCACGCACATCTGCCCCCGCTGCAACAAAGATTTGAGCGAAACGGCTCGCCTGACCCGGCACTCTGCCCCAACGGCCGGTGAACCCGAACGACGGCCGATCTACGCTATGGAAATCGGCCACCCGGTCGCCAATAGCGCCCCCGCCTGGACCGGAAATGTGGCCTCGGCGTCCTGATCTGGCAAAATGTGCCGGTTGTAGCGATTTTCTTGACTTGGCAGAGTTTAACGTCCGATAAATCCGAAGCACTGTCTCTTCTTCAGGCAGGCTTTTCGTTGAACGGATGCCACTTCAAAGGACTTCGCGATGATTTCCCGGTGGGCGATTTGGATTTGTGCTTCCGCGCTTCTGGCTGGTGGCTGCTGCTGCCAGGATATGTGCGGTGGTGGGTGCGGACCTGGCGGCTGCGGGCGGGGCTCGCTGTTTTGCCGGCCGTATGAACAGCGGATGGCCCAGAGCAACGACTCTGAATGCGGCACCTGCTGCAAGCCGGTCGGCTGTTGTAACGGCGGCATCAAGGGCTGGCTTCATAGTCAGGCCACCGGCTGCCAGGGTTGCAGCGATGTCTATTGGGGCGAGTGGGTGAGCGATCCGCCCGATTGCTGCGATCCTTGCGACGGCTGCGGCGGCTTCACCGGCAGTGGCGGCACTTGCTGCAAACCGAGTTGCCTGGCTCGCATTGCTCGCCTCTTCCACGGCGAACGCTACTGCCCCGATGACTGCGGCAGTTGTCGCATCCTCCCTCGGCTGGGCTGCAA
The DNA here is from genome assembly GCA_964444865.1 of uncultured Pirellulaceae bacterium. Classification (GTDB taxonomy): domain Bacteria; phylum Planctomycetota; class Planctomycetia; order Pirellulales; family Pirellulaceae; genus SXOA01. Next base: position 40,998 of record CAYUJE010000009.1, on the reverse strand, counting down.
TTTGTGCGGCGGCGCGGGATGCGACTCGTGCGGCGATGAAGGCTTTGACGAAATCGACGGACAAGTCATTCACCACGGTGGAGCACCGCACGGCAGCGTTCTCGACGAGAACTGGGATCCGGCTCCTACTCCCAAGCCGACACCGGGCAAGCCGATTCACAAGGCGGACGTTCCCCATAGCATCAAAGTTGGTGCCGGCAGCCGCATGCCCGGCGCACCTGCCGCCGCACGGCGAGTGAGTTATGAGCCGTGGAGATAAGGAAGACGGCGTGACGGGAGATGGGAGACGGAGAGAAGGAGAGTTGGGGAGAAGGAGAGTTGGGGAGAAGAGAGAGTTGGGGAGAAGAGAGAGAATCGTAGTCAAGAAACACATTTGGCCGGAAGGTGCTAAGTAGCCCCTTCCGGCCAGTTTCATATCTGGATGCCGTACTCTCTCCATCTCTCCATCTCTCCATCTCTCCATCTCTCCATCTCTTCATCTCTTCATCTCTTCATCTCTTCATCTCTTCACCTGGCCTGATCTACTTCGCCGCCGTTGGGTGTTGCCAGTTGCCGCAGGACGCGGGGATCGATCTTCTCGCTGAGTTGGCGGACCGAGCCGTCGCAGAAGAGGAAAGCTGCCCCTTTCCAACTCGGCGGCCCCCCAAAGCCGTCGGGGGACTTGTTGATTCCGCGGCCTGGATCGCGGACGTTGGCGGGATGTCCCCAGGGTTTGAAGTTCTCGGTCACGGTGCCAATGAGGAGCGTCTGGGAACTGCCGTCTTTGATATCGGCGAACGACATTGCCTGGCCGGTCTCTTTGAGTACGGCTCGGGCATTCCCATCCCCATCTTCCAGGCGGCCAGCCGGGATTTTGCGAATTGGCAGAACGTGCACGTTGCCCGCAACGTGAGCGAGACCGAACCCTTGCTCGTCAAAGTAGGGGCCGCGGAGGGCGGGGTTTATGAATTCGTGCAGGTTGCACTTGAAGATCCGGCCGTTGGGAGGCTTGTTCCAGGGAATGCGATAGTCGATCGCATCGGGATAGTAATATCCGCTGAGGGCAAAAATTCCCCAGCCGTGCAGCATTTCGCCGTCTTCAGTGATCGTTCCGCCAGGGGGCAGCGAGTTGAACGTGTCGTGGTAAGTATGCAGGCTGAGGCCGAACCGCTTGAGGTTGTTCTCCGCCTGCATCCGGTCGGCTCTGTCGCGGCCCAGGCCGATGATTCCCGGTACCGCCTCGGGCTGTGTAGCGGCGGGCCGGCCGGTCTGCATCCAGACGAGCTGGTGGGTCGCGCCGACGAGCGAGATTCCGGCAAAAAACATGAGCAGCAGCATGCTGGCAATTACCAGGCTGGAACGCCAGCACCAGCTTTGATGACCAAGCGTGAAGCTTCCTTTCGCGGCAAACCACGACAACGTGACATGGAGGAGTACGACAAATAACACCAGGCCAATGGCTCCGACAGCTAATGAAGGCCAGTCCACGGTCATCTGCGGCACTGTTCTCAGAGGAAAATAAATCCAGCCCAACAGCAGATGCTCGATGTCCGAGCCAAGCCAACAAGTGAGCGCGACAAGCCCAATCGCCGCGGCAATCCACCAGCGCAGTCTCCCCTTGCCCGGCTTCCGAGGCACACTCATGGCCGGACTCCTTCCGCCAGCGCAGCGCGAATCTCCGCATTCCTCATCGTGCCGACCATGCCGTTGGTGAGCAGGACCTGCCGCTCTTCCGAGTCCAGTTCCGGTTCATAAACCAGCAATCGTCCCGTTGAGGCTCCGCTCTGTCCGGCAACGTAGAAAAACTTCAATCCGGGCCAGCCGGGGATGTTCCAGACTTCCGGTTCGAGTGCCGAGTCATCGGCGGGCGGAAACTTGCCTTCGTGGGCGGCTGCGTATTGCAACAGCGCGAGCCGCAGTTTTTGCAGTGCCTGACGGCGCTCTTCCAAATTGGTTTGCGAAATGGAACCGGAGGGTGCGGGCTGATCCAATTTGTACGTCCAGCCTTGCTTCTTCCAGGCGCCCGGCGTCATCAGTTCCCGCGCGCCGGAAATCATGGTCAGCACGACCACGAACAGCAATCCCCACAAGACCACCAGGCTCAAAGCCCGCCCGTAACCAACCGGTGGAAGCCAGGCCAGATCCTTCCTCAGCACTCCCCACAACCCCTTCACCGCCCAAGCCGACAAGAGCAGCCCCGCAACGAAAAAGGAAATCCCCTGCAAATATGGTCCCAGCGGCGAAGGCGAGCCGTTCCCATCGGGTCCGCTCTCCTTGGTCCAGCCGTTGGGTAGTAATGCGGGCATTCCCGCCAGGCTCTCGCCGGCCAGTGCCATAAGCACGAGACCCAGCAAGGCAGCCAAAAGAATGGCGAGCGAGAACTTCATAAACTCATCTTACGGGATCTGAGCTACACCGATACACACACCCACGGCGGCCGCGGTCACGGCCCAGAACACAACCACGCGGCCGATGTCTCCCCATTCCAGGTCGGTTTCGTCGGAATCCTCCATGAACCACCGGATCCAGCCCCGAAACGAGAGGAACCGCATCACGTAGATGTTCAGCATGATTGCCGAGCCTACGTCGTATTCATGGAAGCACTTGTAGCCGACGAACAGCACCAAGGGGATAGCAACAACCGCGGCAACGACAGCGAGGATGGGGCCCATTCTTTGAGCTCGCTAAAAAGGGAGGAGAGTGGACGGAAGTGGCGAATCGCGAATCAGCATAATTGCCGAATTGTCAGGGGTCAATCAGTTTAGGGACCCGGCATTATTTCCAGAATTCTGGCAGCCGAGGGCTTGACGGTGCCAACTGGACATGTGTATTATTGTTCACAATAGGCAGAAAGTGTTCGTGCGGCAAGGATTAGGAGAAATGCGATGATATTGCGAGAACGAATGTCGCCGAGGACCACTAACTCGAAGCGCCAGCGAGGGAGAAACGTGGAGTGCCCTCCCTCGCTGGCGCTTCGGGTTAGTGGTAGGAACGAGAGGGCGTTGAAACACTCGGGGGGTTATTCAACACTTTTTGCTACCCGCGGGCCGGGGGGGCTGTTGAATAACCAGGGGGGTTTCTCAACAAAAGTCACGTCACAAAGGTTGCCAGCACACTCCGTGTACTGGCATGTCCGTTCACGGAGTGAGCGGACTACAAACATGAATCAGAAACAGGTGCATGAATTAGACTTACGACGATGTGAATCAGCGCAACGTGTTAAAAGACAAGGAGTTGTTTTGATTCGCGTCGTCGTAAGTCCGCGAAAAAATGGCCCTGAATCCATGAATCAGAAGTTGGATGGAATCGCTTATGGAGTTTTGAGGCGATTTTTCCAAAAGTCCTTTCCTAGAAACAAGTTACCCCCAGTTTTGAGGCTCAAAAAACAGTTATATCCGGCGATTCAGAGCGTCTCGCTTTGCGTAGAATGGCAGATTCGTTCAGCCCCAATTCCCTCGCTTGCGCTTCGGGTTAGTGTTGATTCCCTTCCCTCGCTTGCGCTTCGGGTTAGTGTGGGCCTTTAATTACCAACTTGCAGATTCCCATGACCTTTTCTCTCCACCAGCCGTTTCCGCCTGCCGGCGACCAGCCCGAGGCCATTAAGGCGCTGGCGGAGGGGGTGCGCGCGGGGAAGCCGTGGCAGTGTCTCTTGGGGGCGACGGGAACGGGGAAGACTTACACCATCGCCAACGTCATCGCTCAGTTCGATAAGCCGACGCTGGTCATTTCGCACAACAAGACGCTGGCGGCTCAGCTGTACTCGGAATTCAAGGAGTTCTTTCCCAATAACGCAGTCCACTACTTCGTCAGCTATTACGACTATTACCAGCCGGAGGCGTACATTCCGGCCCGCGATATTTACATCGAGAAGGACTCGTCGATTAACGAGGAAATCGACCGGCTGCGGCTGGCGGCCACCAGCTCGCTCGTCAGCCGACAGGATGTGATTATCATTGCCAGCGTGTCGTGCATTTACGGCTTGGGGTCGCCGAAGGATTACAAGGCGATGATGGTGCCGGTGCGGAAGGGGGAGACCATCGACCGGGACGACATGCTGATGAAGCTGGTCGATATTCAATACGAGCGAAATGATGTGAGCTTTGAGCGGAGCAAGTTTCGGGTCCGCGGCGACTGCGTGGAGGTCTGGCCGAGCTACGAGGAATACGCCTTCCGCATCGAGTTGTGGGGGGACACCGTCGAGCAGCTTTCCATCATCAACCCCATCAGTGGCGAGACGCTGGTCAAGCAGGACCAGTTTTTCATCTACCCGGCGAAGCACTTCGTGATGCCGGAGGAGCGGATCGCGGCGGCCATCGAGACGATCAAGCAAGAGCTGGAAGAGCGGCTGCAGATCATGCGGGAAACGGGAAAGCTGCTGGAGGCCCAGCGGCTGAATGCCCGGACGCGGTTTGACATCGAGATGCTGCAAGAGGTCGGCCATTGCCCCGGCATCGAAAACTACAGCCGGCCCCTTTCCGGCAGGCCGGCGGGAAGCACGCCGGACACGCTTTACGACTTCTTCCCCAAAGATTTTCTGTTGGTGGTGGACGAATCGCACGTCACCATTCCGCAAATCCGGGCGATGTTCAACGGCGACCGAGCCCGCAAAATGACCCTCGTCGAGCACGGCTTTCGGCTGCCGAGTGCGCTCGATAACCGGCCGCTGAAGTTTGAAGAATGGGAAGAGAAGCCCAAGCAGGTGATCTTCGTTTCGGCCACGCCGAGCGATTATGAATTTGGCAAGACGAACGGCGAAGTGGTGGAGCAGATCATTCGTCCGACTGGACTGCTCGATCCGGTCATTGAATTGCAAGCCGCCCGCAACCAGGTGCAGCACCTGCTCGAACAAGTGCGCGAACGGACTGCCGCCGGAGAGCGAGTTCTCGTCACCGCCCTAACCAAACGCCTGGCGGAAGATTTGTCCGCCTGGCTCTGTGAACAAAACGTCCTTTGCAAGTGGCTGCATAGCGAACTGGATGCTTTCGAGCGCGTGGAGTTGCTGCGGGATTTGCGGCTGGGGAATTTTGACTGTCTGGTCGGTGTGAACTTGCTTCGAGAAGGACTCGATCTTCCGGAGGTTTCGCTCGTCGCCATTCTGGATGCTGACAAGGAAGGCTTTTTGCGGAGCGAGACGTCGCTGATTCAAACCATTGGCCGAGCGGCCCGCAACGTGAACGCCAAGGTCATTCTCTACGCGGACAAGATCACCAAGTCGATGCAACTGGCGATGGACGAAACGAGCCGCCGCCGCGCGATTCAAGAGAAGTACAACGCCGAGCACGGCATCACTCCGGAGACCATCAAGAAGAACATTCGCTCCGGCATCGAAGCCGCCATCGGTGCCCATCGCGAAGCCAACGCCGCCGTCGGCCGGACCGACGAGGCCGAGTACATCACCGAGGAGTTCCTGGCCGAGCTCGAAAAAGAGATGTTCGAAGCCGCCGAGAAAATGGAATTCGAACGAGCCGCCGCACTTCGTGATCGCATCACGCAGTACCGGGATCAGGTCGGCAAGAAGACGAACGAAGTCGCCGTTGATCGCTATCAGCCGCAGGGGAACAAACGGAAGAAGCGAAAGGGAAATTCGGCGCTGGGGAGTAAGGTGCCGCGGCCGAAGAAGTAAGTTCGTAGCAACCCGCTTCAGCGGGTTTTAACCGGCTAAAGCCGGTTACTACAAACTGGCTGCTGGGAAATGCGTGCTGGAACTCGATTCTCAGCACTTTGTTTTTCAGCCGCTGTCTCTCGGCTGGTGAGCAGCGTCCATCCCTGGCGCAAATACGCCCGTTGAATCTCCAACAGGCAACGCAGGTTCAGCGTCTCTTCCTTCCAACCCAACATCCAGCCTAAAAGCCAACGAGGATAGTACACCAGGCCCGCCCGCAGACTCTTGAGTATCCAGAGTAACAAGAGCTTCGCGTGGCCATCGAGCGAGAGTTCCCGCTCGGCGACGAACTGCCCCACAATCCGCGCTAGTCGCAAGAGGTAGGAAGGTTCAAGACGGTCCGGCGTGATGATGTGATGGACGATGGCCGCTGGTACGAACCAGGAGGTTGCTCCCGCCAGGCAGATGCGGCGGTACAGGTCGCTGTCCTCGTTTCGCCCTTGATTGGCTGCCTGGAACATTCCGACTTCCAAGGCGAGGCTACGCTCCATCAGCCAGTTGCCGGCACCGGGACTGGTGGAACGAGTGTACGGAGTGGCCACTTCCGACCAGCGGGATTCGCCAAGGAGCGTGCGAACCAAGGGAGCGAGTTGCCTGTCACATCCACTGGGTAGCTGCAGATGCACCGCGCCACCGACGCTGCGAACCTGACGTTCCTGTGCCGCGGAATGGAGTTCCAGCAGCCAGCGACGGTCCGCGAGTTGGTCGTCGTCAAAGAAGGCGATCCATTTGCCGGCGGCTTCCAGGACTCCGCGGTTGCGAGCGGCGACGATCCCTTTTTGCGGCTCATGAACGCCGCGGAGCGGAGTTTGAGACTCTGCTGCCGCGGCGGCGATGACTGCCGCGGTGTGGTCGGGAGACGCGTTGTCGATGACCAGCACTTCGTACGTGAAGCGGCCGCCGGTTTCCAAGGCATACAAACTGGCGAGCGCCTGCCGCAGGCTTTCCGCCCGGTTGTGCGTGCAGACCACGACGGTGATGTCAGGCGATGGCGACACGAGGTTCTCCTTGTACGGCAGCAACGGGGCGGAGAGCCAGGTTGAGCATCTGGCTAGTCATCAGCAGCGTGACGAGGTTGATCCCCATCATGCCGGACTCGCTATTGGCGTAAATGAATGCGAAGACCATCACCCCAAACAGGAGGGCATAGCTGCGGTCCCCCGTTTTGAGCGCGGCGGACGCCGACGCGAAGAGCGTGGTAAACATCGAAGCCACATACAATCCGCAACCGACGATGCCGGTCGCCAGCAACAGTTCCAGGTAGCCGTTGTGGGCCTCAAACATCGAGAATTGCAGTTCTTCCAGAAACAGCTCGATCCGATTCGGCGTCCAGAACGAGCCATACCCGTAGCCCAGCCACGGCCGCTGGCCAATGAATTCCCAGCAGATGGGCCAGATGAAACCGCGGCCGCTGAGGGAAGCGACGTCGTCCTCGCGGCCGAGCATGGCCCCTTCAAAGAGTTGCGTCAGAGGATCCTTGCCGGCGAGCATCAAAAGCATGGTGGCGAGGAGTCCCGCCATGACGGTAAGGTACGCGAAGATAAGTTTCGACTTGAACGAGCTACGGAGTGCCCAAATGGCGGTAAGGGCCAAGATCGCCCCTGCCAGGTTAGTGCGTGAACGGGTCAGTGCAACAAAGACAACGCCGATTACAACGGCCGCATACAGCCACTTCTTGCTTTTCGTTTCGCTCGGGACGAGCGCGAAGGCCGCCAGGCACATCATGGAAAGATGAGCCGCCTGGCTGTTGGGATGGAGTGTGCCGGCGAAGCGGTGGCTCGATTGCCAGGGGCGAAAGGTTCCGAGTGCCAGTTCTAGCCCCAAGCCAAGGACGAAGTAACCGGCAATGATGACGAACATCAGCCAGCAAATGTCCCGAATTTCGAATCGTCGCCCGATACCCAGGGCGCAGAGATAGAAGCATGCCAGCGTAATGACTCGCTTGAATCCCATGCCGGGCTCCACCGACCACAGCACACTGGCACAGCACCAGGCCACATAGCCGAGTATTGGTAGGGCGACCCAAGGATTGATGTTCCAGCTTTTTCTTGTGGAGATGGAGGTGAACCAGATTCCCAATCCCGCCAACATGAAGAACGTAATGCGGCGGATGAAGTTCGTCCCCACTGCGACGCCAATGACCGAGTCGTCGTAATGCGCATAGTCAGGCAATCGCGAGACGAAGATGTCGTGGTTGGTCATGAAGAACAGGAAGCCCAAAAGCCCCGCGGTAAGCCAGAAGTGCCAACGGGTGTTCTCGTAGGATGGGACTCCAGTCCCGTCCGAGCTATGCAGGACGGGACTGGAGTCCCATCCTACAACGGTTGTCGATGCGCTCATGCGGGCCTCCCGACGGAATGGTTCCGCATCGTTCGGAGCAGGATGAACCAACGCATGGCCGCGTCTGTCGTCATCGTAACGAGTGTGGCCAAAGCGGCGCCCAGGGTTCCTAGCGTCGGGATAAGGATGAACATGGCAGCCAGGGAGATAAGAAACGTTCCCACATCGGCCCACAGATTGGCACCCGGCCGGTCCATGGAGCAGAGCCCATTTCCCGCCGTCATGCCCAGGCTATTCGCCAGAGCAGCGAGCGAGAGGAGCCCCATAATTATCCCACAGTCGGCAAACTCAGGGCCATAGACCAGGCCCGCAACGGGCCCGCCAATGGCAAAGGCCAACAGCGAAGCCAGCCCCAATGCCGACACGCAGAGAGTTCCACGTTGCCACAGTACTTGCTGCAGCGCGGGAATGCCGCCTTGGGCGAAGGCCTGGGCGGCACGCGGGCTGAGGAGATTGCCCACGCCGATGAGGAACATATTCGATAGGCCGACGATGGTTGTGCAGGCACCGAGCGAGCCGGTTTCCTTGGCCCCGTGAATTCCGGCGACAATCCAGGGCATCAAATAGGGGGTGCTGCTGCCGATGACTTGCGTCAGGAGAGCCCAGCGGGCGAACGACCAGTTCTCACGAGCATGAATTCGGGCGGCGGCGAGGTTGCCGTGAAAGGATTCCGACTTGAAAACTGCCCAAAAGAGGGCGGCTGCCCCCGAAGCGAAAGCGACGGAGAGCCACGCGAGTTCAACGCTCAGCATTCCTCGCAGGGCCAGGGGGAACATCAGGCCGAGTTGCAAAACCGCCACCAGGACGTCGAGAGCAAACGCCATTCTGAGATTGAGCTGCGCGAACAGCATCTGCCTCGCGAAATCGCGCAATAAGTAGAGTGGGGCAATGCCCAACAGCAAGATCCATACGGACTTCATTTGCAACGGGCCCATGCCGGCGAGAAGCAGCCCGCCAACCACCAAACTGGATAGGACCGCGAGAGCCAGATGGTGCAGTAGCGAGCTTCCCGCGTAAATTTCGGTTGCGGTGCCGCTTCGTCGGTGGGCGTAAACCATGTAGGGAGCCGTGACGAGTTGCTCCTGAATGCCCCGAAAAAAGACCAGCAGCGAAAGGGCCAGATAATAGATACCCAGTTCGGTTTTCCCGCTCCAGCCGAGCAGGATGCTGGTAGCAAAATTGGTCCCACTCACCACCGCCTGATCGGCAATGGCCAGGCTACCGCTCCTCATGAGCGAGCCCCCCGCCAGATTTCGCGCATACCCGCCTGCGGAGGCAATTGCGGTTCGACAGGCGGAGAATAGGGTCATGGCAAGATAGTTATGGAAGCGCTATTTCCCGAAGCAGCCCCGCAGGGCATGTTTTAGGCCTCGCAACGCGCAGGTCCAACCGCCGAGTTTTGCCGCGAGAGTGGCTGCGGTGTCATGTTGTTCGGCGGGAAAACGGCCCCATGAGAACGGATCTTGATTGTGGCGGACGAGTTCCGGGTCGGTGGATAGCGCGCACCTGAAGCCGGCTTCCCGTGCGACTTCCGACATGATCCCTCCCGCAAAGCCATCTCTTACCACACCGAAAGGAAAGGCAAACGTGGGCTGCGAAACTCCAAAGCGATTTCCTAGCTCTTGGGAGTTTTGTTGCAAGTCGATCGACAGGTCGTCCAGCCGCCCGCGATAATCGTCATGGGTATGCGTATGGGCGGCAAGTTCGATGAGACCGGTGGCTTGCATTTCGCGGCACTGGTCGGTGGTGAGCGGCCGCCAGGAATCGCGAGGGACGTTCGGATCGCCGGCAGCCAGCCAGTCGTCGCACGGAAATGGTTCCGCGGAGTCCAAGTACGCTGACGAGAGAAAGACCGTCGCCGGGATATCCAGTTCTCGCAGGATGGGAAAGGCTCGGCTGTGGACGCATTCGTAACCGTCATCGAAGGTAACGACCAAGGCGCGGCGAGGAATCGGCTTGTTCGCCTGATGAAACTCCAGCACTCTGCGCAGTGGCCAAACTTCAAATCCACGCGAGAGCAAGCCCCCTAATTGTTCGGCAAAGCGCTGCGGCGTGACATTCCAGGTCGGCTCGGGAAAGCCAGGAATGCATTCCGTCACACGGTGATACATCAGGATGCCAAACCGATCTCTCCCACGGCAGCCGAAGAGGCTTTGAAGGATGGTCGCGCCGCGCAGGATCAGCCGTTCTCTGGATCCCGGAACTCGGGCTGAGCGACGTGAGACAGGTGTGATCTTGCCCGGCTGTGGAATGGCTTGGAGCACTGAGGCGTGAGTACCAGGTACTGTGCACTCAGATTCCGGCAAAGAGATGTTCATTGTCCTCACGCCACCCCCACGCGCACTGTCCCCAGCACCGGAAGTCGCAGAATGTCTTCGATGTCCGCCAGTCGTTTTAGTGCTGGGTCGAGCATGGCGGCCAGAAGCGCAATGCCGACCGAACCGAAAAGCGCCAGCGCGAAGCCAAGGCCAAGGACATAGATTTTTCGCGGTCCGCTCGGTTTGGCGACAAAACTGGCGGGCTGCACTACGGAGATATTGGAAATGCGCTCTTTGTCGAGCTGATCGTTAATGCGGGCCTGCTCCAGCTTTTCGGCATAGGCCCGGTATCGAGTCTCGGCCAGGTCCACGTTTCGCTGCAATTCCCCGAGTTGCATGTCGCGGGAGTTAAGTTCCTTGAGCTGGGTCGCCAACTGCGTTCGCTGTTCCTTCAGACGAGCGGTGCGACCGCGGAGCGAGTCGGCACTGGACTGTTCATTCAACAGAGCCAGTTCCAGGCTCTGCCGCGACGGGTTGACTCCTTTGGTCTCCGAACTCCGGACCTGCTCCTGATCCGCAAGAATTCTCTTGAGTTCCGAAATGGTGCTCCGAATCGCGAGAACCTGCGGATGTTTGTCGGAGAACTTGGTGGCCAGTTCCTGCTCGCGTGATTCGACCTTGTAAAGCTCCTGCCGCATGCCGTCTACAGCCTGGCTGGGAGTGTCCACGGAAAGCGTCGGGATTTGTTCGGGTAGGCTTCCCACGACACCGGCAAGGGATTCGATTTTCGCCTCGGCAGTCGCCAGATCGCCGGACGTTGCCAGTAACTTTCCTTCAATGTCGCTGATTTGACCTTCGAGCAGCTTTCGCTTCCCATCGATGGTGACGATGTTCCATTGATTCTTGGCCTCGCGCAGGCGATTGGCGGCAGCTTTCCAGCGTTGTTCCAAGAGCTGAGTTTGCTCCTGAAAAAACTCATACGAGCCAGCCGTATGGTGGACCCGCAGGTGTTCCACCATGTAGATCGAAACGAGCGTGGCGACCACTTGTTGAGCGAGTTCGGGATGTTCGGCTTTGCAGCCGATGATAATCGTGCTGGTTTTGCGAGGGACCGCGATGGAGACCGATTTTTCCAGCTTGGCGAGCGCCTGCTGGTGACGTGGTTCGTGGGACTTTTCCTTGGGAACGACGGCAACCGGCGAGATCGGTGAGGCACTCTCCGGAATTCGACCCTTGAGGATATTGTCCGCGCCGATTGTTTCCACGACTCGCTCGAGCAGAGACCGGCTGCGGAGCACTTCCAGCAAGGAATTGAGTTCGCTTTCCCGTGTGTCGTAGAGCGAAACCACTTGGCCGGAGGTGGCCGTCGCCGTGGGGTCCATCACTGCCGTGCGGCCAAAGCGCACAAATAGCCGGGCATCCGAGTAATAGGCCCTCGGCAGCAGAAACGTGCTCGCCGCGGTCAGCAGTAATACGGCCACAAAGAACCCGAGCGATAGACGCCAGTGTCGGCGCAGGGCGACTTGGGTTTGCTGGGCGTATTCAAGTACGAGTTGTACCGTGGGCATGGCTGCTACATCCGTCAAAATCCGGACGAGCGGCGCAGGTGCGCACTGGCGGAACTCCCCGGTATAGATACGTAGGACGCTGGGGAGAGAAAGCAAACCTGCAACGAGAGGATGTCTTAGCGAGTTAGCAGCCGTTCCGCCTGCTGCATGATGCCAGCGGTCACTCCGCACAAAGAGCAGCCCCAGGCAATGTCGGCCAGCGTCAGCCGCCAGGACCATTTTTCCAGAATGGTCCGATTGGTCAGGTCATAAACGCCGTAGAGCACCAGCCCGAACAACGCGCCCCAGGCGAGCGCTTGCCACAATCCAGGATCTTTGCCGAGGGCTGGCCGGACAAAAAGCACTATTCCCGCGGGAATCAGCACATAAACGAAGATGCCCGCGGACCACCGCGGAACAAAGACTCCGTTGACCTTGTGGGCCAGATCGCCGATTTCCGCGTGGTAAAACCCTTTCATCACGCCCGCCAGCCAAATGAGATCGAGCACAAAGACCACGGGAACCAAGATGGCAAACAATTTCCAAGGGAGCATGGGGTATTCCTCATGGGTTGAGAACAAGGGCAGGAACAGTCGCTGTTTGGTGGTGCGGCTCCACGACGGGAAGCTGCACCGACAGCGGATCAAAACGGCATTGGGGCTTGGCCAGCAGCATTTGCACCACGTTAACCTGCCGTTCTTCGAAGGCGGCTTCACAGTAGCGCAGGTAATATTCCCACTTGCGAATGAAATGTTCGCTATAGCCCAATTCCCGGACTTCTTCGATTCGGTCCCAGAATCGTTGACGCCAGTGACGAAGCGTTTGTGCGTAATGATCGGAAATCTCTTCCAAATGAATCAGCCGGAGGTCGGAAGCGCGGGTCATCGAGTCACACAGCGCGGTGACGGAAGGGAGGCAGCCCCCCGGGAAAATGTGCTGTCGAATAAAGTCCGCCGAATGCCGGTGTGCGGCGAAGAATTGATCCTTGATAACGATCCCCTGCACCAGCATCATTCCATCCGGGCGAAGCAGAGAACTGGATTTGCGAAAGAATACGTCGAAGTACTCATGGCCTACCGCCTCGATCATTTCCACGGAAACGAGCTTGTCGAACTTCCCCTCCAGATCACGGTAGTCTTGTTCCAGCACTTCGATGCGGCTCGCTAAGCCGGCATCTTCCACGCGATGATTCACGTGCTGATACTGTTCGTGAGAAATGGTCGTCGTAGAAACGCGGCAGCCGAATTGACCGGCCGCGTGCATCGCAAGACCACCCCATCCCCCTCCAACTTCAACCAGGTGATCCTCCGAGCTTAGATTGAGTTTGAGGCAGATGCGCTGCATCTTGCTGAGGGAGGCTGCTTCCAGCGAAGAATCAGGTTGCTCAAAAATGCCGCAGGAATAGGCCATGGAATCGTCCAAGAACAGACGAAAGAAATCGTTTCCCAGGTCATAGTGTTCATGAATGTTCTGGCGCGCCCCGCCGCGAGTATTCCTGCGGAGGAGATGTTTGAGCTGAGCCCAGGTCTTGGAGAGCCATGTTCGCGGTGAATTCATCCTTTCCATGACATGGCGGTTGCGGATGAAAATGCGGACAAGCGTCGTCAAATCGTCGCAGGTCCAGTCGCCATCCATGTACGATTCGGCGGCGCCCAAACCGCCTCCCAACAACGTGCGGCGGTAAAAGCGGGGGTTGTGTACAACTACCGTGGCTGACAATTTGCCAACACTGTTGCCAAAGGAACGCGTATAACCGCCATCCACCACGCGAATCTGATCCTGCTGCAAGGGGCGGAGACTGCGAAACAGTTGCCCGGCGAAAAAACCTGGCGGGCTGGTTTGGGGGATAGTTGTCATGGCGTGGTTGTTTCCTGAGTAAGTGAAATGCGGCTGGGAGTTATGGGATGGGGGTAGTATCTGGCGCCTTTCCACCAGAGTTGCAGGGCTTGCCAGTAAATGGCCGCGGCAACCTGATGGGTCATGAAGGGAAATCGCCATAAGGCTCGACGAAGATTGGCGGTTGTCCAGCTGCGCCGCGTGAGGCTCATCGTGGCCGAAAACAGGGAGCGATGCTCCTTGCTGGATTCGATACGAACTTTTAGCTGCTGTCCTGGCACCGAAAGTTGCCATTGGTACGTCATGTCCATCGGCAGGAACGGCGAAACGTGAAACACTTTCTCCAAGGACCGCGAAAAAATCCCATGAGATTGTGAATCCGCGGCGCGAATCACGTAGCTGTGCCGTTCACCCCAAGGAGTATTGGTGACGTCGGCAATCACGGCCGCCAATGATTTGCCGTCCTCTTGGTAACAGAAGTAAAACGAGACCGGGTTCATCACAAAACCGAAATACCGAGGATGCGTCAGCAGTCGAATGGGGCCATGCACTTCCCCCAGTCCGTGACTGGCAAGCACATCGCGAACGGACTCCTGAAGCGGCTGCTCAGCCGGTCCGAGATAGTCTTGGCGGCGAAACCACGCGAGTGACGGGCGGGTGGCGGACCATAGCCAACGGTTACGAAAAGCTTGATGGATTTCATCGAGATCGATGTAGAGGAAGGAAACGTCATAGCGGAAGCTGTGCAAAAACGGCTCTCGCCGCCGATGCCAAACCGATCCCTCGTAGAAGCAGCTATTCATGGGGAGTCCTGTCAGCAAGGGATCGTGTGTGGGGCCAAAGCCGGAATACGGTTCAGTTTTGGCGCGAGCAGTGACAGGCAAACAGCCAGCGCACTCACCACCCCATCCTCGTGAAAGCCATTTCCCCAATATGCACCGCAGAACGACGCCCCGAGATGATTGAGCAGTTCCCCGTGTCTCCGCTGCATCGCGGCTCTGCCGGCACGGAACACCGGGTGGTGATAGACCATGCGCTGCAGTATGCGATCGGGGTTGATTCGGTCATCGGCGTTCAACGTGACGAACACACGCTGCTTGGTTCCCAGCCTTTGCAGTCGCGTCATGTCATAGGTCACAGAGGCCGCATCGGTGTTATCCGCCGGCAGATGATAGTTCCAGCTAGCCCACGCTCTCCGCGAGCGTGGCATGACCGATTCGTCGGTGTGAAGAAGTGCGGAATTCCGCTGGTAGGGAAACTGCAAAAGTATCTCTCGCTCCACCGCAGTCGCGGATGGGCCCAGCATGCGGAGCGCCTGATCACTGTGGCAGGCGAAAACCACGTGGTCAAATTCCTCGGTTGGGTGCCCCGCGACTTGCACCTTGAGCCGGTCTTGCTGACGACGGACAGCACTCACAGGTGAGTTCAGCCGCACCGGTCTCCGCAACCTTTGCAGGATGGCCTCCACATATTGCCGTGAGCCTCCCTGGATGACGCGCCAGGGGACCTGGCCAGGCAGAGCCAGCATCCCATGGTTTTTGTAGAATTCCATCACGAATCGAATCGGAAACTGCTCAAAGGCACTACGAGGACTGGACCAGACGGCAGAACCTAATGGCAGGAAATAACATTCGCGGAACGCGTCAGAGTAGGGGTTCTTTGCGAAGAAATCGCCAACGGTCATTCGCTCATCGAGTGCGCCCTGGCTTGCGAGCAGCTGCCGTGCCTGCCGATTGAAACGGTACCAATCGGCAAGTAGTCGATAGAATCGCGGGCTCACGAGATTCCGTGGTTGGGCAAACAGTCCACCAAGCCCAGTACCCGCATATTCAAGGCCGGTGCGGTCACACCGCACGCTCAAACTCATGTCGGTCGGTTGCGAAGCCACTCCGAGTTCATCCAGCAACTCACAAAAACGAGGATAGGTGCGGGTGTTGAACACGATAAAGCCGCTATCCACGGCTCTCCTCTGACCATCGAGCAGGACCTGATGAGTGTGGGTATGTCCTCCGACATAGTTGCCCGCCTCGAAAACTACAACTTGGTGCTTTTCTTGCAGGCGAAGCGCAGCGACGAGGCCGGAAATTCCAGCGCCAACAATGGCAATACGCATAGCTATCGGCTCCTGGGGGAGTCTATAAATCGTTCAATTCGTTCACTTAGCTTAATGAATATCCCGCGGAATTGCAAACGATACAACGTAAAAAACCGATATTTTTCTCAAATCTGACGATTCGCATCTCGCCGAAAGTAAAATGTCTGATATAATTAAACGTCCAAAACGTCTCACTCACTGCGATTATGGAAACTCTCTCGCCGAAAGAAGCCGCCCGCGTCCTGGGGAGCAGCGAGTCATCGCTCAAGCGCTGGTGCGATCGAGGGCTGATTTCCACCATCAAGACGAGCGGCGGACATCGCCGGCTGACGCTGGATGCCCTCATCCGCTTCGCGCAGCAAAGCGGCCGACCCCTGGCACATCCGGAGTTGGCTGGAACTCCGGCAAGGACGGGAGCGGGGGAAAGAACTCTGGCGGCAATTCGGGAGAATCTTTATCAGGCCCTGATTGAAGGTAACGATACCGCCTGTCGTCAATTGCTCCTGGACGCCTACCTGGCGGGAGTGTCACTGGCCAGATTGCTCGATGAAGTGGTGGCGGACGCCTTCCACCGCATCGGTGAAACCTATGATTGCGGCGATTTGGAAGTATTCTATGAGCGTCGAGCGGTCGAAGTCTGCATGCGGGTACTCCATGAGTTTCGCCGCATGATCGATGCTCCGCCGGATGGTTCACCCCACGCGGTCGGGGGAACACCCGCATGCGATCCCTACTCGCTGCCGACGGCCATGATCGAACTTGTGCTGCGAAAACAGGGCTGGAAAGCGACTTCGCTGGGTGCCCGTTTGCCGTTTGAGACTCTGGTCAGTGCGATCAACGACTTGAAGCCGAGCCTGTTCTGGCTCAGCGTCTCCCACATCGACGACGAGTCTCAGTTCGCGAAAGAGTACGCCTGCTTTTATGCGGCGGTGCAAGACAAATGCCCGGTGGTCGTGGGAGGGCGAGCCCTGAACGAACCTCTCCGGCGGCAAATGCAGTACGCGGCCTTCTGCGATAACTTGCAGCATCTGGAAGCGTTCTCCAAATCAATTCTTCCCGCGACGAAGAAACGCGGCGGAATCAGGAAGCCGTCGCAACGAAAGTAACCGTGACGGTTCGTCCGCCCTCAAGGCGTCAGGATCTCTTGGGCGGCCAGGGAAAGAAAGAACTCGTCCGCCGCATATAGTCTTCATAGCCAGGAGCACGGTGCTTCATGGATTTTTCCAAGAGGGAAACACCGGAAACACGAAGCAACAGGAACGAAATAGTGAGCGGGCTGGCGATGATCCACCACGGTGCGCCTCCGGCGAAGGCCAGCAATGTCAGTCCCCACCAGACCAGGAAATCGCCGAAGTAGTTCGGGTGCCGAGTGTATCGCCAAAGTCCCAGGGAACACACTTTCCCTTGATTCTTCGGATCGGCTTTGAAGCGGGCCATTTGCAAATCCCCCACCGCTTCAAAGTAAAATCCCACGAACCACAGCAGGGATCCGGCTGCGTCCCACCCGTTCCATTCACCGCTTCCCAAGGGTGCGATCTGCAGCGGCCAGGAGATAATCCAAATCAAGACCGCCTGTAATCCAAAGACGAGAAACAGGCTGAGAATCCAGAAGTTGTGGCCATAGCTTTCACGCAGAGTCCGGTAGCGATGATCTTCCGGTTGGCCCCACTTCCGCCAACCCAAGTAAGCCGCCAATCTTAGGCCCCAAACAACGACCAGAACCGCGATGAGCCAAGCTCGTTGCGACGGAGACTTGCCGCATGTCACGGAAATCAGGGCGACAACGACAAAGCCAATCCCCCAAAAGACATCGACGATGCTCACATCGCAGAGTTTCAAACTGAACAGCCAGACGACGAACAAGAGCAAGGCCAATGCCCCCAGATTCGTCAACAAAATGGCCGTCAACTCCACGAAGGCGATCCTCAAATACTCTGACGTTTAATACTTCCGCGGGGTGACGCGGCTCTGCACGCGGCCGGGAAGGCCCTGAATGCGGAGGAAGCCTTCGGCGTCGGTTTGATTGTAAGAGCCCCCTCCTTCCATCGTGGCGATGCCCTCGTCGTAGAGGCTGTTGGGACTGGTTCGGCTGGCGACTTGCAGGTTGCCTTTATAGAGGTTGAGGGTCACTTCGCCGGTGACAGTTTTCTGAGCGTCTTTGATAAAGGCGAGCAGAGCATCGAACTTGGCGTGATACCAGAAGCCGTAGTAAACCATTTCGGCGACGACAGGCGCAAGTTGGTCACGGAGGTGCATTAGGTCGCGATCCATCGTGAGTTGCTCAATCACTCGATGAGCGGTGTAAAGAATCGTCATGCCCGGCGCTTCATAGACACCGCGGCTCTTCATGCCGACAAACCGGTTTTCGACGACATCGATCTGGCCGATGCCATTTCGGCCGCCAATGGTGTTGAGGGTCTTCACGATGTCGAGAGCGCCGAGATTCTTGCCGTTCACTGCGACGGGAATCCCCTTGTCAAAGTTGATCGTGACCGGCTCCACTTTGTCCGGAGCCTTCTGCGGAGAGACGGTCATGCCGAATTCCACAGTCTCCACGCCGTTGACTTTCAGGTCTTCCAGCTTCCCCGCTTCGTAACTGATATGTAGACAGTTTTCGTCGCTACTGTAGGGCGTGGAGACCGACGCCTTTACCGGAATATTCTTGGCATTGCAGTAGGCGATGAGTTCGGTTCGTCCCGGAAACGTATTGCGAAACTTTTCCATCCGCCAGGGGGCAATGACCTTAATCCCGGGGTCCAGTGCTTCGGCAGCCAACTGAAAGCGGCATTGATCGTTTCCCTTGCCTGTCGCCCCGTGGGCATAGGCGTTGGCACCGACTTCGCGGGCCACTTGCAGGCAGACCTTGGAAATTAGCGGCCGGGCAATGGAAGTGCCGAGCAGATAGACCTCCTCGTACTTGGCCTGCCACTGCAGCACCGGAAAGGCAAAGTCGCGGCACAACTCTTCCTGGGCATCCACGATTCGGGCACTCTTGGCACCGCCGTTTTTGGCTTTGTTCAAAATGGCCTGGCGATCCTCGCACGGCTGGCCAAGGTCCACATAGACGGCGTGGCATTCATAGCCCTCGTCCTGCAACCAGCCCAGAATGACAGAAGTATCGAGGCCGCCGGAATACGCAAGGACACAGGATGGCATAGGGAGTGCGTGGTGAGTGGTGAGTGGTGAATGTGGCGACCATTTTCCTCCGCGCTAGTCGGTCTGGCAAGGCGGCGTTAGGATGGGGTCATGGACTCCAACATTATTTCAAAATTGGCCGGCGGTCTCCTCTCCGGTGGCATGACAAGCGGCGAATTTCAGGCATTAGCCAATCAACCCGGAGAAACTCCGGTTTCCACCGCTTCGACGGCGGAACTTGGCGAGGTCACCCTCGATCTCGACCGCCGCCGCCGTTGCGGCTTTCCGGAGGTCATTTTTGGCGAAGGGAAAACCGTTGCTACGCTCGCGAAAATCATGGAGCGAATGCGTGAAGAAAAGGTTCGCGTCCTCGTCACCCGCGTCAGCCCGGAAAAGGGACAGGAACTCCGCTCCCTTTTTCCGGCCGCGGTGTACAACGAAGTAGGTCGGACTTTGCGTCTTGCCATCGACGGCGAAGAACCGGCATTGGTTGGCAAAGTCGCGGTTGTCACGGCAGGCACTACGGATGTTCCCGTAGCAGAAGAAGCGCGAGAAACGCTCGACTGGATGGGTGTTTCCGCCAGTTTGATTGCCGACGTTGGCGTTGCCGGTCCGCAGCGTTTACTGGCCAGGCTGGACGAAATCCGCGGCAGCGATGCGGTCGTCGTCGTCGCCGGCATGGAAGCGGCTCTCGCCAGCGTTCTGGGTGGTCACGTGGACTGCCCCGTCATCGCCGTCCCCACCAGCGTCGGCTACGGTGCCAACCTTGGCGGCATTGCCGCGCTGCTGGGTATGCTCAATAGCTGCGCGGCGAATGTCACCGTAGTGAACATCGACGCCGGCTTTAAGGGAGGCTATGTGGCGGGGCTGATTGCAATAGGAAAGAAATCCCAAATCCCAAATCCCAAATCCCAAATCTAGAGTTTGGAAAGTGCTCTCCCTCCCCATCCTCCCCCCGCGCTTACCCGATTCCCACAAAGGGGACTACGGTCGTGCCCTCCTCATCGGCGGCAGCCGCGGAATGGCGGGGGCGATCGCGCTGGCCGGGATGGCGTGTCTCCGAAGCGGGGCGGGGCTGGTACGGATTGCGGCCCCAGACGATACGGCAGACATGATTGCCGCTTTTGAACCCTCGTACATGGTTACGCCCCTCTTGTGCGATCCTCTCAATGGCGACTTGGAGGCGAGGACAACCCAAGGGGAATTGGAAAAGCGATTGGATTGGGCCACAGGCATTGCGGTGGGGCCAGGGCTGGGTCGCTCGCCGGAAAAAACGAAAGTCGTGCGCTGGATCTATGAAACCGCGAAACGTCCTCTAATAGTGGATGCCGATGCGCTCAGTGCGCTGGCGGAATTTCCGCAGGAGCTCTGTGTTCATGCTGGCCCCCGAATTCTCACGCCGCATCCCCTGGAATTTGCCCGGCTCTCCGGGGTACCGGTCGATTCGCGGGATGCTCAGGTCGCTGCCGCCCGCAGGCTCGCGAAGGAACACAAAATCGTGGTGCTCCTGAAAGGCCAGCACACCTTCATCACCAGCGGAAGTGAAGAAGCGGTCAACCAGACCGGCAATCCCGGCATGGCCACCGGCGGCACTGGGGACGTGCTCACCGGTGTAATCACCGCGCTGGTCTGCCAGGGGCTTTCTCCTTTTGATGCCGCTGTACTCGGTGCTCATGTTCATGGTCTGGCAGGGGACCTCGCGGCGAATGAACTGGGGCAAGTGTCGCTCATCGCCAGCGATTTGGTGCGGTTCCTGTCCCGGGCCTTTCTGCAGTTGTGACCTCCCCTGGCACTGCGAATGGTCCGATTGGGACGAAGAAAAGGCTGCCCCCTCCCATTCGTCGCTAGCAGTCGTGCCGTTAAGGGGATTTCATCTCACGCTAAAGGCCTGCTACGCGACTTCAAGTCACCTTGCTGGCGATCGCGGTTAAAAGTGTAAAAATGCCCTGAAAATAGCGGTTTTTCGGTCAATTTAACCTCGCCGGAGACCGACTTATCGCTTAAATTGGATATTCTTTTCACGTTTCGCGGAATTAGTTGCGAGGTGCCCAGTCGCCTCCGGAGTTTGTCAGATGAAAGCCTATCGCATTGTTTGGGAAGACGAAGCCAATGCTCGCGAAGTCGAGCTCTTTGTCGATTACACGCTGGAAGCCGGCCTCGTGCAGGTGGAAGAAGTCCGCCCCACCAAGGTCACCCTTTACAACGCCGAAACCAAGCAGCCCGACCGCACCCTGCCGGTTCACACCGCTGCCGGCCGCCGCATGCTGCGACTGGCCTACTTCGCCACCCGCGACGAAGGGGTGACGATTGCCGACGAAATCCAGGCGCAACTTGACGAGCGGGATGACTTGGTTGCCGCCGCGGTCTAAGATCGCAAGTCAAGATGCCAGCTTGTCCGACTCACTGAACCGATTACTTAATCCCCCGCATCCGCCGGGGGATTTTTTCTTGCGCGAGTTCACAACTCACTTGAGCGTGCTTAAATACTCCACCAAATCCCGCAACTCGCGGAGGGTGAGAATCTTATCAACGGCGGGCATGGCGGATTTTGGTTCGCTCCGCTGCTCAATGTCGGCAGCTTTCAGTCGAAGCGGCTTGTTGTCGGGCGTGACGATTTCAAGAACGCCGTCTCTTTCTGATTTTATGATACCGGCGACCGTGGTGCCGTCAGTGAGCAGGAAGGTGGTCGTGCCGTAGCCGGGGGCGATCTTTTCGCTGGGTTTGACGAGTGACTCCAACAAATACCTGCGAACATGAAGATCTCCGTGTTCATCCAGTGAGTCCTTCGTAATGCCAAAGATTTGCGATAATTTCTTCGAGGCAACGTGAGATAAATCCGGCGCTGCTTCGCCGCCGCTCGAGCCCACTTTATGGCAGCGGAAGCATTGAGCCTGTCGATGTCCGGTGAAGATCGCTTTGCCGCGCTCTGCGTCGCCGCCGCGAAGGGCGACAATCTTTTCTCCCAGAAGAGTTCGCTCAGCGAGCATTGTTTCGATAGAATCCAGCATCACTTTGATCGCTGGAAAACTCGTGCGTGCTCGCGCCGCTTCAAGTAGCTCAAGCCGCAATTCAATCGGATTCGAAATAACCATGAAGCCGGCGAGCGATTTTCTCAGCAGTTCGTCGGATTTTTCTGATTTCATCGCGGCGAGAGCATCGATAGCGGCCTGTTTTTCAGCGACCGAAACGGGAGCCCCCCGAAACAACGACTTATCCGCCAGAATCTCTTCCAGGATGGGAATTGCCTTCGATGGAAATGTTGCGCTGAGCAGCCTCAATACCTGAGTCCGGTATTTCTCATCTCTGGCTTTCAACGATGCGTTGAATAACTCTTCTATTTGTTGGTGTCTTCTGGCCGTTAGCAGCGACAACGCCGCGAAGCGGGAATTGGAATCTCGCTTCTCATCCTTGACCCAGCCGACAAACACTTCTTCGTCCGCTTTGATTCCATATTTCTCGATGAGTTTTGTGACGCTCGTCTGCAACTCGCCGCTGGTGCTGGCGAGGAGAGCCGGAACTTGCGGCTCGAGCCACTTGCGAATCAGAGCGGGGTCGCGTTTGGCGAGTGGCCGCCAGAATCCTGTGACCCGGTCGCGCTGCGGTGGCTCGGACCAGTCGGCGAGAGAGCCGATGGCCTCGGCGCGGATGGCGAGCGGCAGCTTGGGATTGGTGGCGGCTTTGGCGAGGGCGACGACGTTCGCTTCGCTGCCGAGTCTAAAGTTGGCGTTCAAGATCCGGCGGGCGAGAGGCTCGGTAACCGAACCACCCGAGAGTGCCAGCGAATCGGCCAGCGCGGCAAGTTTGGGCATCTGCTCGTCCAGGTGCAAGTCGCTCACCGCTCGGGCTGCTTCGGTGGCAACGGTAAGATCGGCATCCGTCAGGAACCGGACGACTTCGGAATGGGTCTGCAGCCGGAGGGCGAGAACAATACCGAGGCGAACAGCAGCACTCTCGTCGGAACTGTAAGCGAGGAGAGTCTTCGGCGTGCAAACCTGGCTAAGTGCAAAAACGCACGCATGGCGGAGATATCTGTCCTGATTGGCGTTCTCTTTCAGCAGGGCAAAGAGGGAATCGACGGCTGATTGATGTTTGATCTGGCCAAGCGCCGTCGCGGCCCAGAATCGGACTCGCGGATGTTCGTCCTTCAGCAGCTTGAGCAACAATTCCCCAGCCGCCGTCAGCCGCAAGTCACCGAGAGTCTTGGCCGCATTGGCTCGAATCTCTGGCTCGGAATCCGAAAGTAATCCGATCAAAGACTCCGCCGCGGCCGGCGACTTGCGAGCGACCTGCCCCAGCCCCCAAATCCCATGCAGCCGCGAGAGCAAATGATCCCGCTGCTGGGTGGCGGTGACTAAGACGCCAATTGCCGTTTCCCCTCGTTCCGCCAGGGCAAACTGCGCCCGCTGTCGCACCCGCATGTCGGAATGTTTAAGGAGTGAGGCCAGTTCATCATTCTCACGTTGACGAAAGCCATCGCGAAACAGCTTCTGCACTTGTTTCACTTCGTCAGTCGCCAAGAGCTTCGCGTCGAACAGTGTATAGATCCGCCCGCCGCGGCTGCCGCCGTTCCATTCCAGGCCGACGAAGTCGCTGACGTAGAGCTTGCCGTCGTAACCGAACTCGCAGTCGGTCGCTTGAATCGGCTTGAAGACGTCCTGCGTATCGACCAACTCATACGCCGCCCCTTTGGGCTTCACGGCGAACGATTCAATGCCGCCGTTCCCCGTGTAATTGCACATATAGAACCGGCCCCGCATTTTCTCCGGCCATCCAGCCGCCCCGCAGTAGGCGAAGCCGCTGGGGCCGGCTCCGAGCTTGCCAAGCGGCGGCAGGCAGAAGGCGGGGCGAGCCGCTTCGGCATCCGGCTCATCCAGGTGCCACATTTTTTCCGCGTGCCACGGGCCGGTTTCGTAAGGCGCGGGAATCGTCTGGTAGGCCATGTTCCAGCCGCTGTCGCCGCCGGGAACGATCAGGACCAGCCGGGCGTAGTCCCCCTTATCGCAGTTGTTGTCGTCGGCAAATAGGTTCCCCAGTTCGTCGAACGCCAGCTCTTGCGGGTTCCGCAGGCCGATGTGGACCACTTCCAGTCCGCTGCCGTCCGGGTCGCAGCGGAAGACCGCACCGCGACGAGGAGTGGCGAGCATTGATCCTTCCTTTGTTTTGACGTGGAAGCCTCGGTCTCCAACGGAAAAATAAAGCCGCCCATCCGGCCCCCAAACGAGGCCGTGCAGGTCGTGCCCCAGAAAGCCGGCATTCACACCAAAGCCGGTGAGGAGTTTTTCCCGCTTCTCCGCCACGCCGTCTCCATCTTCGTCCCGCAGCCGCCAAAGATGCGGGATGTTGGTGAGATAGACGTCCCCGTCGCGGGCCATTACCCCCGCGGCCAAACCGTCGAGCGTGTCGTTCAGGCCGCCGGCAAAGATCGTGCTCTTGTCCGCCCGGCCGTCACCGTCCTTATCTTCCAGCAACCGCACCTGGTCAGTGTATTTGCGGAACCAGTCCATCCCCCCCTCGAATTTGTCAGCATACTTGCGATACATCGCCAGCCGGTCGTCGAGGGTTTTGATCTGCAGGTCGTCCTCCAGAAAAAACGGCCGGGTGCGGTTCTCCTCCGTCCCCCGGTTGAAGCGAAACTCCTCCGCCACAAACACCCGTCCCCGTTCGTCCAGACCAATCGCCACCGGGCTATAAAGCTGTGGCTCCGCGGCGAAGAGTTCCACCTTCATCCCCGCCGGCACACCAAACCCGGCAATCTGCGCCTGGGCCGCCTTGGTACCGTCTGGAAGAGTCGGCGTTGTTAGCGGCTCGTCGGCCAGTGTTGTGCTAACCAGCAGGACAGCCCAAAGTAGGCTGCTCACTCCGCAAGCGGAAACCCTGGCAAGCACAGCGAGCCGGCGATGAAGTGCATAACAATTTCGGGAAAACTGGAACATCGTTGTTTGCCTTCCCTTTGCGCCTCCGCGCCTCAGCGTGATCCCAGTCTTCCCTTCAGAAAGGGCATCACGCAAAGGCGCAGAGCACGCAAAGGAGGAAATGAATTCGGAGTAATTTGCGCTTTCAGCCGTGCGTACTTGGGTCCGCACGGCGTTCGAATCCCCTTTACTTCCCCGCGGCGAACATCTCGGCGTATTCCAGCACCCAGGCGTCGATCAGGTCGCGGAATTTGGGTTCGTCTAGTTCTTCGAGTTTTTCGTAGTAGTGCCGGTTAAAGGCTTCCTTGTTGCGGATGGTCCCTTTGGCTGTGATTTCCAGCACATGCAGCGAGGGGGCATAGGGGCGGACCGTCATTTCCAGGCGGCTGTAGTTGCTGGTCCGCTGGCCGCCAAGGATGCGGAGGTCGTCCCGAAAGCAGGCTCCGCCCCAGCCTTTGTCGCCGTAAATCGTTTCGTACTGAAAGCCCGGAAACACGTTCGGCAGCCGTTTGATGCAGGCTTCGATTTGCTCGGAGAGCGAGAGCCGCAATTGCGAGTGGAGCCGTTTGCACTCCTCCTCGGTCAGGGCTTGTTTCTGAGCTTCCTGCGCGCGGGTCTCCCCGCGCTTCTGCCCGCGCTCAATCGCCTTTCGGAGTCGGTCGTCAAAGGACATGCTGGTAGTGTAATGGGCAACCCGCGGCGCGCGAACCGTGCGGAATCTAGCCCGACGCGCCGGCGAGGGAAATGGACGTGGCGATGCTAAAGAACGGCACCACTCGATGCCAATGTGAAGCACCCACGTTCGCGCGTCGGTCTGGTGTTACGGCAATAAGATCTTCGAACCATTTCCCGTCGCGGCAACGCTCCCCGCTCGCCGGGCCTTGATACGAATGTACGGAGCGACGAATCGGCTGCGGTAGCCGAAGTCGCCGGGAGATGCGTCCGCTTTAGCGTGCAGGGGCTCAACGACGTCCTCAATGACAAAGCCGCTGCGGCAGAGATGGCCGAGGATTTCTTCCCAGCGGTGGAGATACTCCAGCGTTCCTTCCTCCCGATGCGGACTGCCGAGAACCGGCGGCAGCGGGCCGGCGCGGTAATAGGGCTCCGTCAGTTCATAGCCGCGGGGGGAGGGGTGGATGTCCGCCTGCAGACTGGTGGGGCTTTTGTGCTGGCTGATGTAAAGTCCGCCACCACGGGTGATGCGGGCGACTTCGCGATAGACCGGGGCAATTTCCGGTAGATAGCAAGTGCTGACCGGGTGGACTACGATGTCGAATTCCCTCGCAGCGAGCATCGGCATATCGTCCATCGAAGCTTCCACGGTTCGCAGCGTCAACCGCCGCTCCCCCGCCACCTGGCGATCCAGTTCCAGCATGGCGGGGCTGAGATCCACCACGGTCACCTCTGCCCCAGCTGCGGCATACAGCGGCCCATGCTTCCCTCCGCCAGCCGCCAAGCAAAGCAGCCGTTTTCCCCGAATGTCTCCGCCGAGCCAGCCCAGGCCATCAACGGTTCGCAGCGGATCGACAAAATCCTGATCGCGCGCGGGACGGGTGAAACAGTTCCCCTCCTGAACCTTCTCGTCCCAAGCGCGGCGATTGTGGGCGTGGATGGACATTGCTGTGGTCAAAAATGGCGGTTCGGCTTGACTCTTACTCTTCATCTTAATCTTAATCCTCTTCCGCTCTGGCCGGCGGGGGATAAATCGGAAGAGGCTTAAGATCAAGATTAAGATTAGGAGAAAGACGAAGAGTTTGTCAGAAGATGAGGGCCAGCAGATGCGACTTACTTTGACTCTGCCCCGCGAGCGCGTTACGATGTTGGTGTCCTCCGAACTGGGGGACTTCTGAGCCCGAGTCTTGTCGGCTGAAAGAATGAGAGGTGCTGTCATGTCGCGCTCGCGATGGATGCTGTTGGTGCTGGGGCTGGCCAGCATGTTTTGCCTCGGCGACATGCGCGGGGACGACCCTTCCACAACCAAAGAAAAGTCTTCGGCTAAGGTCCCCGATCGCCTGCTAAAAGCAATTGGCGGCAAGGCGACAAAAACAGCTCCCGCTCCCACCAAGCCGGCTACGGACGAGAAGGAAGCAAAAGAGCCCGCTCCTCCCGCCCCCGAGAAAGCTGCCGCAGAGAAGGTAGACGCCAAAGAAGCCGCAGTCAAAGCGCCCGAGGTCAAGCCTGCGAAGCTCACCCCCAAGCAAATCTCTTTCGTCAAGTCAGAATTGTTTCCGACGTATGAATCCGGCGAGCCCTTGGGGATTCTCAATCTTGTCTGCGGTCAGTTGGCTCGTTGGACTGATCCACAGATTGCCGGCATGAACCAACTGCTAGCCGAACTGCACGCCCCGACGCTCGACAAGATGATTACCGACGCTCGTATGAACCTGGTCCGGGCCGGCATCGCCGACAAGGGGCCAGAGGCGACTTCCCGCGAAACGGCAATCGTGCTGCGGGAAATCAAGCGGCAGATTGAGGAGATTCTGAAAACGGCAGCAGGAATTGACTTGATGAAGGATCCCTTCCCCAAGCCCCAAAGCATGATGGAGTTCCGCGACATCCTATGGGAAGCCCATGTGCAGAACAATCAGCTCATCAATGCGGATGGGCTGGCGTTTCAGGGAAATCTCATCACGCAGTCCAAAGTGATTTCCAAGGCGAGGAACGCCACCGCTGCCGACAAGGCCATTTTTGCCACGAAGTTTCCCGAAATCACTGCCCAGATTCGCGCGGTCCACCGGGAACTGAACGAGCGAGGGGTGGAATTGCGGGTGGATCGCATCAAGTTCGCGAACAAAGTGCTGCAAGAATCCAAGGACGTCAAGGAACGGTTCTTCGCCGCCTATGCCGTGGGGATTGATGGCGAACTCCTCGTCCAGGGCTTTAAGGAGAATCCGGGTCCCTTCATCCGTCAGAACCTCGGCTCCGTAAGTTACCTCGAAACGCTCAACAGCGATATCGAGCAAGGAAAAAAGCTGGCTGGCAATTTGGTGAAGAAAAGCGAACTTCTGTTTGCCGGCATGCACTGGTGGCGCCGCGGCCGCTATGGCCTCGGGCCGGAGCTCAGCGGACTTCTTAAAAGTGCTGCCGCCCAAACCAATCTGGCAGCGCAGATTCCTCTCAACATGCCGCGTGTGTCGCCGGTTCCCGTAGACCCCGCGAAAAACCCACTGCATCAGATCCCCGCCTTCGACCGCCGCCATCATTACACCTGGGCCTGGCAAACCCGGCAGTTTCAGATAACGGGATCGAGTTCATCGAGTTCCAACTCCACAGTTCAGTCTACGTCGTCCAGCATTCCGATGCGGATGACCCCCGACTTCTGGAATGGGAACTCTTTCTACTGAGTGTCGCTTCCTAAAGGGACGACCGGTACGGCCGTCGATTCGACAAAAACCACCACCACCACAACCACCAATTATGCCCAGGCCTATTTGCCCAAGGACGACCCCTATCTCATCAATCGTATTGTTGGCTTTTTGGAATATTCCAAAGCACTCGAAGCTTTTGACGAATTAGCCGCCTTAGCCACGTTTGAAGAAATGAAGGCCATTGACGAGATCATCAAGTCCGAACCCGAGTTCACGATCTACACCAATCTGGCTCGCCGAGTCGACCGCGGGCGGAGCAGCCTCGCCGAGAAGCCAGTTGGTCCGAAAGATGATTTTTCACGAAAGGGATTCAACTGGGTCACGGCACTCGCCCGCGTGGAAGTCGGCGCGATGCTGGCCGGCTTTACCGACCACCCCAATCCATTCGCCGCGGTGATGGGGAAGGGTTATGACATTGCCGAGTTCAAGGAGATGCTGATTGACGGCGCAAAGACCCACTTCTGGGCGCTCGCCAATGATCCGGACTTTGCCCAGGCGACCAAGACCTTCAAACCCAATGGTGAAACGCTAACCTATGTCCGGCGGTTGAACGTGGCCACGGCGTTTGTTTATTCCGCCGGTGGGCTGACCGGACTGGATCTCCATCCGTTGCAGAAGGAGGAAGTGGCGACCTACGCCAAGAATCTGGACGATGCCCGAAGTTCCTTCCAGGCCGCTATCCAGCTTTATTTGTCGCAGGTGATTGCCCAGACCAATACCAAAACCAACACGCAAAATCTGGGACGGCAGTTTGTCGAGTTCTGCAACAATGGGGTCTGCCGTTCGTTCGGTGCTGGCGGCCTCGGCGCGGCGGCCCCGGCGGGAAAGTAGGGTGCCTGAGCGCCAGCGTAATGCACGCGTGAACGACGTCTGAAACAGAGGGAAATGGCCACGAAGAACGCCAAAAGTCACAAAAAGTAAGGCCGCAGGTCATCTTGCTTTCCTTGGTGACTTTTTGTGTTTTTCGTGGCGATTTCCGTTCTTGATTGCGGCGATTCCCCAGAGAAGTAGAGCGACGCCCGCTTGTCCGTTTGACACGTATTTGGAAAACGATCCTTTACGCGTGCATGGCGCTATCGCTTATGCACCTTACGGCGAACACACCTTCGTGAATTTTTGCAGCGTATGGTAATCCCGCCCGGACGGCTTTTTGCCGCCGGCGGCGGAGCGGACGACTTCGGAGACGTAAAGGCTCCCTTGCGAATCGAGCCAGATATCGTGTGGGGCAAAGAAGTCCCCCGGCTCGCTCGGACTCTCGCCTCCTCCAAAGCGGCTCAGGAGTTGGCCGCTGGAATCGAAGATGCTGACGCGTCCGCCGGTCGCACCGGGATGCGGCGGAACGGTTCCCGGCCACATCCCTGCCCGATAGCCAAGTTCGGCCACGTAAACCCGGCCGGTCTCATCAATCACCAGGTCGCATGGGCGGGCGACATCTTTCCACTCCGTAAGAAACTCCCCTTCCGGCGAGAAAAGCTGCAATCGGCTGTTCTCCCGGTCAGCCACATAGATTGTTCCCGCCGCATCCACGGCAATTCCGTGGGGAACATGAAACTGCCCCGGCCCGCTTCCAGGCCCCCCCCAGGAGTGCAGCAGCCGGCCATCGGCGGAATATTTGTGAATTCGCGCATTGCCGTAGCCGTCGGAAATATAAAGTTCGCCCGATGGAGCCGGGGCGAGATTGGTCGGAAAGTGAAACGGCGGCCCCGCTTGCCGAATGGTGCGGTAATCCACGCTCGTCGCCCCGGTATCGGACGGTTTGCCGCTGGTGCCGAGCGTCCAGAGTCGCTCCCCGTCGGGAGTGAATTTGTGGACGGTGTGGTCCAGGTCGTCCGTCAAATAGACCGCGTCATCCGGCCCGATCCAAATCCCGTGCGGCCGGACGAACATCCCCGCCCCCCAGGAAGAGACGATCTGGCCATCCGGGTCAAAAACAGCCACCGGATGGTCCCCCCGGTTGAAGACAAATACCCGGTCCCGCGAGTCCGAAGCCACCCCGGTCACTTCAGAAACCTGCCACCCAGCCGGCCACTGGGCCCAGTCGCTGTTAGCCAAATAACGGAATTCACCGGAACCCACGGATGCTTCTTGGTGTTTCATCATGGCAATTAGAATTGGCCGGGTGTCAAATAGGTAGTCCGCTCACTCCGTGAGCGCCGTGTTTTGGAAACGCGGGCCTGCACACGGAGAGTGCAGGCTAATGAAGCGTATCTTAACCTTCGGTCCGGCACTGCGTCGCGCGACATGGGTAGGCAGCGAACATTTTCTCAAAGGGTAGTGGTATGAAATCGATTCTATGTCTCGTGCTTGGTCTCGTCACTCTCAGCCTGGCGAGTACCGCCTTGGGTGCCGATGACCCGAGCGGAAGCTGGAAATGGTCGGTCAAGCGAGGCGATCAGACCAGAGAGGTCACGCTCACGCTCAAGCTGGAAGGGGACAAGTTGACCGGCCACATGCCGGGACGCAATAACACCGTTACGCCGATTGAAGAAGCCTCTTTCAAGGATGGAACCGTCGCGTTCTCTGTCACCCGCGAATTCAATGGCGTGAAGCGGACCACGAAGTACTCCGGCAAGCTCAGCGGCGACACCATCACCGGCAAGAGCGAAGGAACGGACCGCGAAGGCAAGGCGACCACCACGGACTGGGTGGCGAAGAAGGGCTAAGTACCACATTCTCAACCGGCTTACAGCAATCCTCGGATCGGCTGGCCGCGGTAGATGCGGTACGGTCTCCCGGCCGCGTCGTGGAATTCGCGGTCGGGCCCGATGCCGAGTTGATGAAAGATCGTCGCAGCCAAATCGGCGGGAGTAAACGCTTCCGCCTTCGGCAGGCCGCCGTGAGTATCTGTTTCGCCGATGATGCGCCCGGGCTGAATGCCACCACCCGCCAGGAGGCAAGGAAAGACATCTCCCCAGTGGTGACGGCCCGGCGTAAAAACTTCGCCGGAGGCGTTTTTACCTCCGGCAGTGATGGGAGAGATCTTGGGGGTTCGCCCCATCTCGCCGCACATCACCACCAGCGTCTCTTCGAGCAGACCACGGGCTTCCAAATCGTCCAGAAAACCGCTCAGGCAATGGTCGATGGAGGGGAGCAGCTTCCCCTTCAAATCGCGGAACGCGTTCTGATGCGTATCCCAGCCCCGGAGATTGACCTGCACCATCCGCACGCCGGCTTCGACCAGGCGGCGGGCGACGAGAAATCCCTGCCCCCATTCTTCGCGGCCATACTGATCGCGCATCGCATCGGATTCGAGCGACAGATCAAACGGATTCTGTTTTCCCGGCAGCGTGGCGAGGAGCAGCCGTTGAGCCTGCTGGCGATGAGCGTCCCAGGTTTTGGATAACGCGGGGACATACTCGGCATCCGCCTGCCGTCGTAGTTGTTCTAATTGCGAGAGCAGCTCCGTGCGGCTGGCAAGTTGCGGGATGAGCAGGCCCTGCACGGAGCCTAATTGGGGCAGGTGAAAATCGGGCTGGCGACAACTGGTGTTGTCCCACCAGGCGTTCGGGCCAGGTCCAGGAGCACGGGCTGGGTCGTTCGGGTCATCGTGGCTGTAGCAATTCGGGCACGAGCCGCCGGCATCTTTGGCGTTGCACCGCGCGGCCAGGTCCACGCCCCAACGGTCGAACTGCGGGCCGAGAAGTCCCGACTCACGTCCCGGATAACTCATCAAATTGCCGCGAGGAATTTCCACCATCGCCGGCCAGCCGACCTCGGCTGGGGGCGGGGCGGCATAAGCAATCATCGACCCGATGCTGGGCCAGGTCATCCGTCCCGCCCGCGGCGCAGTGATGGAAGCATTGGTATCTCCCACCGGCAATTCCGTGGTTCCGGTGTGGAGCAAGTAATGGCAGCTACTGTGCTCGTTGCGAAACTGCCGATCCGCCGGATGGTGCATCGTCTTGACGATGGAAAACTTCCCCGCGCGGGCTGCCAGCTTCGGGAGATGCTCGCAAAAATGCACTCCGGCAAGTTTTGTTGGCGTCGTGCTGTATTCGCCCCGAATCTCCGCGGGTGCTGCCGGCTTGGGATCGAAGGTCTCGTGCTGTGACGGCCCGCCCGACTGAAAAATAAAGACCACCGACTTTGCTCGGGGTGGAGCGACATTTCCTTCCGCGGCCTGCGCTTCCATCCGCAGCAGGTCGGCGAAACCAGTTCCCAAGAGGCCAATTCCCCCTACCTGCAAAAGCTCCCTTCGGCCGATGGCCGGGTGTTCGGCGGGAGTGCAAGCGGGGTGACGCATAGCTCACCAGCTTAACCGAACCGCGGCAGAGCGACAAATGCAGGATTGCTAGTCGGGTTGCGTCATCCAGCGGATGGTCCAAACGGGGTTGCCGCACTCGCGGCACAGTTCATCCACCTCCATCAGCCGCCCGTGGCAGCGGCGGCAGTAGGTGATGCAGGGCAGGAGCGAGGCTTGTCGGTTGCGGATTTCCCCCCCGCGCAGATGATCGCCGAAGGCGAGCGCAGTGATGGCCCGGACCGACAGTGGAAAGAGTTGATAGAGGACCAACGGCGCGAGGCGGGCCTCGCGAAGTGATTCTTCCAGCTGGTCGGAGAATTCCATTTGCCGCTCGCGGCTTTGCAGGCCGAGGTAAGATTCAGCGCGCGTCTCCAACGCTGTGCGGTCTTGGCGGCCAGTGAAGCGGAGTTCCTGAAGCCAGTGGCGATTCTGTTCCGACTGCGAGAGCTTGCCGGCAAAAGATAATTCGTCCAAAACTTCGGCAACCAGAAACGCCTCAATCTCTCCTTTGGCTTTGTGCTCCGTCAGGGCCTGGGAAAGCGGCATGAGCATGGAGTCCGTTCCGAAATTGCGCTCCACGTCCGCATGCAGTCGCGTGTAGAGTTGATTCCGCAAGAGCGTGAGCCCATCATCCAGACGCTCGACAATCTGCGGAGCATCCGCGCGGCGGCTCAACTCCGAAAGAGCTTGGATGGCCCCTGCCCGACGGCGGCTCCGTTCTTCAGTCCCAACAGAAGTAGAGACAGACATCGCGCAGCCCTCCAGAAAAGAGTGACTTGCCTTGAATCCCCCGCTTAGCTCCCATTCACGGTAGCGGTTTTCCTGCGGAATGTCGAGAATTTCCCGCAAAAACTTAATCCTGGCGATGATTTTCCCTAAACCCATCAAAAGATTGACATGGGCTGCGCACATTCCCTATACTGGAGGGGCCAGAAAGGACGAATGATAACGAGGCTGCGGCCTCGTCCCACCCGTTTCGTTCCTGAATCTGCCTCACACGAACCGCCCGCCTTTGGAGAAGTACCATGCTTTGCATTCCTGGTCAGCCGGGGAAAGATGTTTGCGACCGCGAGGTCGGCGTGACCCGCCGCGATATTCTCCGCGTCGGTGGCAGCGCCATTATGGGGATGACCCTGGGCGGCATGATGCAATTGCAAGCCAAGGCGGCTGAAGGTTCCGCCAGCGGCAGCGGCCCGGGTTGGGGCAAAGCCAAGCGGGTCATCATGTGCTACCTGCAAGGTGGCCCGAGTCACTTGGATCTTTGGGATCCCAAGGATGGCGTGCCGGACAATGTGAAGAGCGTCTTCGCCCGCGCTCAGTCAAAAGTCCCTGGCATGGACACGACTGAACTGATGCCAAAGCTCGGCCAGGTGACCGACAAGCTCACCATGATTCGTTCGATGAGCTACACACCCGTTGGCCTCTTCAATCACACCGCGGCCATCTATCAACTGCATACCGGCTACACGGCGGACAAGGTCAGCCCCTCGGGCCAGCTCGAACCTCCCTCTCCCAAAGACTATCCCACCTTCGGCAGCAACATCGTTCGGCTCAAGCCGCCGACCGTCCCCATGCTGCCGTTTGTGATGATGCCCCGACCGCTGCAGGAAAGCAACGTCGTCAACAAGGCCGGGACTGCCGGTTTCCTGGGTCGGGCATTTGATCCTTACTATCTGTTTCCGCCGGGTGACGACATGGATCTGGCGAAGATGGAAAAGATTCGGGTCGACGATCTGACTCTTCGTCCGGAGGTTTCCGAAGCTCGCCTGGATCGCCGCGCTCGTCTGCGGGACATGATCAACCAAGGGATGCCCGAAGTCGACAAGGCGGTTGCCAAGTACGACCTCGACAAGTACTACGACTCGGCTCTCAACTTGATCATGTCCGGCAAAGCCCGCGAAGCGTTCTCTTTGAACAAGGAATCGGAAGCCACACGGGAACGTTATGGCCGCAACACGTTCGGCCAGTGCTGCCTGCTCGCCCGCCGCCTGGCGGAAGCTGGCACCCGCGTCGTGGAAGTCATTTGGCCGAAGGTGGCCAATAGCGACAACCACTCCTGGGACGTGCACACCGGCCTGACCGACCGCATGAAGAAGCAGTCGGCCCCCATGCTCGATGCGGGCCTTTCGGCTTTGATTGCGGACCTGGATGAGCGGGGCATGCTCGATGAAACGTTGGTTGTGGCTCTGGGCGAGTTCGGCCGCAGCCCGCAGCGTGGCGTTTCCACCAGTGGCAACAGCAACAGCAACGACGGCCGCGATCACTGGCCCTACTGCTACACGGCTGTCGTCGCCGGTGCGGGCATTAAGCGGGGCTTTGTTTACGGCAAGAGCGATCAGACCGGCTCCGCTCCGCTGGAGACCCCGGTCCATCCGATCGAATTGCTGGCGACGATCTACCACGCCGTCGGCATCAATCCCAACACCATCGTCTACAACCACCTCAACCAGCCCCGCGAGCTGGTCAAAGCCGACCCGGTGACGAAGCTGTTTGCGTAAGTTTGCATAGGCAGTCGACAGAAACTAAAAGGACAAGCTCCGAGGCTTGTCCTTTTTTGTTGCTCGGATCTACGACGTGCGCAAAAAAATCGGGGAACCTTTCGGCTCCCCGCTCGCTTGTCACAGTCTCACGCCAAGGGCTCGCTTAGTAGCGTCCCCGGCCTCCTCCTCCGCCGCGGTCGCCGCCACCGCCGCCACGGTAGCCGCCACCGCCTCCTCCTCCACCACCGCCACGAGGACGCTCTTCGCGGGGGCGGGCTTCATTCACTGCTAGGCTCCGTCCCTGAAATTCCTTGCCGTTGAGGGCGTCGATGGCTGCTTCCGCGCCATCATTCATTTCCACAAACCCGAAGCCGCGGCTGCGCCCCGTCTCCCGGTCCATTACCACCTGCGCCGACTTGACGTTGCCGTACTGTGCGAACAAGTCGCGCAGGTCGTCGGTCGTCGTGCCGAACGGCAGGTTTCCAACATACAGATTCTTGCTCATGTGCTTTCACCTGCGAGCCCGAAGGCTCTTCCAAAAAACTCTGGCTAGCGATAGGGTCCAGAAGATACCCGCAGGCTCAAAGCAGCGAACCGGCGAGGCCACGCAGTGGGATCTCAAGCTTAGGCTAACGGCCCTCGTGAAAATCGCCTTTGCTGACGAGCAACCTGCTTGACGATTCCCTTCACCCGGAGAAGCGAGGACTCGGGCGATAAGGATCTTTGGCGGAGAGCGGAGCAAAATGCGTCGATCTTCCAGCAGGAAAACCACCGGGTTTTCCATCCGCCAAAATTATACACAGAAATACCGGGGGAAAGGAAATAGAGGATGGGAAGATTTTGGCGGGAAAAGTGGGTAATGAACTGTGGTTTGCGGAGAGAGCCAAGGTGCCAATTTCTACCCACTACCCACTACCCACTTTCGAATCACGTTCGCAATTTCCTCCAATTGCCCCGGCTGGTGCAGCCAGGAGAGGCTGATCCGCAGTAGCGATTCCCCTTCCGGGACGCTCGGGGGGCGGATACCGGGGACGAAGTATCCGGCCTGCCGGAGGTCGGCTGCGGCCTGCATTGTCCGGGCGGGAGAGCCAAGGATGACGGGGATAATCTGGCTTTGGGAGCGGCCAATATTGAGGCCGGCGGCGGTGAGATTTTCACGCAGGGAAGCCGCCCGCTGCAGCAGTTTCTGCCGGCGAAAAGGCTCCGATTTAACAACTTCCAGCGCGGCCAGTCCCGCGGCCGCCATTGCTTCCGGCATGGCGGTGGAGAAGACGTAAGGCCGGGCTCGGTTCGCCAGCCAATCGATCAAGGCCCGCGAGCCAGCGACAAAACCGCCAATGCTGCCGAGCCCCTTGCTGAGCGTCCCGACGCGAACATGGACGCCGTCCTCGACTCCTTGATGTTCGCAGACACCACGACCTTCCTTTCCAAAGACACCGGTCGCATGAGCTTCATCCACCAGCAGCATCGCCCCATGTTCGCGAGCGAGTTGTGCAATCTGCGGAAGGGGGGCCAGATCGCCATCCATGCTGAAGAGCGTGTCCGTGACAATCAGCTTGCGACGCTGGTGCGAGACCGCCAGCGAATGGCGAAGGTCGTCGATGTCGCCGTGTTTATAGACTTGGATCTGCGCTCCAGAGAGCCTGCAACCATCAATGATGCTGGCGTGGTTCTTGGCATCGCTAAAGATGATGTCTTCCGGCCCCGCCAGCGAAGCAATCGCGCCGACGTTGGCCGCGAAGCCGGTCGAAAAAAGGAGCGCCGCTTCCGTCCCTTCAAAGCGGGAGAGTCGGCTTTCCAACTCGGCATGCAGCGAACCTCGCCCCGTCACCAGCGGGCTCGCTCCGCTCCCCCAGCCGCGCTGCTGGATGGACTCAGCTGCCGCGCGGCACAAGCGGTCGTCACTCGCCAGCCCGAGATAATCGTTGGAGCCAAAGTTTGCCAGCGAACGGCCATTAATTTCGATACGGTCCCCGCGCTGCGGACTCTCCCGCGTCAACAGCGTGCGGCGAAGGTCTCGCCGCTCCAGTTCACGGAGCGAAGCATCCAGCCAGGAAAGTGGATCGAATGACATGGCCGCAGACAGTTATTTGCAAAAGGTTTAGCAACTACGGGAGTTCCTCCCTCTGTGCCTTGGTGCCTCTGTGTGAGATCAACCCAATGTGGGAAGAATTCTCACACAGAGGCACGAAGGCACAGAGGTTTTTCCAGCTACCTCTCGCACTCCCGAAGGAGCGCTTCATACTTGTCTTGCCATGCCGTGCCGGCAAGGCCGGGGGGAACTTCGAGCGTGTAGCGGAGGACGGCAGCGGCGTCTTTCTTTTCGCCGAGTTTGAATTGGGCCAGGGCGACCGAGTATTTGGCCTTGAACCAAAGTTCGCTCCGTGGCTTGGAGCGGGAAAGGATGCGCCGCCATTGGTCGAGCGATAGTTTGATGGAGGCAGCATCGCCGGCGAGAAGGAGCTCGGCATAGCCTTCCTGGAGGGCGGCGCTGTCGGGGTTTTCCTTGGCGAGACCGGCGAACAGAACAAGGGCTTCGCTTCGTTTGCCCGTGGCGGCCAGGGCTTCCGCCCGGATGCGAGCGAGAGCCAGGACCGCGGATTTTTTGAGCTGGGCCCGCCGGGGCCAAAGCATGTCCGCGGCTTGAAGCTGAATGCCGGCGATTTGAGGGCGGACTTCCTGGCGCGAGCGGTTGACGATGGCGGAGAGCCCCGCGAGCAGGTCGAGAAGTTGTTCGGGCGCGGCCTGGCCAATTTGCGATAGCATGTTGAGTGCGTCATCCCGCCGTCCCGCTTGCCCGGCGATGGCGAGCACCAGTTGCGAATGAACTTCGGTTCTCCAGGCGGGGGGAGCGTCGCCGCCATTATCGAGGGCAGTCTGCAGAATGCTCTCGGCCTGGCGGTATTTATCGGGGCGATAATCGAGCAGGATTCTCGCCATTTCGAGAGCGGACGTGCGGTCCGTTTCGGTCCATTTTTCGGGGAGCCGGTTCTCCGTGCCAACGATGGCCGCTTCGAACCAGGCCGCCGCTCGCTCGGCTTCCTCGTCGGTCTTCTTGCCTGCGGCAGCAAGGGAACGAAGAAGTTCTTGCCAGCAGGGAGCGATGGCGACGACGGCAGCGGGAAAGTGGACGGATTCTCGCGTGATGCCGGCGTAAGCTTTTATGGCGGCAGTCCATTCTCGCTTTCCTGCATGCCACTTGCCGAGCCACAGTCGAGCCTGGGGGGCTGATTCACTTTCCGGCCAGGTGGCGATTTGTTCGGCAAGCATGGCGAGATATGCCTGGGCCGCATCCGCGTCTCCTGCTGCTTCCTTCGCCGCATTCCACGCCCCGCGCAGGTGTGCCGCTGCCGCCTCTTTGTGGGTTGTATGAGCCACGGCGAGCGCTCGGAACCGCCGCCCGGCATCGGCATGTTTTTGTTGCTCTTCTCGCACGAGTGCTGCTTTGTAAGCGAGTAGAAAAGCCCCCTCGGCATTACCCGCAGCGTGGGCCTGGTCGGCAGCCTGGTCGTAGGCGGCAACGGCCTGGTCATATTCCTTCTTGAGATACAAGCTGTCTGCCGTGCGACTCAGAACTTCCATCCCCGCGCCGGCTCCGCCGGGCTGGGAGCGGACGAGCAGCTGGTCGGCTCGCCGGCTCCAATAGGGTCCATGTGCTTCGTCGAGAAACTTGGCCAGGTTCAGCGCCTGCTCTTGAAACTTCTTGGCCGCAATTTCATCCTTGGCATCCGCCGCGGCTCGCCACAATGCCAGCAGCGTTTCGAACAGTGCAAAGTCGTAATCGGCGGAGGTAACTCCCGCCAGCGTTCTTCCTTCTCTAAGTAGCGCCTGAGCCTGTCGCAAATTCCCCGCGGCCAGCTCGACGCGAATTGCTTCGGCTCGAGCCCGCAAGCGGACGGCGGGATCAATGCCGTCGAGATCTACTTTTGCCAACTCCTCTTTGGCGAAATCAAGCTTTCCCAGCAGGCGCTGGCAGATTGCCAGGTCGAGGCGAATTTGCCAGCCGAGCGGCTCATCGGGGGAGAGCACCGTGAGCGGCTGCCGGAGAAACTCGCTGGCCTGCGTCAGGCCGGCGATCTGATCGGGACTCTTGGGCTCGTAAAGCAGCGCCTGGTTGCGATACACCCGCGCGAGTTGGTGGAGCGCATTGTGCTGGAGAGAGACTAATTCGTCCGCGGTCAAATCTTCCGGCTTGGGCTGGCCCCGGCGGCGGAGCGGAATTTCGCGGGCGAGTTCCTTGTCAAGATCGGCAAGCAGCTTCGCCGCATCGCGCAGGGCTTTGCGAGCCCCCTCAACCGCCGCCTCATCCGCCGCGCCGGCTTCGAATTCCTGGCGGGTCAACTCACCTTGGGCCAAAAGCGTCAGGGCGTCTTGCAGGCGAACGAGAATTCCCCGCGGATGCTGGGGGCTGGTCCGCTGAAACTGGGCTGCCGCTCCGCGAGCCAATTTCCACAGCTCCTCGCGGCGATCGGGGGGCGAATTGACCGCATGCAGGGCATAGGTCCGAATCAACTCCACCGCCAGATCACCCTGAACCACCGGCGGCAACTGCGGTTCCGCCAGCCGGTCGGAGCAATACCGCTCCGCCAACTCAAACAGCCGCCGCTGGCGAAGGCCCTCGAGAAACCGCTCGTCCTCGTTGGCAGCGCAGCAGAACGCGGACGGAAGGAACAGGGCTGCGACCAGGGCCGCTCGGCAAAGATTGGAAAGGTCTTTTCGCACTCTTCAATTCTAACAGCACGCCAGAAAAGGAGTTAGGCACGGCGCTGCAACCGCAGGGCTAATCAGTGCTTCGCTCTGCGTAGCAAATTCCGACACTAGCCCGACGCGCCAGCGAGGGAAATCCACGTGGCACCGCGCAAATGGCCGCTTTTCTGTAGCCAAGTCTAAAACCCTCGCTGGCGCGTCGGGCTAGTGTCTGGGCGTCTTGATACACCGAGCAGCCCTGGCCTCCACCGTTGTTCTCGCCGCAAATTCCGACCATCGCCCGCCGTGATTCATAATTCACGAGCCATTTTTCTCAAAAGGTTGCGTCGACGAAGAATTGCCCAACTCCTTGCTATTTGAACTCTTAGGGCGATTCAAAATGACGCAAGTCCCTGATTTACCCCGCGAATCAGCTAGTTCTGATTCATGGCGGAGTCGCAAATCCTTACGTAGCAATGATTTAACCCATGAATCGCCCCACATCTCCCGGCGAGCGGCCAGCGTAAGCTGG
Organism: uncultured Pirellulaceae bacterium; assembly: GCA_964444865.1. Taxonomy (GTDB): domain Bacteria; phylum Planctomycetota; class Planctomycetia; order Pirellulales; family Pirellulaceae; genus SXOA01. Next base: position 925 of record CAYUJE010000009.1, on the reverse strand, counting down.
CTGATAATTCACACAGGCCCCCCGCACAGACCATCCGACTCCGTCACCCCCAAATCCGAAATCCCAAACTTCCCTTCCTGATTTTTTTCGTGATGCAAAACTCGGCTCTCGAGAATTTTCAAGTACATACTGTTTCATCACTTACGAAAACACTCCTCCGGACTTTTGCATCACCCCCCTCCTCGGTCGAGGGGTTTTGAGGAGCCCAGTAGGGTGCATGCAGCGAAGCGGAATGCACGCGTCAGGAACGCTTGCTTCCTAGGAAAGATTTTTCCAAGGCGGAGCGGTTAACGCGTGCATTTCGCTTCGCTCCATGCACCCTACGCGCCTGACCCCTGAGCGCAGCTCCGCCCCCGCCAGGTCGAACAATACCACCAGGATGCCAAAGAGCTTCGCCGCGCTTCCCCCCTGGAGCCGCGCGCAGCGATTCGCTAAACAGAACAACTGTATACATCGCTATTGGCCCTGTCCAGTCCCCTTCCGCAAGAATTCCAGAAATTCTTTTCGCCGTAGCCGCACGCGGCCTCGCGTGCTGGCTTCTGGTGGCGGGGCGGTCGCAGGAAGCCTACACGCGAGGCCGCGTGTGGCTACGAACCAAGAGGGTCATGCGTACCTCAGAGGAGTTCCTAAGGCCTGGTGTGAGGGTAGATTATCTATTGCGGGCTCCCTAAGCACGCTGCCGTCAGTTTGCCTGTCCCGGTTCTGGTTTCCCTCGAAATGAAGGAAGCCAAATAATGTGTTTGACGGTTCGCTTTGGCGAGGTTCCAATGACCCCTGATAAACTGCTGGTGCCCCAGTAACATGCGGGAGCCCCGAAAGAACGTGCTGGTGCCCGTGATAATATGTCGGCACCGGTTACTTTAATCACCCGTTAGGCGACAAACCCCCGAGGTGCCCCATGCGACTTGATCTCCGACGCGACTTC
>CAYUJE010000008.1:0-43675 GCA_964444865.1 uncultured Pirellulaceae bacterium | reverse complement strand
GAACTGGAAACCCACTTCGACAAGCAAAAGGGAAATTGCCTCGGCAGCCCGTACAAGTTTCAGAAGTTTGGCCAGTGCGGAATGGACCTCTGCGAGCTGCTGCCGCATACGGGGAGCATCGCGGACGACATCTGCCTGGTCCGCTCGATGAAGACGGAGTCGGTGGACCATGAGGCGGCACTCCGCATGATTCACTCGGGCCGGCTCTTCGCCGGGATGCCGGCCTGGCCGTCGTGGGCCATGTATGCGCTGGGGAGCGAAAACGAAAATCTCCCCGCTTACGTGGTTCTGTCCGACCCCGGCGGACTTCCCGTCGATGGCGAGCACAACTGGTCCAGCGGCTGGCTCCCCGCCCAGTATCAGGGGACGACGTTCCGCTCCGGCAGTTCGCCGGTCTTCAATCTGCAATCGCCGCCGGGAACCGTCGCTGCCGCCCGCCAGAACCAGCTCAAGTTTTTGGAAGGGCTCAATCGCGAGCATCTCGCCCGCCATGCCGAAAGCACCGAACTGGCTGCCCGGCTGACGAACTTCGAAATCGCCGCCCGCATGCAGACCGCCGTGCCGGACCTGCTCGACTTCTCCCAGGAATCCGCCGCCACGCGGGCCATGTACGGCCTCGACAATCCCGCCACCAAGGAATACGCCGGCCGCTGCCTGTTGGCCCGCCGCCTCATCGAGCGGGGGGTCCGCTTCGTGCAACTCTTCCTCAGCGGCCAGCCGTGGGACACCCACAGCAAAAACGCGGAGAGCCTCAAGGGCCTCTGCGCCCGGACCGACCAACCTAGCGCTGCCCTAGTGAAAGATCTCAAGCAACGGGGCCTCCTCGATTCCACCATCGTCCTCTGGACCGGAGAATTCGGCCGGCTCCCCATCTCGCAAGGAAAGGACGGCCGTGACCACAACCGCCACGGCTTCTCCCTCTGGGCAGCCGGCGGCGGATTCAAAAGCGGCTACGTCCACGGAGCGACCGACGACTTCGGCTACGCCGCCCGCGACAAAATCGTCCCTGTTCACGACTTTCACGCGACGCTCTTCTCGGCCCTCGGTCTCGACCACCGCGAACTTACCTATCCCCATGACGGCCGCGAAACCAGTCTGACCGATGCTGAAGTCACCGGGGCCAAGCTGGTGCCGGAATTGCTGGCTTGATTGCCGCAAGATCAAAATCATTCCTTCTGGAGGTGGCTCGATGACGGTTTACGCACAACATCGCAGCATGAATTGGAAAACGGTTCCTGGCTGGCTCGCGGCTGTTCTGCTGGTGTTCCTTCCTGCTCTTGCGGCAGAATCCGCGGACACTCCGAGTTCCCCCAACATCGTCCTTATCATCGCGGACGATATGGCCTGGGATGATTGCGGCGCTTATGGCAACAAACTGATCAAAACACCGCAGCTCAACCGTCTTGCGAAAGAGGGGATGAGGTTTGACGACATGATCCTGACCTGCAGCTCGTGCAGCCCCAGTCGCTCAAGCCTGATCACCTCCCGCTATCCGCACAATACGGGAGCCGAACAGTTGCATTGGCCACTGCCGAAGGAGCAAGTGACATTCGTGGAACACCTTCGCAAGGCGGGCTACTGGACGGCAGCGGCGGGGAAGTGGCATTTGGGAAATGCCGTGCGGGACCGGTTCGATGTGATTCACGACGTGGGGACTGCGGGGTTTCAGTTGCCGACGGACAAGGGGGAAGGGGCCAAGTCCAAAACCAAGGCCAAGAGGGCTCCCGATCCCAACCCCAGCGGAGCGGAGGCGTGGGTCCCCACTTTGAAGGAGCGTCCCAAGGACAAGCCCTTCTTTCTGTGGCTGGCGGCTGTCGATCCGCATCGTGACTATGCCGAAAATGTCATTCCCGTGCCGCACCGCCCGGAGAATGTGACCGTACCGCCGTATCTGCCCGATAACGCCGAGACCCGCAAAGACCTCGCCCTCTACTACGACGAAGTCAGCCGGTTGGATGATAACGTTGGCAAGGTGCTGGACGAAATCGCGGCTCAAGGCGTGGCGGAAAACACGGTGGTGATGTTCATGTCCGACAACGGCCGCCCATTCCCCCGCTGCAAAACCACCGTCTACGACAGCGGCATCAAAAGCCCCTTTTTCATTCGCTGGCCCGCCAAGATACAGGCCAGTTCCACCAGCCAAAGTCTGCTGAGCAGCGTGGATATTGCGCCGACCATTTTGGAGATCGCCGGCGTCGAAATTCCGAAGCAGTTCCAAGGGAAGAGCTTTCTCAAAGTCCTGACCGATCCAGAAGCCCGCATCCGCAAGGTTGCCTTCGCAGAGCACAATTGGCACGACTTCGAAGCCCGCAGTCGCTGCGCTCGGACGGAGCGGTTCAAGTACATCCGCAACGAGTACACCGACCTTCCCAACACGCCGCCCGCGGATGGAGTCCGCAGTCTCACCTTCCAGTCGATGCGAAAGCTGCGCGACGAGGGGAAGCTCAGCGACATTCAATCAACTTGCTTTTCCAAACCGTTGCCTGAGGAAGAACTTTACGACATCGTTGCCGATCCGCACGAACTGAAGAACCTGGCGACAGACCCAAAGTTTGCCGGAGAAGTTGTGAAGTTGCGCGGAGCACTCGATGCTTGGAAGAAGCAAACGCACGACGAAACACCCGTCGCTCGCACCCCCGACGAATTCGACCGCGAAACGGGTGAGCCGCTGCCGGGTCGCAAGCGGCCCCGATTGCCGCCGGCTAAGAATTGAGTTTGCCTTGCGTTACGCCCGCGGATGAAACTGGTGGTGTACTTTCTTCAGCCGCGATTGATCCACGTGGGTGTAGATCTGCGTCGTGGCGATGCTGGCGTGGCCCAGGAGTTCCTGCACTTGCCTTAAGTCGGCTCCGCCGGAGAGCAGGTGCGTGGCAAAGCTGTGTCGCAACGTGTGGGGGCTGATGGCGGCTGGGACGCCGGCTCGGCGAGCATAGCGTTTGACAAGTTCCCAAATTGCTTCCCGCCGGAGTTGCCTTCCGCCGCGGGAAAGCAGCAGCCACGGCGGTGGCGACCCAGCGACGGCTGCCAGCTCGCCGCGCTCGTTTTTCAAATAGTCCTCGATGGCGTCGACTGCCGCTTCCCCCAGGGGCGTCAGCCGCTCCTTACTACCTTTGCCGCGGGCTAGGCAATATTTTTCCGAAAGGTGCAGGTCTCGCACGTGCATCCCGGAAATCTCCGAAGCCCGGCAGCCGGTGGCGTAGAGCAATTCCAGCATGGCCCGATCGCGGCGAAAAAATGCATCTCGCGGCTGCGGAGCGGCCAGCAGCTTCTGCACCATGGAGGCCGAGAGAACCTCGGGCATGCGCTCCCAGGTCTTCTGCGTCCCTAGCAGTTCCGCCGGATTGTCCTGTAAAATGCCTTCGAGCTGCAAATAACGGTAGAAGAGCTTGAGCGAAACGATGTGCCGAGCGATGCTCGGCGGAGCCAGCTTCTGCGTCTGCAGCCAGCCCATGTAGTCGGACAGGTCCCTCACCGTGAGCTTGGGAATGAACCGCGTTCCCGCCCACTGGCAGAACCGCTTCAAATCCCGCTCATAGGCCGCCGTCGTATTGGCGGCCAGATGACATTCCGTCCGCATGTAGTCGATGCAAGCCGCCGCCCACCGCGCCCCTTGGGTGCTGCCGCTCGCCTGGGCAGCTGCAGGGGCGATGACTTTGGGCTTGAGTGGGCGGATGGGCATGGGGGGGAGTAAGCAGTAAGCAGTAAGCAGTAAGCAGTAGGCAGTGGGCAGTGGGCAGAGTGAGACTTTGATCGCCACTGAGGTTCTTCGGTTCGTTACCTCTCCGCTGCCGACTCACCTTGTCTCGCACCACAGGGCCGCTACATTCGGTGCAAGCGCCAGAATGCTGATAGCCGGTCTATGTCGCCCTCGCACGTCCCCATGCAAAACATCATTATCGAAAAGCCATACCAATTTATTCCGCCATATCGCGGCACGTTCTGGTCGTGGCTTTTCAAAAAACTCAGCATTCCCGCCCGGCAACTGCGCAAGGCGGAAGGCGTGGTAGCTTCCGAGATTCGCGGCATCGAATTGCTGCGGGAATCGATCGCGGCGGGGCACGGCGTTCTGCTCACCCCCAATCATCCCCGCACCGCTGACCCGGTCGCGATGGGAATCGTCGCTCAAGAGGCCCAATGCCATGTCCACGCCATGGCCAGCTGGCATCTCTTTCACCAGGACTGGCTCACCACTTGGGCCATTTGGGTGATGGGTGGGTTTAGCGTCAATCGCGAAGGTGTGGACCGCCAGGCCATTACCACCGCCATCGATCTTCTCGCGGCAGCCAAACGCCCCCTCATCATCTTTCCCGAAGGGGCCACCAGCCGCATCAACGATCGGCTGCAAGCGTTGCTGGATGGCGTGGCGTTCATCGCTCGCAGCGCGGCTAAAAAACGATCTCGCCAGTCGCCCCCAGGAAAAGTGGTCGTTCATCCCGTCGGCATCAAGTACCACTTCCGTGGCGACATCCATCAAGTGGCGGACGATGTCCTCACGGATATCGAACACCGCCTCACCTGGGCACCGCAGCGCAATCTTCCGCTGCTGCTGCGCATTGGCAAAGTGGGGAGTGCTTTATTGGGACTCAAAGAAATGGAGTATTTTGGCCAGGCCAAACCCGGACGGCTGAAAGAACGGCTCCAGGGGCTGATGGATCACCTACTCGGCCCCATCGAAAAGGAATGGTTGGGCAGTGTTCAGTCCGGCCCCGTCGTGCCGCGGGTCCGCAACCTGCGGGTGAAAATCCTCCCCGACATGGTCGCGGGGCGCGTGGACCAGGCGGAGCGAACCCGTCGCTGGAAGCACCTTGCCGATATTTACCTCGCCCAGCAGCTTTCCTGCTATCCCCCCGACTACCTCTCTCAGGATCCCAGTGTGGACCGGGTGCTGGAGATCATCGAAAAATTCGAAGAAGACCTGTTCGACAAAGCCCGTCGCCACGGACATCTCAAAGTCGTCCTGCAAATCGGACCCGCCATCGAAGTCTCCCCCGAACGGAGTCGCGGCGTCTCCATCGATCCCCTGATGGTCGAAATTGAGCAGTCCCTGCAACGGATGGTGGAAAGCCTAGCGAAGGAATCGCCGTTGCTGGCAACGTTCTCGCCGAATTCCAGGACCGCCGCCCTCAATGACAAGTAAGACGCAATCTTCAAGAGCGCACTTCTTTGCCTCACAGCTGCAGCTTCGCCATGGACGAAAGGCCGTAGGTATTACACAAATGGGCATGTTCCGCCCAAGTGTCTAGCTAAGATATCCCGCAAAACACCGCACTTCAATGCAAACTGGGAGCGTTCCAGAGGTCTTTGGGTAGGTTTCAACCCGGACGATTCATTTTTGGCTTATCAAGAATCCGCAGCCAAAAAATGCCGCGGACAATTGCATGCTCGGAGGCAACCGCCGATAATCAAGGTGGTTGCTCCGCATCCGACCTTTTTTCAAGGGCGATGGTTTATGTTTCGACCAGTGTTCCAGACTCACGGCCTGTTCCTTCTCCTTGCGGCCTGCCTCACGGCGGCGGCCGGCACGGCACTCTGGGCTCAACAGAAGGGAAAGACGATCAAGCGGGCTCAGCCCCCCAAGTTTGAAAAAAAGGGGGACCCGTTCTATGAAGATGCCTTCAAGGACGGACTGGTCGGTGCGCGGCCAGCCGATTTGGGAAAGTCGGCGGCACCCGCGGCAACGGTCGGAGCGCCTGCCCCCGCAGGCGGCGGCAGTGGCGGACTGGCGGGCTCGGGATGGTCGGCTGTTATTTCCGGCCAGACGATTGAGGATGAAGTCAAAGACCTCAAAAAGTTGATTGATTTGGAGGTGACCACTCCCAGCGACTACGCTGGAAAGGGATACAAAGTTGCCCGCCGGGATTTCAGCATGCTGGCAATGTTGTTTGCCATCGCTGGCGAATATGACGGCGAAGTCCGTTGGAAGAAAGAATCGCCGGCGGCCAGAGATGTGTTCGCTCGGACAGCCGCCAATTCCAAAGTGGGAACCAGCCAGGTTTTTCAAGAAGCCAAGCTTCGCAAGAGCGAACTGCAGGATCTTGTCGGCGGAAGCTCACCCTTCCAAGGCAAGGATGCCGACGCCAAGGCTGCCTGGAGCAACGTCTGCGACCGTTCCCCACTCATGCAGCATTTGGAACGAATTTATGAGCCGCAACTCAAGCCTTTCCTCTCGGATAAGGGGCAATTCACGGCGAATATCGACAAAGTCACTCACGACGCTGAAATCATCGGAGCCATTGCCACCGTGCTGGCCAAAGACGGCATGGAAGACGCGGATGCCGAGGAGTACAAAGCCTTTTGCGTGAAAATGCAAAAGGCCGCGAAGGAAATTGTCGACGCCGCCAAGATCAAGAACTTCGATGCCGCCAGTTCAGCCGGCACGGCCATCGGCAAAGCCTGTGCCGAATGTCACGAGGGTTATCGCTCGTAATGGAATCATAGATCCTCTGCCAGCTTGGATGTCCCCGGGCTCCTTGGATTGTAAGCCGCATGACGCCACTCCTGCGAACCCTGTTTGCCCGCTATCGAAGCATGAGTTGGGGGCAGCATGGTTATGCCCTGATTGTAGTGCTTTCCATCTTCGCTTTTGGTTGGGGGGGAGCTAACCACTGGCAGGCGCGAAACTATGAGCAGATGTATCAGAGAGTCGCGAAATCGGGAGCCAGAGCCACTCGCAGCATCGGCTTCCTGGCCAACGAAGACGACGCCTACTTTCTGGCCTTGCTTGGTGACTTTTCCTGCGTCGCTATTACGGGCGTTGTCGGCAGTGGACCTGATTGCACGATCAATGCCTCGCTGTTGCGGGACCTGCGAGACTATCCGGAAGTAAGCCGCCTGCGGCTGACAAACGCCCCACTGAAGCACGAGGACTTCCAGAGTATCTATGAACTGGAAAACCTGAGGTGGCTGAATCTGGCTTATGACCCGTTGACCGATGCCGATCTGGCGGGAATCGACAAGCTGCAGAATCTTGATAGTCTGGAACTGCAATTCACTGCGCTGACCGATATCTCGATCCCGTTGCTGGCAAAGCTGCCAAACCTTTCGAGCATCGATATTTCCGGCACCGATATCACCCCCGCTGGCGCGGAACGGTTGCGCTGGGAGTATCGGCTCGCGCAGGGAACACAGGCCACCACCACCGTCATCTATCGGCCGGCTCCCACCCCTCGGTTTCGAGAAGCCGTCCTTCGCCTCCTCCCCACGGGATGTTACGGAATTGACAACCGCAATCCAGATGGCGGAATGCGTTTAATGCTACGGCCGGACATTTGGGAGGGGCATGAACAGGAACTTCCTTGGATTGCCGAACTCGCAGACGTGGAAACGGTGACCAGCCAGGGTTTTCCCCTCAGCGTGGAGCTACTGGATTCCATTGCGAAATTCCCCAAATTGCGGCAACTGAACATCGCTGAGATCTCCGTGACGAACCTCGATTTGTCCAAACTCGCCGGGTGCCGCAATCTGAGGACGATTCGGCTGACGGGAATGAAACTGGATTCGAATTTCGTGAACAGCGTGGCGAGGCTGGACTCGCTGGATACTTTGATCCTTCTTAAGTGTCAGCTCTCGAAAGAGGCGTGTGTGTCTGTCGGCAATATTCGGGCCGTACGATCACTGCGTTTGCAGCATTTGGATGTGGAGCGGGGTGCATTCGCTCAACTGCTCACCGACCTGGAAAACTCCCCTCGGCTGCGGCTGCTCGAACTGGCCAATGTGCCCATCAACAATGAGTCGATTCCCAGCCTGGGCCGATTGAAGCAACTCGCCAGCTTGTCGCTCGGGTCCCCAGAGATTAGCGATGCAGCCGTACCTGGGCTTTCCGCTTTCACCCACCTTCAACAACTGGATATCGGCAACACTTTGGTCAGCATGCCCGGCCAGGCCAACATTCGCGACGGCGCAAGCCAATTGGAAGCCGCTCTGCTTGCCGCCAAGGTTCGTGTGGTCTATCCCATGAGCAAGTTAGCGGTTTCTTCGATGAATCTTGAACAACTCGATGCGAGGAAGGCTCAGGACTCCGCTGCGGCCACACCGGCCGCGAACAGCCCGACCAGCAGCGCCTCGAAGAGTCTCGAACTGCCTTCCCGCTAAAATCATGATCGCAACTCCCCCGGAACTTTCCGCCTGACACCGCCATTCGCCATGACCGACCCCTTCGGCGAGTTCCTCACCCGCTGGACCATTCGTCTGGCCCTCGTCTGTTATGTCTTTTGCCTTGCCGCAACCATCAGCCGTCGCGGCGCAGCCGAGAGGAGCAACGAGATCATTCGCGTGGTCTGGACGCTCGGGTGCGTTTTTTTTATCGCCCACGTCCTCGCCGCCTTTGGCTATTACCACAACTTCAGCCCTCAAGCGGCCTACGACGACACTGCACGCCAGACAAGGGAGCAGCTCGGCTTCGCCTTCGGCGGCGGCATTTACTTCAGCTATGTATTCCTGGTCCTCTGGATCTTGGATGTCGCCTGGCGCTGGCTCTGGCCCACCACTCGGCCCGCCTGGTTCGACTGGCCCCTGCACGCCTTCATGTTCTTTATCGCCTTTAACGGAGCGATCGTATTTGAAGGGGGCGTCAGTCGCGCGGCGGGAATAGTCGCCTGCCTGTTGCTTTCAGCGCTCCTGGCATGGCGATTATATCGTGCTGGTTTGGCCGGTAATTCAGAATCGTCGAGCCGGCAAGTTTGATGCGACCTTCGTGCCGTAATTCGATTGCGTGAAGCGAACCAAGCAAGGGCTCATTTCGAAATGCTGGGGTTGGGGGCATCCAGTGGTTCCAAAAACCAACCCCCTTGGGTTTCGAGGGCATTCTCCGGGTAGGGCAATTCTTCACCCGTCAACTCAGTCAGCGACCAGCGGATCGTCATGTAGAGTCTGTCGGGCACAGGTATCGATGCGAAGGCGCGGAGAGCGGCGGCTTGTGATTTGGCTTTCATCCTCCCCAAAGCGATCGAGCCGGCCAGGCGAACTCGCGTCAGTTCCACCGGAATTGCCGAGGATGGTTCCGTAACCCGCTGGGTGATGGCAGTGGCCATCGCCTCATTGGGCTTGCCCAGGTGCAGCAGGCCCAGGCTCCAAATCGCGGCGCTTCGAGAATACTCACCCATCATCAGATTCTTGGCGATGTGACGCTCCATCAGCGGAATCGCGGGTTCATAGCGCATCATCCCCATCGCTTCAAACAGGTGCGCTGCTTGATGATCCAGCGGCGCGAAGGAGTTCTTTAACCGCAAGCGGACTTCAGTAAGTTGGCTGGCCTTTTGCAGCATGGGAGGCAAAGTTTCTCGAACAGCGAGCTTGCGGAGCGCCCAAGCGGACGCGATCATCACCTCTCCACGAGTTGAATCGAGCAACTTCACAAGCAACGGGGCGGCCGGTTTGTGGTCCAGATCAGCCAGCAGAAGTGCCGCTTGTTCCTGGCCGCGCCAGCTTTCGGCCTGGAGCGACTCCATGGCAGATTTGCGAACCGCATCGCTCCACTGGGAATCCTGTGCCAGCCGACGAAGTTCTTCCCGCACCAAGGCCCGTAGACTGAGAACCGGGTCATCCAGCAGTTTGCCGAGAGCCGCAATTCGCTCGAGGGTGGGATTCGCCGCATAGCATCGCGCCCCTTCCCGGCGGGTTCCCGAATCGGCGTCTTGCAGGGACTTTTCCGCGAGGGGCAGGACTAGGGAAGTATCTAAAGCATTGAGGCGCCGGAGTGCGGCACTTGCCACGCTGGGTTCCGGGTCCACGGCTAGCGAGAGTAATAAGGTACGAGAGGCCTCACTGGAATGGTGCTCCAGCAGACCCACCGCACACAAGCGATCAATCACCTTTCCCTGGGCCGAAGCCAATTTTCGGGCTTCATTCTCCAGGCCACTCGTCTTGATCTTGCCCGCAGCCTGAGCAGCCGCCAGCCGCTCGGCTTCGGCCTGGTGGAAATCCACGACGATGGCCAAGAGAAGCTGGGGCGCTGCCGGATCCGCAATTTCGCTTAAACATCGGATCGCGAGCATGCGTTCGCGATGGCGGGTCTGGCGGTCGGTCAATCGCTTTCGCCAGACATCGTAAGCCGGCTCATATTTCCAGCGGGCGAGGGCCGGTTCAACCAATTGGCGCAATTCCAATCCGCCACCTTGAGCCACCTGCCAGAGTTGCGGCGCCGTCTCTTTGGCATCCAGCACGATGAGGGCCCTGGCGGCGCAGAAGCGCGGCACCGACTCTGTCTGTGGGGCGGTCAAAACGCGGAGCAGAGCCGGAATGGCTTTGTCCATGCGTGCGTACTTGCCTTGGTGCGTCCGTGCTATCGAATCGGCGGCCAGGCGTTGCAGGTCGGCTTCGGGGCGGTCCAGTGCTTGCAGCCAGAGGGGCAAGTATTTCTCCGAAAATACTTTGGTGGTCGTGAAGGTATCTATCAGAGGATCAGAGTCCATCGCGAAATCGATGGCGATTGGGGGGGGTGCCGCGGGGGCGTCTCCCAGAGTGCAAGCCAGAATGAGCCAGGTAGCGGTCATGGGTGCCAGCGTGAGTTATTGCGGACGAGAGATGCGATAAGTTTGTGCGAGCAACACCACCAGACAGAGTGCGGAGGTAATGCCCAGAAACCACCAATTTCCCGGAATCAGGTCGTATTCCTTGAAGCCGGGGAGCCGGATGACCGAAAGGGCGGCCGCGATGGGGTTGATGAGCAGGGCGCGCTCCACGGTGTTGTGGCCGAAGGGGGCGTCCCGACCGAGCCACACCATCAAGGGCGCGCCGCAAACGAACAGCAGTGCGGCATAAGCCGACGCGGTTGCCGGGGCCGTCCGCCGGAACAGGCTGCCGATGGCGGCGGAAAGCATCATGGCAAAGCCGGCTGTCCCCAGAAGACACATCACGACACGCTGCACTTCAAAGCGCATGCCGGGTTCGATATAGACCATGACCACGTAACCCGGAAGCGTGGCACAGAGGACCAGCAGCAAGGTGAGAATCACGGAAAGGAGCTTACCCCAAATGATGCGAAGGGGAGACATGGGAGTGGTCTGCAACAACGGCCAGCCGCCGCTTTCTCGCTCGGTGCTGATCAGTCCCGCGGCCAGGGCCGGCGTGATGAGCACGATTAACGCGACCTGCATGACAACCATAATTCCGCCGATGGTCCCCACGCCCCAATTCACGGTGCCAGTGACGGTTGCGTACGTCAGACCCAGCGACAGTAGCGCGCAAATTGCTACTAATCGCAGTAGCCAGTGCAGCCGACCAAAACGGCGGCAGCGGAACTCCTTGACCATTACCGGATTGACCAGAAAGCTGATGGGGCGAGACCGCCTTTGCGGATCCACCACGAACATCAGCCGCCGCAGCAAGCGGATGCCGAAATTCTGCTCATCGCTGATCTTGCCGGCGTCCCGTGAGACATCAAAGATAGAATGATTGAGACGGCTGATGGTCCAAAGGGAGTAGACGAAGGTCAGCACGCCGGAAATGATCATACAGCGCGCAACGATGGGGGTTTTGTCCACAATGCCGGCACCGGCCACACCTCCCGCACCGAGGAGCGACATCAGAGCCGCAAACGGAGAAGCGCAGCGCAGCCAGTTGGCAATTTCTGCGAGAGTCCCTCCCAGGCCGTGCAGGAATTGATGGGGGCCGAGCACCAGCACGCTAGAAAGCAAAACAAAGCCGTACGTCCATCGGACCGCGCCATCCGTAGAGGTGGAGTAGGTGCTGATCAGCAATCCCAGCGAGGCATATTGCAAAGCAATCAACGTCAGGAGCAGGTAGACCTGCAGAATTTCTCCCGAGGCCCCGCTCATGGCAAAACAAGCCGCCGCGGCCGGCAGGCTGAGCGTCAGAATGATTCCGGCTACTCCCAGGACGGCCAGGAGTTTTCCCAGAAAAATCCGGATGGCCCCCAGGGGTGTATTGAGCAACAGCGCCAGCGTCCCGGAACGTCGCTCCCGCACAATGCTCGTCGCCGGAAACACTGGCAAGAGCAAGAGCAAAGCGGCCAATAGCCCGTACGAAAGCAGCCGAAACACCTCCTGCGCCCGACTGCCGGATAGCGAAATGCGTGGCTCCGTGGGCCAGCGAATGATCACGAGCAGGGCAAATCCAACTGCCAGCGCAATTTGCATGAACAACATTCGCCGCTGGCGGAGCAGAGTGACGAGTTCTCGACGCACCAAAGCCGTATTCATCGCTTGCTCCCCGCCATGACCACGGTTTGGTCTGATTTGCCCGAGGGAGCTTGCTCGCCATCATTCGGACGTGCGAACGACATGAAGGCTTCTTCCAGGTCGGTTTGAACTTCGCGAAACTGGGTGACCTTTACCCCTCCTTGAATGAGAGCCCCCAGCAAGTCTGCCAACTGGGCTTCCGGCAGGGCCGTTCGAAAGCGCAGAATCCCTTCAGCGGGAACCTGCACGACGTCGACCGTGGAGCTAAGGTGCGATTTGACAAGGGAACTCCCCTGGCCCAATTGCTCATGATTGGCAAGTTGGGCCTCAATGGTCCGCTCCTGGCTAACCATGCGGCTGATCTGGTCGACGGTTCCGAGAGCTCGCAATTTCCCATGCGTGAGGATAGCGACCTGATCACAAATGCGGGAAAGTTCGGGCAGAATGTGACTGGTCACGATCAGCGTTTTGCCGCTGCGAGCCAGACGAATGAGCAGATCTCGCATTTCGATGCGGGCCTGCGGATCAAGGCCGTTTGCCGGCTCATCCAGGATGAGCACTTGCGGATTGTGCAGAAGCGTGCGGGCAATCCCCACCCGTTGCTGCATACCGTGGCTGAGCGTTTCCACAAACTTGTCTCGCATGTAGGTGGTGCCAGTGGTTTCCATCACCTCTTCGATACGTTGCTTGCGAACGGCTCTGGAGATTCCGAAGGTGGCTCCAAAGAAATCCAGGTATTCGTGAACCCGCATATTGTCATAGGAGCCGAACCGGTCCGGCATATAACCGACCAGATGCTTGATGCGGCGAGAATCCCGCACGCAGTCGGCTCCGCCAATGCGCGCCGTTCCACTGGTGGGACGGGCAAGGCCCACCAAGATCTTGATCGTGGTTGTTTTACCGGCACCGTTGGGTCCGATCATTCCCAGGATCTGGCCGGCTTGAATGGTCAGCGAAAGATTGTCCAAGGCGGTAAAAGTACCGTACTGCTTGGTCAATTGCTCGATCACAACGACGGAATTGTCCGCACTCATCGCGGTTCCTTTATCAGGGCTGTACGGCGGGGGAAGCGGCAGAAGTCTTGCCGGTGAGGTCCAAACGAAGCGATTCAATTCTCCAGTAATTCGCCTTGCCTTTGGACTGCGTAAGGCTCGGTCGAGAAGGATCGCCGGCGGCAACCTTCAGCAAGAGTCCCCCCTCGGCAATTTGCAGCAGCGTCGGGTCAGTAATCTCCGCGGACAAAGTACCGACGGGGTCGGACCAGGTTTTGAGCGATACCGTCTCGGAACCGCGGAGCGCCGAAATCTCCAACTTGCCGATCGGTCCGGCAACCTGGACCGTCAGCCTGGCCTGCCGAGGTTCCAGCGGCAGCAACACAGGGGGGACTTGAAAACGGAGCCAGGTCGAAGTGGCAAGCGAACGATCTTGCCACTCACGACGCCGATGGTCATATAATCCCGAAACGGCCAATCCGTCAGGTCCCTTGACCGCCCGATACGGAAGAAACGGAGAAGGGATTCGGACTTCGCTTCCTGCGGCCGGCCGCTCCAAGATCAAGGGGACCGCAACCAACGCAACTCCCAAGCGGCGGTGTCCTTCGTCAAAGCGCAGACCGAGATCCAAAGGGTCCCCCCAGAACAAGAGCGTTGGCTCCTGCGGAAAGTCGGGACGTGTGGAGCTGGAAAATATCGCGGCCAATGTCCGGCTGCGGCGGATTTGCTCGTCGGACAAGAGGTCGGAGGCAATGAATTGCTCACCGCTAAAAACCTGATCTGCTTGAAAGCTGCCGTCTTCCTTCAAAACAGCGCCCATGCGTCCCATTTGAGTTGCCAGAACCAAATCAGCGGGATTGGCAAGCCCTCCCGTGTCGAGCTTGCCAGTAAGTCCCCCGGAATCAAAGGTCGCCGTTGCCTGAATCTGCCGCTCCGTCGATTTTACGGTGGCGAATTCCGCCATTCGCTGGCCAGAAGTCGGGGGCAAGTGTTCCCATTCCCAGGCGTTCATGTCGGTCCAGACCAGGCGAGTCGTTTCCCCTTGCTGACCGGTCCGATCGGGAATCATCCAGCCCCCGCCCGTGGACGCCAAAATGGTCTTATCGGCGGCGGGGGCGTAGATATCTGTAATCCCCGTAACACGAATGCTTTGATTGCCTCTCGCCGTTTCCACGAATTGCACGCTGGCCGCGGTGGCGGGAATCGACCGCCGCTGCGCCATTCCCAGGATCATCAAAACCAGACTGACGGCGATCGCCAAAGCGGGTCCCGCTCCTCCCAACCATTCCAAACGGTGGGAGCGCCACAAGACGCCTCCCAATCCGGCAAGCAGCGCGCCAAACCCCGCGAGCAGTCCACTAATCAGCCAGCGCGAGGGGACGGAATTTCCCACATATTCCCGCACATGAGACTCCAAAATGACCGGCGGAACAACCGGCGCTGTCCGCGGACTGAAGAACTCAGTCGCCAGGTCGCGCATGGGGGGAATGGCCACATAAGTTCGCGGCTGAATGCCATCAAGAAGAGCGGATTCTTGCGCGGCAGCGGCGTTGGGTATTGTTTTCGGCAAATTGTCGGTCGCAGGCGATCCTCCCCCCGGCCTTCCCCTTCCGCGCCCGCCAACGCCCGCGAGGGGGTCATTCGAGGAGCCTTCGACGTCAGCTGAAAGTTGGTGCTGCATCCAACCTGCAGGAGAAATCGTGGTGACGAGCAACTTTCCTTGGCCGCATTGCTTCCAGAATGCCGCCGGCCATCCATTGACGGTGAAAGCGACATCGGCATTGCTAACCAGCAGGCGAGTCATGCTCACAACCGCTTCCGTCTCCTGCACAAATGCCTTGGCTCCCGGCAAACGATTCGTAGGTTCGAGTCGGAAGGAACTCAATTCGACGCGGTCCACCACTTCGGCTTCCCATTCGTCTCCGAGCAGAATCTCGAGCGTCTGGGGTTCAATTCGGTCGAGCATGATCCACAAATGCCCCCCGCCATAGAGCCAACTGCGCATCGCTTCGAGCGCGGGACCATCGCTGGTCAAGCGAGTATCGGCAACGATCAATTGATCAAGGCCGGCATAAGCTTCCGGAGTCGCCGGCAAGACAGAGTCATTGAGTTGGGTCATTCTGCGCCCGAGTTTCTCCGACATCTTGGCCGCTACGGCCAATTGATATGGCAAGTCGTGCGTGCTTCCTTCGACAATAAAATCCTCGGCAACATTAATCAGGGCAGTGGAGGGAGTATCCGACATGAGCAGCAGCACTTCTTCCTGCAAATTGCCGGAACGGCTGCGGACCAGAACTTCGTCCTGTTTCTTGGGATCCAATAACACCGTGCGAATGCTGCAGCTTGTACTTCCTTCCGGCAGTGCGGGAATGCGAACCAGATGCGTGAGCGTGAGCCGCGACCTGGCCGGAACCCAGGATTTTCGGCCAAATTGAAAGGTTGGGTCGATTTCGAAGAAAGAGGATGCCAGTAGTTCCGAGGGCTCATCATTCAGATTGACGAAAGTGATCTGAATGGCCCCCCAGCGCTCCGGAAGAAAAGCTGTGCCACCAGCAGCCGAGGGGAGGACGTTCGCCCTTAACTGGGCAAGTGCTTCCGTTGCCGAAATCGACAACCCGGCCAGCAACGCAAGCAGGAGCCAGCATCGGCAAGGTGACCACGAACCTTTACGAGGCAACATGGAGGAGGAAATCCAAAAGCGAATGGCTAAATGAGAGATGGAAAGTACTATAGCCTCTGTTCATGGTCAAAACTACCGGCTGGAATTGCTCGGCGCTGGACTTTCGCTCGCCCCTGTGGTGTAATCGTCGAAGGTCCATCCCACCTTTCCCTTGGAGCCTGCCATGACCCGCCTCTCCCGCCGCCGCCTGTTACAAGCCGCTGCCGCCAGCGCCGTTTTTCCGCTGTTTACGATTTCGGGGACCAAAGCCTCGGGACGAGTGATTGGGGCGAATGATGCAGTCAAAGTCGGCGTGGCGGGAATTAACGGGCGTGGGCAATCGCACATTAGCGAGTTGCTGGACGTCCCCAACGTCCGCATCACCACGCTCATCGACCCTGACCAGACGATCTGGGAAGCCCGGGCCAAATCGGTTGAAGCCAAAAGCATGCTCCGTCCCAATATGGTGCAGGACATTCGCAAGGTGCTCGACGACAAGAATCTCGACGTGGTCACCGTCGCCACCTGCAACCATTGGCACTCCCTGCTCACCATTTGGGCCTGCCAGGCAGGAAAAGACGTCTACGTCGAAAAGCCAATCAGCCATAACATCTTCGAAGGCCGAAAGTGCGTGGAAGCCGCCGCTAAGTATGGCCGCGTGGTGCAGCATGGCACCCAACAGCGGAGCAGCCAGTCGCGGGCCGATGAAATCGCGGCTGTGCAAAGCGGCAAGTATGGCAAGCTGCTCGTCAGCAAGGGCTATTGCTGCAAACCTCGTTGGAGCATTGGTTTCAAGAACGTGGAAGCTCCGCCCGAGACGCTGGACTGGAACATTTGGGTTGGCCCGGCACCGATGCAGGATTTTCACCGCAATCTGGTGCACTACAACTGGCACTGGTTTTGGGATTTTGGCAACGGCGACATCGGCAATCAGGGAGTCCACGAGATGGATGTTGCCCGCTGGGGCATCAAGGACGGCACCTTGCCGACCAAAGTCTGGTCGCTCGGCGGCCGCTTCCTGCCGGATGGACCGGACCAGGGGCAGACCCCGAATATGGAACTCTCCGTGATGGAGTTCGGGGATGTGCTGCTAGTCTTCGAAACCCGCGGCCTTGTTGCCAATGCCAAGCTGGCTCCCGGCTTTCCGAACCAGGTAGAGAACGAGTATTACACCACCGAAGGTTTGATTAAGGGGGGCAAGTTCTATCAGGACGGCAAGGGGGAGGGAGAGAAAGTGAGTGGTGGTGAGCCACGCAAAGTCACTCCTGGCGGAGCTTTCGGCGCGTTCATTGCGGCCGTCCGCAGCCGCAAGCCTGAGGACAACAATGCCAGTGCCGAGGTCGCGCATTATAGCGCGGCTCTGTGCCACTTGGCAAACATCTCGTACCGCCTGGGAGAAAAAGTGGTCTACGACAAAGTGGGGGGGAGCATTGGCAAGAACGCCCTGGTGAAAGAGGCCTTCGAGAAGCTTGCCGCCAACAGTAGCGCTGTTGGCATTCCGCTCGACAAACAAATCTACAACGTCGGGCCCACCCTCACCTTCGACCCTGCTACCGAGAGGTTCACCGGCGACAAGGCCGAAGCCGCGAACGCTTTGGTCGGCCGGGAATACCGCGCACCGTTCGTGGTGCCGGAGAAGGTGTAACCTGGGGCAGGCTTGCAGCCTGCCCAGAAGAGTCATTGCGTTTGGAAGTGGACGACAAAATCATTGCACATCGAGAACCAGGCTGGCTCACGTCCTGCCTGCACTTTCTCTCCGTCAGCTCTCTCTGCATCGCACTTGCCGCTTACCTTTTCAACCTCTTGGTCAGCCGGCGGGTGGCGTCACTTTCCACCGATACCCTGATTTATCACCTGACAATTCCGGCTTACTGGATGCAGTTAGGTTTTCTGCAGACACCCGACTTGCCTTTTCACGATGGAGCCGCGGAGCATTCGCCGCTCATTACGGAAACCTTGATTTATGGCATGATGAATCTGACCGGCAACGACAGTCTGGCGTTCCTTCTTCAGCCAGCGTTCTTTTTGTTGACGGTGGCGATTTTTCACCGGTCATTGCGACATCTGGGATTGCAAAAGGTCGCGGCCCGATTTCTAGCCGCCTTCTTGCTCATTTTTGTTCCCTTCTTCCAAAGCTCGCTGATTGTGAACAGCGAGATGGTAATGACTTGCGGTGTCGCGCTGTTTTGTTATGGAATGTTGCTCACCCAGGCCTACCGACACGCCGGATTTCCCGTGGCCGCGGCGGGAATTGCGCTGACGATGGCAT
Organism: uncultured Pirellulaceae bacterium; assembly: GCA_964444865.1. Taxonomy (GTDB): domain Bacteria; phylum Planctomycetota; class Planctomycetia; order Pirellulales; family Pirellulaceae; genus SXOA01. The sequence continues at coordinate 25,618 of CAYUJE010000008.1, read as the reverse complement.
CCAAGACCGTTGGCATCATCTATGGCACTTTGGCTCTGGTTATCCTCGCGAGCTGGTTTTGGGCAGAAATCAGAAAGTCCAGGAACGATGAACTCCCCTTTCGTTGGCGGCGAACAGGAGTCATATGCCTGGCGATCCTGCTTTGCGGACTCGGTTTCCAGTTCCGAAACTTCTGGCTGCACGGCAATCCCCTCTATCCTGCCGAGTTGAGCCTCCTTGGCTTTCCGATCTTGCCAGGCAGGTACAACACATCCGTTTTCATCAATCACGGCTGGTCGCCGGCAGTCCTTGGAGGGATGCTCGTGGGAGGCACCCAGGATTATGCGATGGGCTATCATTTCGGCATCGTCCTCTGGCTGGCAATGTTGGTCCCTCTGGGAATGTGGGTACGCCGTCAATGGAAGCCGGAGGACTTGCTGCCGATGCTGCTGTTGGTCTGCTTTCCCCTGGGGAGCATTCTGGTCTACTTTGGCGTCGTGCCGTTCTGGTCGGAACATCGCCTACTCTTTCCGGTCTATTACTTGCTCTGGTGCGGGTTCGGGTGGAGCCTGCACTTGCTGACACGAGCGCGATCCGAGTCAGTCCGCGAGTTGACGGCCGCCCTCGTGGGACTCTATTTCATACTCTTGGCCTCCGCGTTCCTGTTTCTCGGCGAGGTTCCGCTCTGGCTTCTCGGAGCGGCCGGCATCGCGGGGATCGCCATCGCCAATTATCCCCGCCTCTTGGAATGGAACTGGGAGCGGCCCTGGGTGATTCCTTTGGTTGCGGCAGCCGCGATCATCATCGGTTCACCGTGGTGGTATCCGGACTTGCTTCGGGAACGAGAGCAAAGCCGCGACTCCACCTATGCGCAAATGTATGGGCCACTGGGCGGGGCCTGGAATCAACTTGCAGAGTTGACGGCCAAGGAGCCCGCGACAATCGCCTATTCGGGCACGCCTCTCATTTATCCGCTTTTTGGGAGCAAATTGGCCAATCGTGTCGTTTATCTTCCCACGCATCCGCAAGACCAGCCCAACCCTGTGGTGCTTTCGAAGGAAACAACAATCTATTGGCAACTCGCCCAGGCCCGGCGTGCGGCGGCCGACGAGAATTACTGGCTGTCGCAATTGCAAGCCAAGGATGTTGAGTTCTTATTGCTCGTCGAGGATCCAAAATTCGAGGGGGTCGAGTTTGAAAAATCGATCGCCGCTCGCCATCCAGAACTGCTGTCGCTGATCTTTGCACAGCCGGGAGTTTGGATTTACGCCGTCCAGCCGAGAAAATCAGGAGGCTGACGGGGGCGAGGGGAGTTTCAGCGGTGTAAACGCCGCGATGGAACCCTTGCTGGATGCGGAGGTTCGCTTGAGTTGCGCCAGTTTGGCCCGCCGCCGAGTAAACCAGTCTTCTCCCAGCACGGTCAGAGCGACTCGGTCCTCCAGGTTGGGACGGAACACTGTGAGCAAAGCGAGCGGCAGGAACCAGGCGAGATACATGCCGCCGCCGTCGCCGTGGCCGTGCCAGAACTGGACGGCAATCATCACTGCCGCCGAGCAACTGAGGAGCGTTCCCAAGTTCTTTTGTGCGGGCCAAATCGCCAATCCGCCGCCGAGCGCCACGCATGCGGCAATCACAGGCAGGCGATAGACCGGATCCCAGCCGAAGTTATCCGCCCAGATCCCTTCCAGTCCGTTCACCTTGGGAATCCACAACCCAAACATGGCCTGCGCCAGCGTCCAAAAATCGGCAGCGGAGTTCGAGACGAAGGCCAGTGATGCCACCATCGCTCCGACGGAAATCAAAAGCCCCGTCAGGAACCGCATTACTCCCCGCTGCCAGTAAAAACTGATCCAAAGCGGCAGCAGGAAAAACGGATAATAAAATGTGCTCATGGCGAGGCCAATCAGCAATCCCGCCATGGCGGGCCGGCGATAAAGTACGATCGCCCACAACAAAAGAGCCGAGGGGAGTACGTGATCAACGTGCCCGGTCATTTGCGCGGTATAGGGCAAAATGAGATAGAGCGTGGCTGCGCCAATTCCCATCTTGATGTTTTCGAAGTGCCAATAGCCGATGAAAATCATTGCCGCCAGAATGGCAAGGTGAGCCAGAATCGACATGCCTTTGGAGACCGCCACCTGAGCTGCATCCGGCCGTTTGGAATTGGCGCTGGTGCCTTGAGGATTCTCCGCGGTGCTCGGCTCCGCGGGGCTTTCCACGGTGGCATTCGCGGAATAAGCCGGGGTGATTACGCTCGGCAGTAAATGCAGAATGAAATAGCCGGGTCCATACTGTCGATAGGCGGCAATTTTTTCGTCCGGCGTCCGCGTTTCATTGCCAATCAGGGCCTTGGCACCCCGTGCTCCGTCGACGTCGTCCACGGTCACGCGGCTGGTGATGACGTTGGCCATGAGAAATAGAAACAGCATGGTCGCCAGAAACAGCAATCCCCCCGTGCTCATGTTCGGCTCCAGCAGCGGACGACGGACCATGGTGGGGTCGAAGAGCAAACGAATCAGCAGCAGGCCACACACCAAAAGCAGTCCGGCGTATCCGCGCCATAGCATGGTGGTGATTGCCGTTTCTCGAGCCTGCAGCTTCTGCATGGCCGGGCCACTGGGGGGGATTGTCGGCTGCGAAATTTCGTTCAACGGCGGCGGAGTCTCGTTCAAAATAGTTTCGCTCACGTCGGTCGGCGCTTCGACCGCTGTCAGCGGAGACGTGTTCGCCGCCGGTGTGACTGCTTCGTCGCGAGATTTGAATTCTGCCAGGCTGGTTGCCTGTTGAAGTTCAGACGGCTCTTCCACCACATCGCGCAGGGTGGCCACAGCCGATTCCGTTGATTGGTTGAGGGCAATCCTTTCCAGCCGTAACTGGCGAAATTCTCTTCTTCCGGCTTGCACTACCAGGAGCCCAGGAGCGAGAAGAATGAGGAGCACCAAGTCCAGATTTCGAACGCTCCAAAAGCGATTGAACTTAAAGAACAGGGCAATCATGAGCAGCGACGACAGGTAAGCCCAGGAGATGGGATTTACCTTTTCGTATTGGAATAGAAACTCACTCATGAAGCCTGCTTAAGGAAATCGGCTCGCCCCCGTTTCGGTGCGAACCAACGGATATGCAAATGTCAGACCTACATCCTCACGAAATCGTCACAAATGGAAACGTGGCGACAATGCGCCAACTCATCAGGGTACGAATTTTCCTTGACTTTGCAAGGACGGTAGGCCGGTACTCCAGCAATCATTGGATCCCGTAAATCCTTCACTGCAAATGGTTTGCGACGAATGTTCAAGCCGAACAAAAGCGGCTGGGCCAGCCTGATTCTGTGCTATTTATGACTTCTGTACGAATAGCAGCGATACTGCAGGGAACACCCAATCGCACTCCAAGGGGGCAATTTTCCAGCGGAATTCTTTCCTCTCCTGGGAACTGATGGTCAAATACCAGGCCGGCGTTGCCAAGTTTGTTGCAACCTTTGGCCAAGGAATACTTTATGGCTTTGACAGTCTTTGATCGCCTGAGCAGTTTCCTGCAGGGCCAAGGGGTCGATTTCAGCGTCCTGCGGCACTCTCCCGTCTTTACGAGTGAAGAGGCCGCCGCGGTTCGCGGAACTTCGCTCGCGAGCGGGGCGAAAGCCCTGATTTGCAAAGCAGACGAACAGTTTGTGCTGATTGTCCTCCCTGCTGACCGCCGGCTGGCCAGCAAACAGGTCCGCAAGGAAGCCGGCGTCAAAAGCCTCCGCTTCGCCACCCGCGAGGAAGTCGAACAACTTACCGGTTTGGCCCCCGGCTCCATCCCTCCCTTCGGCAGCCTCTTCAACCTTCCCACATGGTGCGACAGCCGCCTGTCGGAGCAGCCCCGCATTAACTTCAACGCCGGCGATCATGCCGTTTCGATCAGCATGACCTATGAGGACTTTGTGCGCGCGGAGACTCCGAGAATGGGAGATTACGCGGAGTGATGTCGGCCTGTAGTTTCTAGAACGAATCGGGCGGGAATCTCCCGCGGAATTTGGAATTGCAATTCTCGGGAGTTCTTGATTTAAACTATTGACAGGCTATATATCGCCACGCTATACATAGGGCATCTTAGGAAGGTGAACGCGATGTCTGATAAGTTCGAACACGATCTGCTCCGCGGCAGCTTGGACTTGATGATTCTCTCGGTCCTGGCCGGCGGCAAAAAATACGGCTACTTGATTCAGAAGCAAGTCCGCGAGACCAGTGGTGCTCGCGTGGATCTGCAAGCCGGCACGATGTATCCGCTCCTGCACAAGCTGGAAGAGGCAAAGCTCATTCGCAGCTCTTGGGACGATTCCACCGGCCGCAAACGGAAGTGGTACGAACTGACTGCCGCCGGAAAAAAACGGCTCACCGCGCAGGCCGCGGAATGGTCGGACTATGCTGAGTGTATTCAGCAAATCCTGTCACTCGCCGGGCTCCGCACCGAAGGAGCGTCAGGGTAAATCACTAAATCCTAATGTCTAATGACTAATGGAAGAGGCATTGGACAGAAAATTTGGTCATTAGACATGAGTGCTTAGTCATTAGTCATTCCTCCCATGTCCCAACAAGAATTCGACACCTATCTCTCCCTCCTCTGCCGTTTACTGCGGATTGCGCCGCAGCAGCGGGAGCAGGTGGCGGAGGAGTTTCGCACGCACATGGAGGATCGGCTGGAGGACCTGCTCGCCAGTGGGACGGAGCGAGAAGAAGCGGTCAGGTTGGCTCTCGAAGAATTCGGCGACGCGGCTGGTCTGGCCGCACAAATAGCTTCAATTTCCCAGGGGCGCAGAAAGAGGTGGATCATGAGAATCGGAACAGTATCAATGGCTGGCCTGGCGGCGGCGGGGTTACTCGCTGTTGCGCTTTGGCCGGAAGGAACACAGGTTAAGGCTCCGCAAGTCGTGGCCCAAACGGGCGAGGGACGAAAAGGAGACGAGGGGGGCGGAGGGGGGGCAGCTCCCACGTCCAAGAAGGCCGCGAGCATTGAGGAGAAGCTCGCAATGAGAATCGACGCTGATTTTCCGGAAATACCTCTCCGGGATGTGCTGGATTTTCTCAAGGAAAATGCCGACCTCCAGATTTACGTCAACCGCAAGGCGATCGACCAAGTGGCAGATGGAATTTTGGAAACGCCGATTACCATCAACCTCAAGCAAGTGCGAGTCGATATGGTGCTCGACTTGATACTGGAACAAGCCGAAGACTCTTTAGCCTACGTCGAGCGAGATGGAATCCTCGTCATCTCCACCACGGATGCTCTCGCCGGCGCGAGCGAGGTCAAAGTCTATAACTGCCGCGACCTACTGGCGATGGCATCGCCGGTCCCCAGCGCTGGATTGATGGGTCCGGGAGTGGGAATGCCGGGAATCACTGGAATGTTGGGTATGCCTGGAGCTGGTATGCCGAGAGGGCTGGGTTCGGGAAGTGCACCGAGAACGGATTCCGGGGTCGAACTACCACCTGGAGGTTTCCTCCCAGAGGATGGTGCATTGGGGGGAAGCACTCCCAAAGCCTCATCCACGCCGAAGGGAACTCCCCCAGCAGGCGGAAGCCTGTCTACGCCAAAGATTCCCAAGGGGATACAGCCGCAGTTCGGCGTTGGTGGCGGTCCGCCTGCCGCTGGTGCAATGCCCGGGGGCGGTGGTGGCATGGAGGCCGGCGGCATAAATCGGCCCCAGACCGAGGAAGAAATCCGGGCCGAGCGTCTCATGCACCTCATCACGACAGCAGTGAAGCCGGACTCGTGGGAGGACATGGGTGGCTTCGGTACGATCTCCGAATACAAGGGGCTGATCGTTATCAACCACAATGCTCGCACCCACAAAGAGGTCGAGAACGTCCTCAAGATGCTTCGCGAAGCGGCTGGGTTGCCGGCGAACGGACTCGTCGGCGGGATGATGATGCCGATGCCCGGACCGATGCCAGGCGGAGGACCATACCCCGAAGCCGGTACGCGACGATAAGCCCACGGCAGCCATGTTCCATCTCACGCGATTCCATAAAGCGGCTCCAGTTTGCCGCGAAGGTGGCGAATGAGGGGGGCGTGACTGAGGGGCTGGCCGGTAACGAGTTGCACCAACTCCGCGGCAGTGTAGCACTGGCCGCGGTGATGGATGTTTCGCTGCAGCCATTCCTTGAGGGGCGTGAAATCGCCGCAGGAGAACTGACTCGCCAGTCCGCCGAGGTCCTTGTCCGCCTTTTCGAAAAACTGGGAGGCATACAGGTTCCCCAGCGAGTAAGTCGGAAAGTAGCCGATCAGAGCCGCCGACCAGTGAATGTCCTGCAGGCAGCCGTCAGCATCGTCCGGCGGTTCAATACCAAGATACTGGCGGTACTTGTCCCGCCAGGCACCGGGCAAGTCATCCACTGGCAAGTCGCCGCTCAGCAGAGCCTGCTCCAGTTCAAACCGAACGATGATGTGCAAGTTATAAGTAGCCTCGTCGGCTTCCACGCGGATGAGCGAGGGCTGCACGCCGTTGATGGCGAAGTAGAAGTCGTCGAGCGAGACATCGCGAGCCGAAGCAAACGTCTCGCGAAACTTGGGAAAGAAATGCTGCCAGAAGGCCCTGCTGCGGCCGACGAGGTTTTCCCACATGCGGGACTGCGATTCGTGGATGCCGAGCGAAAGGTAAGACCCCGGCGGCAAGCCATAAAGCTCCGGCCGCAAGCCCTGGTCGTAGATGCCGTGCCCCGATTCGTGAAGCGTGCCGAACAGCGCCGAGGGAAAAAAGTGCTCGTCGTACCGCGTGGTAATGCGGCAGTCGTGCGGACCCATGCCGCTGCAAAACGGATGATGCGTCACATCCAGCCGCCCGCGATGAAAATCAAACCCCACGGCTGCCGCGGCTTCTTTCCCGAACGCTTCCTGAGCCGCTGCCGGATAATGGCGAGTGAGGATGCTCGCATTGGGCCGCTTTTTGGCCTGGGCGATGGCCTGCACCAGCGGCACGAGGTCCTTCCGCAATTCGGCGAGCACCTTGGCCACGTCGGCTGTTTTAGCATCAGGCTCGAAATCATCCAGCAGCGCGTCATAGGCATTCCCCTGAAAGCCGAGCGCTGCCGCCTGCTGCCGTTTAAGTTCGAAGAGTTTCTTAACGTGCGGAGCGAAGGAAGGAAAGTCGTTGTTCTTGCGGGCTTCCACCCAGGCCTGCTGGCCCAGCACGCTGGCCCTGGTCAATTCCTCGACAAGTGCCTGCGGCAGCTTGACCTGCTTTTCAAAGTCCCGCTGAAGCTGGCGGATCGTCGTGGCTTCGTCGCTGTGCTTGTCCTTCGTCAGCGGGCCGGCAACCAGTTCGGACAACAATTCCCCAATCCGCTTATCGGTCCGCCGCTGATGAATGACCCCGGCGAGATAGGTCATCTGCTCCGCTCGATATTCCCCCGCGGCCGGCGGCATATAGGTCCGCTCATCCCAGCCGATGAGCGATTCGATGGACTGCAGGAGGGCGGTTTCGCGCGTCAACTGGCAAAGAGCGTCGTAAGCAGAAGCCATTTCAGAATTGGGATTGAAGAACTCGGGCCGTGTCTAAGTCATCAAAGATTGTAACGTCTCGCCCCCACGAGGTAATGTCGGCGGGCGGCAAAAGAAGTGCCCCGCGAGTGCCAATGAGAGAGCCGACTAATTGGTTTCGGGCTTGTTCTCAGCCGGCTTGTCGGTCGCTGGCTTATCCTGAGCAGGCATATCTTCGTCTTCGGGAAGTTTCGTGGTTGCCGGATCCGGCTTCTCCGCAACGCCCAACTCGCGAGCGAGATGGGCATTGGTATGGCCGCTGAGTGCCAGGCGCGTGTAGAAGTTCTTGGTCCAGCCCCGGTCACTGCGCTCGTCGCCAGAGTGTTTGTCCGTCATGCTAAACGCCAGCAAGGAAAGCCGTTTGGCGGGATCATCCTTGGTGTTGTGGAATGCGAGGGCCAATGCCATTTTGGCGTCCATTTCCATCAGCGAATGAGTCTCTTCTTTGTCCCCCATTTTGTAGGTGACCTGATCCCCTTCGTGCGAGACCAGAACAAAATCCTGCTTGTGAAATCGCAGCTTTTCGCCCGCCGGCACCTTGCCATTGATGGCCGCGTCCCGAACGAGGGACCAGAACTGCTCACACAGCGTATGCAATTCGCGAAGAATTCGGACCTGCTCTCGGAGTTGCGAATCGACCTCGGGGTGAGCGTCGAGCGTGTTTTCCGCCGTTACCACATACGTTTTGCAGCTATCCGCGTCGCGCTTCTCCAGTGCTTGCCGGCCGAGAAACAACGCTTGCCGCAGTTCGTCCTCGATGGCACCGCGATCCGACGGTTTTTTCTTGGGGAACTCAGGGCGAGGATTCTCGCCCGAGGAACCTTCGGGAACTGACTTCTTTTCGGGAGGCAGAACCGGCCTGAAATTCGTATCGGCCGTCGCTTCCTTCTTTTCTTTGGTACCGGTGCCAATAGGGAAATTGGTCGGGGTTGCCACGGCCTTTTTCGGTTGCTTTTCCGCTGGCTTGGAGAGCGCGCCGCTGAGCACCACCGCGGTGATTCCTCCCCCCAGCAACAGTACCAGGGCCACAACGGCAATCGCGATGGGAAGCGCGGCGCTTGCCGACTTCTTCGGGCGATAGCTGGACCGGATGGGGCCGGTGACCAGCAGTGGCGAGGGAGAGAGAGGCAAAGAGGGGGAAAGGCGGGGCGGGGCGGCTATCGACATCCCCTGGGGCATCGGAATCGGCACGATCGGCGGTTCGGCGGAACCAGAGTCATCCGAGTCGGTCTTCCAGCGGTTTGACGACAGCCGCAGCTCAGGAAACTCTTCGCGCGGCGGCTCTTCGACTGGCTCTTCCATCACCTCGGAAGTAACCAGCAGGTTATCCGAGGAAAGCTTTCCGTCAGCCGAGAGCTTGGCCCTTAACCGGTCGTCGTAAGCCGCCTTTTTCTCCGCTTGCAGCAGGCAGAGCTTCGCCGCCGTCAACTCATTGAGAATCCGCTGAGAATCGGCGGAATGCTTGCCCGACTGATACGTCCGCACATGAGCCATCTGCCGCGTGGCCGCATTCTCGATCACATCTGGGTCATCTTCAAAATGAGCAATCCCCAGCAGTCGATAGTGATTCGGCGGCTGGTCCTTGGGGGGAATGCCGAGCCACTTGCGATAGGGATCGAAGGCCTCGGTCATGGGGATAACTGGTGGGACGTGCTGCGAGTTTATTCTTTTTCGTCGCCTCTCATTATCACTGCCGAGTGCGAAAGTGACAAGCGCATTGTGGCCGTGAGACGAGGGGGAACTTCTATCGCAAGTGATGACTAGGCAAGCCTTTAAGGAAAATGCACTGCCATTAGGATTGCATAAGGGAAGGAACTTGGGCCTGGAAAGACAGGCCTTGAATCTATGGTCAACACGTTTCCCGGTGTTACCGAGCAGCGGTGGTACCCCCGCCGGCAGCCCTACGTGACCTGCGCCAGAAAACACCAAATTCCATCTCCGGTTAAATAAAATGATGTATCCAAGGTCTCGGTTCTTGAAGATAGGTTTCTCGAAGAGGAGACACGCATTCTATTCCTTAGCAGCCCGTTGAAAAACTCTTGAGGCGGCGTACATTACTCCCAGCCCGGCCCCGGTTCAATCGGACGGCGTGGCGGAGACCGTAACAAGGAGTGTAAACATGGCGTTGGGACGACGCAAAACCGGTGCCGAAGCCAAGGACATTGACGCCGATAACCAAGCAAGAAAGCGGAGCCAAGAGTAACTGGGAAAGAAATGTCCTAAAAGTCAGAACACATGCATTTCAAAGGATTGTGATATCTATGTCAAACAATTTACTGATTGCCGCTGTCTGTTTCGTTTTCTTGGCTGTGGAGGTTTCGTTTGGTGAAGGGGATCCCGACTGGCGCGCTTGGCGCGGTCCCCTGGGGAATGGTAGCACCGAACAGGGTACTTATCCTGACAAGTTTAGTGCCAATAAGTATCTCTGGCGAACGGAGTTGCCTGGCAGGGGCTGTTCAACGCCAATTTTGCTGCACGAGCGGATCTATCTGACGGCTCCTGTGGCGGGTGATGACGCACTGCTCTGCTACGATTACCGGGGAGCCGAGAAATGGCGTACTGTTTTCGGCAAGGAGAATCCGGGCAAACATCGCAATGGTTCCGGCAGCAATGCCTCACCGGTCACCGATGGCAAGGGAGTATTCGTCTTCTTCAAGAGCGGCACGTTCGCGGCCGTCGATCTCGACGGGAAAACCCGTTGGAAAACCGATCTTGTCGAGCGTTTTGGCAAGGATACACTGTTTTGGGATCATGGCACTTCGCCCGTGCTGACCGAGAAATTCGTCATCATGGCTCGGATGCACCAGGGGGAGTCGTGGCTGGCCGCATTTGACAAAGCCAGCGGCGAAATGGCCTGGAAGGGTGCTCGCAATTACAAAACGCCCACGGAATGCGACCATGGTTACTCCACCCCCCTGGTCATTCAACACCAGGGTAAAGAGTCCATTCTCGTTTGGGGTGCTGAACATCTGACGATTCACGACTCAACCAATGGACAGGTACGTTGGTCGTGTGGCAACTTTAATCCGGACGCCAATAAACTGTGGCCGGCGATTGCATCGCCCGTGATCGTGGGTGACATGGCTGTGATCGCGTATGGCCGTAACGATCGCGGGATTCCCCGGCTCCACGGGATTCGGCTTGTGGGAAGCGGCGACGTAACGGCAACCAGTCATATGTGGCAGCGAGATGATGTGGGCACTTTCGTTCCAACTCCTGTGGCTTACAAGGGACGGGTCATTCTTGTCCGAGACCGCGGAGAAGTCGAATGCATTGACCCTGCCACCGGCAAAACGATCTGGAGCGATACCTTCCCCAAACATCGAGCGAACTTTTATGCATCGCCGCTTATCGCCGGCGACAAACTTTACGCCCCGCGCGAGGATGGAACTGTGTTTGTCGCGAGCGTGACCAATGATAAATTCACTCTGTTATCCGAGAATGACATGGCCGAGTCCGTCATCGGTTCCCCTGTACCAGCCAGGGACCGAATCCTCATCCGAGGCGAGAAACATCTATTCTGCATTGCCTCGGAGTGAAACCCTTGGGGTAGGATAGAAACATACGGGGGATGGAGTTGCCCGCAGGGGCTCCAATACCAAAACTGCCCGCGCGTTTCGCGGCGCATCATTCGACCACACCGCGAACGTCGCCGGGTCGACGAAGCACGTCGCCTACCAGCTTACAAGGTTGCAACAGTTTTAGTGGCTTCCGCGTGGACAGGATCTGCGCCTCTACTCGTAGGCAAGAGCAGCGAACAACGAGCAATGGGCGGCTCATTCGCATTCAAAAAGCAAACGCAATCGTGGCTGGCTGTGACGAGGGTCGGCGAGGTGTCTTGGCTGACGACATTCCATAAACATGCGATGGCAATTCGTCGCGACAGAATGTCCGATGGTTGCTGCCCGAAACGAGCGCTGCAAGCACCACCCAACTGACTCTTCGTCTCGCGAGTACCGCTCTCATTCAGAAACCTTCCTATTTGTAATGTAATCAGACTGGGCCTACGGATTTACTCCCTCCGTCTCAGTGTAACAGTCGGAAAAGCCCCGCGCCCCTTTTCAGCGTAGAATCGGAGACTCAATGGAACGAGGGGTAGTCGATGAAGTCCAACAAAACACGCTCAATGGGGTCATCCATTTCATTGACCACCACACATCCGCAAACCAATACCGCCCGCCGAGCGTTCGTTCAGACCGCCGCCGCCGAAAACATCACCGCGACCAGACTCAGCAAACATCCACGAATCACAATACACATCAGCCCTTCTCCGCCCCTTAAACAGGCTACTTGCTCACGCGGAAAAACTTCGAGACGCATTGTCCCGACGCCAATTCGTGAACGCGGACTTCCCAGACGCCAGGCTGATCGTTCGCCGCGATTTCCAGCGGCAGATTCAAAGTTCCCTGAACTGCTGCGTAATGACCACTGAACTCGGACAGTCGGCCATCGCTGTCAAGGATTTCCACCTGCAATGGGATGACTGCATCAATCGTCTGGCTGTCAGCGTTCTGCACCGCGATGCGTCCGGTCCAGGATTCACTGCGTGCAACCTGGTCAGGTCCGGTGACGGACAAACCAGTGATAGGCTTTGGCAGGGCCATCAACAATCGACCATCGCAGGGGCCAAGTGTCACGGGAATCCGAAGCGACCCCGCCGCGTCGCGTTGAAACGGCACGGAACGGTGCGCGACGAGATCGTATACCGCAGTGGCGTTCGAGGTTAGTTGCACCTCGGCTGTCATCGGCACTCCCCGTTCATGGACCAGACCATACTGACCGACATAGTCGCCGGCCTCGCGAGCATCGTTGACCAGAAAGACGTAATCGGCCACTCCGGCTCGCCGACGATGCGGAACTACGTTTGGCGATGTCGTATCAACCACGCGGTGGTACTTGCCCTCCAAATGGGTGCGCACCTCGGCCGCCAGCTTCAGCAGCTGGGCCTTGTCAGCGGCAGCGTCTTTCTTACGTTTGAAAATCGGCAGCGTGATGTCCGCCTTGATCGCCGGGCAGAGATTCGCATCGCCAATCACGAGCCCGCCCCCTTTTTGAAACTCCAGAATCTGATCGACCACTGTGCGGGGCAGCACTTCACAGTCGGCGAGGACCAGAATTTTGTAGCCCTTCAGACCATCTCGAAGGACATGCTGTTCGTAGATCACTTCCGGCTGCAGCCGGGCATGTTGCAGGGCGAAATAAACATCGGCCTGCCAGCCGCCCGCATAGCCCCAGGTGCTTTTCGAGGTGAAGGCAAACGTCGTAAAACTTTCGAGGAAGGCGATGTCGCTTTTCGTCGCTGGCACTTGCCGCAGCGTAGGTCCCAGGGGGACGACGATATCGCGAATCAGCCGCGTCAGTTCGTGCTGCAACTGAGGATGCGTGTATTTGTAGGCGTGGCTGCCGTCGGTCGGAACGAGCGAACTCCAGCCATGATACATGATCCCCTCGATGGGCCGAGCAATTTTCGTCCAGAATGCGGCGCGCAAATGATGTGGATGAATCGAGAAGAAGCCGGTGTTCGGATCCTTGTCCGCCCACTTCGCGGGCGACTCACCATCGCGCGGCGACGCCTCCGCCGGCGCAGTCGTCGAGCGATACCAGAAGAGCTGCGTCATCTTCATCACGCGAGCGGAAGGCTGCCGTCCTCCGGCCATTGCGAAGACCTCATCAACCGGCAATGACATCCGCAGTGGGTCGGGATCGGTGTAGGTCCACTGCGACAGCACATCGACATCGCCACCGCTGCCCCACAGCGGCGGACACCTTACCACCGGGTCGTTGAAGGACCACAAGTCCTTTCGATCAGAGTTCCTGTGCATTCCGCGATGCACGGCGGAATGGGCCGCATTCCAGCCATCGCCTTCCGACCACCACCAGCGGACAAAGACGAGTTGCGGATGATCATCGGGCACCACGCGGTCGGCGGGAAAGTCTTTGAGCGTGGTGTAACTCGGCGGGTACTTGGACAAGACCCAGTCAGGAAACTCCGCTTGCTCGCCGAAGGCCCGACGATACGCCGCCCGATCATGCTCGGTGAATGAGATCTGGCTTTCGTCACGAATTTCGGAATTGGCGAGCACCCCCTCGAACGCCGGGTGACTCGCATAGGTCTTGGCAATCGACGCCCCGACTCGCTCGAACGCCTGCATCACCTTTGGCGCATTCGGCGTAAGGGCTTTGAGCGGATAGGGTTTTCCGTCGCGACCGACCTGAAAGTACTCCTTCAAGTATGGATCGAAATACGATGGGGATGTGGATGAGAGAATCTTCACGTCGTGTGCCAGTGCCGCATCGAGCATCTTGATTGCCTCGGGTAGTTGCTCTGGTTTGATCGCCAACGTCGGACCATCAGCCGCCGTCACTCGCTGATAATCCACTTCGCCCCCCAAACAATGTGTGAAGCCGATCTGCTTCAACCGAGGGAGTTCCGTCAAAACTTCCTTTGTGTCATAGATGCCCCACATCAGTACCGGCATTCGCCCTGGCACAGCTCGTGGAACCAACAACACTGATGATGCTTCCGTCATTCGTCGCGTTGTCTCGCCAGGAATGGTGACGGTGAACGAAACAAGATATGTGTCCGGTCGCAATGTGGTGTCGAACGCGAGAATCACGTCGTGTGCTGCTCCGGAGGCAATTCTTGGAAGGTCATGTTCTGTCGGCGGACAGCCCTCGACGCTCACCGTCAACTTGGCGGAAGCAATCGGTTCGCGATGCAGGTTGCGAATCGTCACCGTCCATCGCGGACTCGCTTCATGGCGCACAAACACTTTCCGTGGCCAGATGGCAGTAATTCGCACCGGACCGAACTCGCGCACGCCGCTGGTCAACCGGACTTCATCGACGAACCCTGGAAATCCCGGATAACTGCTGCCGAGCCGGTCCCCGATCGACAGTGGCAAGTCGCCGGCGGAGATCGCCCCGCGTCCCGGTGCATCAGAACCGCCGAACGAATCGCCGTTTCGAAAGAACCGCACTCTTCCGTGACCGTCATACGTTGCGCCCAGGTGCTGCCACTTGTCGGCGGCGAACTCCGCCGAGTCCGACAGGAAATTCTGTGAGTCCGCGCCGAAGCCGAGTGATAACGTCAGTCGGCGTTGTTTCTTCCCATCCGCAGGACCAATGGCAAGTTGATAGTCAGTGTGCCCCGCATATTTCTTGTCGATGACAACTGCCCAATCGCGTTTGGCAAATTCCGCCTTCGGCTTGATCCACAACTCCATCGAGAAAGCTCCGCTGGGTGACAGCCGAGGATGGTTCGGCACGACGAACCCATGCGACCGATCCGCCTCCGGGTACCCCGCGAACGATTCCAATGCCCCGCCGAATTTTCCTGCTGCGATCAACTTTCCATTTTGAAGGTCGCCTCTGGGCAACCTACCCGTGGCATCGGCTCCGTCGTCCCTATCGAACTTCCAAAGGCCGATTATCTGCGGACCGTTCGCCTCCTCGCCGTCATAAGCCCGGTCCCACGGTGCCGCGAGTTCATCCGCCCAAGAACATCGCTCCCACCAACTAACCGTCCAAGTGGACATGACTAGAAGCAATGCAAAGTACTGACGGGGATTTCCCGCTATTAACAAACTGGAAAGCATCCTAAACCTCACTCCAAGTGACCTGACTCCAAACGCACTCACGGCATCCGTCTGCAAGGTGCGTTACTTTGACAGCTCGGCCGGCAATTCTTTGAGCGGCACCAGTTCCAAAACGTCGGTTTGATACCACTGCTTCTCGTTGAGCATTCCGACCTCGCGCTTCATGAAGCGGAACCCTGCGACGTGGGATGGATAGTGATGGCCCTCGCTGGTCATCTTCCATTCGCTGAAGAGGTGCCGCGTGTCGGTATAGTCGATCGCGACCAGCCGGTTCGTCTCCTTGTCGAACAGCAAGTCGACCGGCTCCTTCACGGATTCGGAGACCCGCAGTCCGAAGGCGAGTTTGCCGGCAACCGTCGCGTCGGCGATCGCTGTCACTTTCGACTTCGGTTCGAGCAGAATCCGTAGGCTCCAGGCCCAGCACAGGACTCGGACTTTGTCCTTGTCCCGCTTGTTCTTGTTGATCCACCAATCGCCGCCGACTTGCACGACAGACGTTCGATTCTCCTTTTCGTCCGCCGTGACCGGCGCGGCCGGCGTCGCGGTGATAAGGACTCGCTCGCGAAATCGAAAGAGCTTCAGCAGCTTCTCTTCGCCTCCGGCGGTCTTCACGACCTGCTCGACGAGTTTCTTCGCTTCATCCTCATCTGCCTCAAGCCGAGGCGTGGCAATCCACAGCAAGAGTAAGCTGGCGACGAAGAATTGTAATGGGCGACGCATGGAGAATCCTTTTTGTGTGAATGGAAACTTTGAGTCGAGGTTTCACGGCTTCGGCTCGGAGGGTGGGCTAGAGGATAACAGGCGCGTTAGCACTGTCTCAACCGATGCCTGGCAAGGGCCGGTGAAAGACCAGGTTTGCTCGTAACCCCCACGATCCCGAAAGATCGAGTCGGGTCCGTAATACCAAACGCCGCACTCGCCATAGCCAGCCACGCAAACGAAAGACTTGTTGCCCACCTGCTGTTGTGAGAATAGTTGATACTCCACGAACGGCTCACCAGGAAGATGCACAAGTTGCAGCGGTCCGAGTTTCATTCGCGAGACGATTACGTGATGTCCGGCGTTCAAGCGATTCACCCAGGCCGAGTACATCGCGGCCTTCAAGCGGTCATTGAAGGGGCGATCAGGTTGCAGTTGTTCTCGCAGCGCGGCGGCGCTGAACGGGCCGTCGTCGCGGACGGTGAAGCGCAGGTCAGCTTGATCCCAATCCACGTCTGCCGGTTTGAGCGACCGCGTATCAACGGTCGCGTCGAGCTTCTCAGTTTCGCTCGCAGCACCGCCGGAGGCGACCCGAGCTGAACGTCGCATCGCGTCGAACATTCGCTCCACGAGCTGCTCGCGCGCGGCACGAGATCCGTCGTTGTACTTTCCCATGCCAACGTTCCCGCCGCAGCCGGTGAAATAGACCTGAAAGACAGCGGTCTCTCGCTCCAGTCTTTGCCTCGCCAAGCCGGGGACATCCCAGGAGATGCGAGCGTCGCCGTAAAAGCTCTGGGGATGAGTCGCGTAGTAATGCAATTGAACCATCGGCCGCTCGGCATGGAAAAACGTGACCGTTCGCATCCACGGGTCGATCAATCCCTCCGGAGCCTCCTGCAGCTTCGGATCGCGTGTTCCGCTCCCCCGCACGAGCAAACTGCCGTCCGGCTGAACGAGTCGGCGACTCGATGCGATTCGATCCACCTTAGCTCGCGAGCCGACGATTCGCGTAATTGGCTTCATCTTCGGCAACGCCTCACGAATCGCCGCAGCCGCACGCTCGGCAATCTGCTTCGTGAATGCCAGGTGCTGCCGCAAGGACTCACTATCGTCGCCGTGCAGAATCCGCATTGCATCCGCGTCCAAAACCGGAGCTGTGTGCTGATGCAGCGACTGTAATGCGACTCGACTTGGTGCTGTACCCGCTGCCTCCGCCATTCTTTGCCGGAATTCATCGTCGCTTGAATTGCACAGCCCCTGATAATCGAGTGCCGCAATGACGAACGACTTCCCGTTCGCTCGCACCACGATTCCGCGCAGTTCGAGTGGATGCTCGACGCTCTCAATCTTCGGCATAAACCCAACGCACGGCCCCTCGCCGAACGGCGGAGTCACGTCCGCTCGAAATGTCGCTAACTGCAACATCGGGGCATCCGCCAACACAGCCGGCGGCACAAGCCACATCAGGATCAGCAGCACGATTCGATGAGCCATCGTGTCCTCACGAAACCATTTTTGCGAGGCTGGTGACGGTGTGTCATGGTTTTCCACGGGGTGCGGATTGCGGACGTGCTCGCGGCCACTTCAGCGTGCTTCCAATACGCTATAGTAATTCTATCTTCCTATTCAGAACACTTCGCCACCCCAGAGCCGGAAGATCATTTGAAACAGAAGTCATTCGCCATGAATCGGCTGGTTGCATCCACCTTGATTTTGTGTTCGGTGCTAATCGTAACGGAAGCGCGGGCGGAAGAAGACAAGCCGCTGCTGGCGATCTCGGTCGTCGCGGACTTTGGAGCCGATCGCGGACAGAGTTTTGGTTCGCTGTTCGAGGCTCGCGACGCGACCGGACGAGTTGTCGCCGGGGCGGGGTTTGCGGATGTTTACAACACGCGGTTCCGCAGCGATCGGCAGACGGTGCAGTTCTTCGTGCGGCCGGCAGGCGATCCGGCAAAAATAACAGTCGAGCGGTTGCCTCATCCGGATTTGGATTCCGGCGTTTATTTGCTCGACTTCAATCAGACGCTGTTCGCGTGGAGTTCGGTTCGAGGTAACTCGCTACGGCGATGGGATGCGGACGCTAAGCGATGGCACGACCAGCCACCCGAGGGAGTCACGCGGTTGAGGTCGGGAGACGGCGTGATGCGGATCGGTCGCGGGCGGCTGGTGTTTGCGAACAACTCGGTGACGTTCGACGGCCAGACGATCTTGAGTCCGCCGCAGCGCGGCGACTTCTACAACTTTTATTACGCAGCCGGTCGGTTGTTTTTCTACCACACCGATCGCGACGCGGCTGGGGGCTTCACGCGAGTCCTCGCTTGCCCGTGGACGCCGGAGTCACGCGTGCCGATTGACCTCGCAAGCGCAACGGTGCAGAGCGCGAAGTATGTCGGCGAGACGCCATTCGCGTGGGGGCAACTCGACGGCCGTGTGTTGACGGTGTCAAACAACGGCGGCGCGTACCTTTTCGACCCCGCCGAGTCCGCATGGCGAGTGCTCCGCGAGGCCGACCGATCAGTCAGCTATCAGGTCTATTCGATGATGCACTTTCACGATAGGCTGCTGCTGGCACAGTACCCAACGGGCGAGGTCTTCGAGTTCAACGGCCGAGAGTTGAAGCGCCGCGAAGGCTGGCCGCCGCGATTGCCGGGCGTGTCGGGAACGTCACGCGAGGCGCAGACGCTCGGCGTGTTCGGCGGCGACTTGCTCGTCGGGGTGTGGCCATGGGCCGAGCTATGGCGTTACGACCGCGAAGCCACTCGCTGGCACTCACTCGGCCGCGCGTTCACGCATCCGGACCTGACCGATTCGCGGACGCATCCGTATGAACAGGAGTCGGCGAAGCTGGGTCTCGTCGTCAATCACTGGGGCCAACGAGTCACTGGCATGGTCCCGCTCGGCGACAGCCTGATGATTTCGACCTCGTCCAAAGGAACCGACCCGTGGGACCCGAAGTACGACTTCCTCACCGAGTCCCAGCGCCGCGAATACGGCGCAGTCCTGCGACTCCGCGCACCTGGCAACCTCGCGACTCGCATCGAATGGAAAGACGGTCTGACTCGATTTGATTTCGTCGTGCATGAGGGCCGCATGACCATTCAGCAAGACGGCAAATTGCTGGCGAGCACACCGCTGGACAATGTCGATCTCACATCGATCGTCAACGCTAAGGTGACTCTGGGAACGGGGATTTACGGTCGCTTCAGCGGCCAGATTCGCACTGCTGATACAACGAGGTGACTCCATTGAGACATACCCTTCTGACAATCTGTGTTTGTTTGGCCGCGACTTCGTTATCACTCGCCGACGAGCCGGTCGACATCGGGTCGCGGCGCGAGTTGTTTGTGGACGAGCATTTGATCGAGTCGCTCAAGGAGGCGCGGCGGCAGTTGCAGCATCCCACTCCGCGTGAGATCGCCATCACGCATGACGCTCCTTGGGAAGGGGCGGGGAGCGGGTATCACTCGGTCATTCGGGACGGTGATCGCTATCGGCTGTATTACCGAGGCTCGATGCTGGGCATCGAGAACAAGCAGCTCAAGTTAGGACCCGAGGTGTACTGCTACGCGGAGAGTCGCGACGGCATCACCTTCACAAAGCCGGAATTGGGTCTGCACGAAGTCAACGGCTCGAAGCAGAACAACGTCATCTGGACCGGTGTTGGTACGCACAACTTCGCTCCGTTTCTGGATACTCGCGCCGATTGCCCGAAGGAATCGAGGTTCAAGGCGTTGGGGGGACTGGCCGATCAAGGGGGACTGTTTGCATTTCACTCCGCCGACGGAATCCGCTGGTCGCTGATGCGCGAGGAACCGGTCGTTACGAAGGGAGCGTTTGATTCGCAAAACCTGGCGTTCTGGGATGCTACTGCCGGCGTCTATCGAGCGTATTTTCGCACCTTCACAGCCGGCATCACGACCGGCAAAGTGTGGAAGCCCGAAGGGTTCCGCGCAATCCGCACGGCAACCTCGCGCGACTTTCTGAAGTGGGAGCACGAAGCCGATCTGACGTACCGAAACTCGCCCGCCGAGCACCTCTACACGAATCAGATCGCTCCGTACTTCCGCGCTCCGCATCTGCTGATCGGTTTCCCGACTCGGTATGTCGAGCGGGGTTGGTCGGCATCGATGCGGGCCTTGCCGGAACTGGAACTGCGTGAAGACCGCGCGGCCGCGCACCTGCGATACGGCACGGCACTCACCGAGGGTCTGTTGATGGCGAGTCGTGACGGTGTGCATTTCGATCGCTGGAACGAAGCCTTCCTGCGACCCGGTCCCCAGCGCCCCGCGACCTGGCTCTATGGGCAACAATTCATCGCCTGGCACGCGGTCGAAACGGCGTCCTCGTTGCCGGGTGCCCCTCGCGAGATGTCGCTCTACGCGACGGAAGGCGAATGGCACGGCAAGGGAAGCTCGTTGCGCCGTTACACGTTGCGACTCGACGGCTTCGTCTCGATCAGCGCGCCGCTGAGCGGCGGAGAACTCCTCACGAAACCGCTGACTTTCACCGGCAACTCGTTGTCGCTTAACTTCGCCACCTCCGCCGCTGGAGACATCCGGGTGGAGCTTCAAGACGCTGCCGGCAAACCGCTCCCTGGTTTCACGCTCGACGACAGCGAGCTGCTCTTCGGCGACTCGACCGATCGTACTGTCAATTGGAAAAACGGCACCGATGTCAGCCGCCTCGCCGGTCAGCCGGTGCGTTTGCGATTCGTGCTGCGCGACGCGGACTTGTTCGCGCTGAAATTCAATGACAAACCCTAGGTTGGGACACTGTCCCGACCCCTCTGGCACCGCCAACACCTCAATGGCCGGTAGTTTTGGAACCCTCCCCGCGAAAACGACGAATGAATAGCTGTCTAGCCATGATTGTCCTCATTCGCCGTCTCCTTCTATTCGCTGGACTCCTCCTCCCCACGGCGTCGATCGCCGCGGACACTCCCGCGAAGCTGGCGGCTGACGGCAGGTCGCTCATTCCCATCGTCGTCGCCGAGTCAGCCAGCGAGGCAACTCGTAAGGCAGCTCAGACTTTGGCCGCGCAACTTCGGAAGATCACCGACGCCGTATTTAATGTGCGGGCCGGCGACGGTGCGAGCGGCATCGTCGTCGGAACGGTGCTCGACTTTCCGAAGCTGGCCGGTAAGTTGCCGCATGTGCCAAATGACGATGAACGCGAGATATACCGGTTGCGGTCGCATGAGGGTGGCGTGTGGCTGATCGGGACGACGGAGTTGGCGGTCGAACATGCTGTGTGGGATTTTTTGTATCGGCTTGGCTATCGGCAGTTCTTTCCAGGACCGACGTGGGAGGTCGTGCCTCATTCGCCCGAGCTGTTGATCGCGGTCAATGTCGTTGAGCGGCCGAGCTATCTCGCGCGAAACATCTGGTACGGCTATGGGCCCTGGGATCATGCCAAAGAACACTACGAAGATTGGTGCCGGAAGAATCGAGCGACGAAGGGGATCAACCTTGACACCGGGCACATCTACGAATTGGTTCATGCTCGGTACAAAGACGAGTTCGCCGCCCATCCGGAGTATCTCGCCCTCGTCGATGGCAAGCGCACGTCGGACAAGTTCTGCATCAGTAATCCGGGATTGCGGAAGCTAGTGGTCGATCACGCGCTCCTTCACTTCGCGAAGCAGCCGCACGCCGATTCGATGTCCGTCGAGCCAAGCGATGGACTCGGATGGTGCGAGTGCGCCGAGTGTGCCAGGCTCGGCTCACCCAGCGATCGCGCGGTGCTTTTGGCGAACGAGGTCGCGGCTGCGGTCAGCGCGAAACATCCGGGCAAGCGCTTTGGGATGTATGCCTACGGCGGACACGTCGCGCCGCCGAAACGAGACGTGCATCCGCGTCTAGTGGTCAGCGTGGCGACGGCCTTCGGCAGCGCGGGGCTAACGCTCGATGAACTGATGAGCGGCTGGCAGGCTCAGGGCGCGACGCTCGGCATTCGCGAGTACTACGGCGTACATCCGTGGGACCGCGATCTGCCCGGAGCGGCTCGCGGTGCGAACCTCGAATACCTCGCGAAGACGATTCCGCATTTTCATCAGCAGGGAGCGCGGTTCTTCAGCGCTGAATCGAGCGATAACTGGGGGCCGAACGGCCTCGGCTATTACGTCGCGGCGAGGATGTTGTGGGACACGCGCGAAGCGGCTCCCGAACGGGTCGCTGCCGTGCGAGCGGATTTTCTCACTCTTGCATTCGGTCCGGCTCGCGAGCCGATGGATAGGTTCTATCGGCTGATTGATGGCTCGCGCCGGCCCCTGCTCAGCGAAGATCTGATCGGGCGGATGTACCGACTGCTGGAGGAGAGTCGTGGTTTGATCCGCGATCCAAACGGCCAGAGCGCCAAGCGAATGGCGGCTATCGCGGCTCGCCTCGACGCACTCATTCTCTACACGCACTACGTCGAGCGCTGGTTCGATTACAGCAACGCCACCGGCCCGGCTCGACAGGCGGCATTCGAGCGTTTGATCCGGCATGCGTACCGGATGCGCGGGACGATGATGATTCACACGCTCGCCCTTTATCGCGACGTGCCGACACGCGACAAGCTGATCCGCGTACCGCCCGACGCTGCATGGGACATCCCCGAAGGCCGCAACCCGTGGAAGAGTTCCGAACCATTCACTGCCGCTGAAATCGACGCGCTGCTGCGCAACGGAATCTCGCGTCACAAGCTGCTCGACTTCGAGGCGGTCTCGTTCAGCGATGACCTTGTGCCGGCAGCGCCGCTTAAGCTGGCGGATGTTGAGCCGGGTCAGTACGGCTTGTTCTTTCGCGATGAGTTTGACGTTCACACTTGGGTCGAGACGGCACCGGCCGAGTTGCCATTTTCGGTGAAGGCGGGATTAATCTACGGTCGCTTGGGAGACGCGAAGCTCTCGCTCTTCCCACGCGATGAGTTGCAAGGAAAGTCAGTCGCAAACGTCGCAGTCGCGCCGGACAAGCAGAAGCATGACGTGTCATTGCGCACGCCAATTCGCGGCCTGCATCGGCTGCATCTCTCCGACGGCGGCGACGGGACGGAGATCACCTGGCCTGCCGAAACTCCGCTGACGATCCGCTCGGATCCAACCAGTCCCGTGCTGCTGCATGGCCGCTGGACGCTCTACTTTTACGTCCCGCGCGGCACGCCCGTGATCGGCGGATTCGCCGATGGCCCCGGCGAACTGCGAGATCCCAGCGGCAAGACCGTTCACAGGTTTGACGACGCGCCTAGCTACTTCAGCATCCCCGTGCCCGCCGGCAGCGACGCCCAGCTGTGGTGTTTCCACCACGGAAACGGCCGTCGCCTGCTGATGACCGTGCCACCGTATTTAGCGCGTAACGCGAAAGAGTTGTTGCTGCCGCGCGAAGTGGTCGAACGAGCCCCACAAATCAAAGGAGACGAAAAATGAGGATGACAAGGATCTCGCCCCAGAATCATTGCGGGGGAGCGTCGGGCAGCGCAGCGCAGGCAGTGCGAGCGGGAAATCTGATTCTCGTCGGCGGCCAAATGTCACTTGATGAGCAAGGCCGAGTGGTCGGCGACGACATCGCCACGCAATCGCGGAATGTATTCGAGGCGCTAAAGCGAGTGCTCGCTGAGGCGGGGGCCGGGATGCAAGATGTCGTCAAGCACAACATCTATTTCCAGTGCGACGGAGGTGACGCAGAGGTGGCGAGGTTTCTAGAGGAGATCGACCGAGTGCGGCTCGATTACTTCTCGGATCCCGGCCCGACAACGACCGAAACGCGAGTCGGGCTTGATCGCGAAGGGGCGTTGATTCAGATTGATGCCTGGGCCGTCGTCGGTGAACCGAGGGAACGGCTGATGCCTGAAGGCCACTGGAATTGGAACAAACCGCTTCCGTTCACACACGGCTGGAAGGTCGGTGATATGATTTTCGTCGGCGGCCAGCGGTCTCTCGATGCCCACGGTAACGTGCTGGGAGTCGGCGACATCGAGATTCAAACCGATCACGCGTTTCGCAATCTCGACACGCTGCTGCGAGCCGGCGGCGGCGATCGCAACAGCCTGATGCGGCAAAACACGTACTTCCGCTTCTTTGGCCAAGGACGGGAAGTGACCGACTACTGGGAGAAGATGACCAACGTCCGTCGGCGTTACATGTCAGTCCCCTCAGCTGCCGGAGCAGGACTGCGGATCATCGGGTTTCCAAACTCGGCCGAACTGATTCAGGTTGAAGGGATCGGCGTTCTTGGCGAGGATAAGCAGCGGCTGCAGCCGGAAAACCACTGGGACTGGAGCATCCCCAACACGCAGTTCACTCAGGGGTGGCGGATCGGCAAGCTGGCCTTCATCGGCGGCCAGATCTCCGCGGACAACAAGGCGAAAGCCGTTGGCAAGGACATGGAAACGCAAACTCGCAATGTCTTCCAGTTCATCCGCAAAGTGCTCGCGGAAGGGGGCCTCGACGAAAGTGATGTCGCCAAGCTTTACATCTATTATCACGGCGACGGCGACTGGAATCAGGTCGCGGCGACAAAAGCGACGATTGACCGCGTGCAGCGCGAGTTCTATCCCGACCCCGGCCCGACAGTGACGTCACTCCGTGTCGCTGGCTTCGCATTCGAGGATCTGCTAATCGAGATCGAAGCCTTCGCGATCTGCCGCGACTAAGGCACTTTTCGGCTTCCAACGAATGAAGGGAGACGAGATAATGAAACACCGATACACCACGAGACTTCCCATTCGCTGTCTCCTTTTCGTCCACTCGCCCCTCTTTCTCATCACAGCGTTCGCGATAGTCTGAGGGTCGATCAACTGCTCTTTCGCTAATTCGACGTTCCTGATTTGTTGCCTCCATCGCCCGAAGGCCCGATCTCCCATGTCGCAGAAGTATCACTCAACGGATTCACTCGCGTCATGTGTTGATCCGTCGCGTCGCCGATTGTTGGCCATGGCAGCAGGAATTGGCGGACTCTCGTTGCCGAGTTTCTTGCAGGTACAAAGCCTCGCAGAGTCCGGCAGCGCCGTGGGAAAGGGCAGAGCGAAGTCTTGCATCATCCTCTATTTATGGGGTGGCATGAGCCATTTGGACTCGCTGGATTTGAAGCCTGATGCGCCTGTTGAGGTGCGTGGCGAGTTTTCACCAATCTCGACGGTCGTGCCGGGCATTCAGATCAGTGAGCATTTGCCGAAGCTGGCGCGGCACACGAACAAACTGGCCATCATTCGGTCAATCTCGCACGACGATGGGTTTCACGGTCGGGGCATGTACTGGAATCTGACGGGACACAAGCCGCCACGTGTGGCCAACATTGCTCCGATGCCGGACGACTGGCCTTCGATCTCGGCGGTGATTTCCAAGTTCCGCGCCGCACCGCGCGGCGTGCCCAGCGCCATTCGGGTGCCGTATCCGATGGTCGATAACGAAACACTGCAGGCGGGCGAATACGGCGGCTGGCTGGGAGTGAAATACGACCCGATCGTGATGCGTCCGGCCAGTGGCCAGCCTTACGAGGGGAGTTCCAAAACGCTCGGTGCCGCAGTCTTGAATCTGCACGACGTTGATCAGAACCGGCTAGCATCACGGCGCGAGGTGCTGGCGTCGCTGCGACAGACCGAGCGGCCATCGAGCGATTATGAAGGCTTCGAGCACTTTCAATCGCTCGCCAAAGACATCCTGGCCGGAACGGCAGTCAAGCAAGCGTACAACTTCGATAACGAAAGCCCGCGGGTGCGCGAGTCCTACGGAACTCACCTGGCCGGTCAGAGCCTGCTGTTGGCTCGACGAATGACCGAGGCGGGCGTGCCGATCGTGCAAGTCTGCTGCGGTCCCGGCGATCTTGGCGGCGGGCGAGACACTTGGG
>CAYUJE010000007.1:9645-43782 GCA_964444865.1 uncultured Pirellulaceae bacterium | reverse complement strand
CCCAGCGGGGGAACCAACGACGATTTGACCATCGACAACGTCGGCAGCCCGCTGAACGGCTTTGCGGCAGTGCGCGTGCTGGACAACGCCGGCACCTTTGAAACCTTCCGGTTCGCCCGCAAGGACACCACTCGCATCATGGCGAACCTGAACAGCGGCGGCGGCGTGGATACGTTCCGGCTGAATTACACCACCGCCCCCGCAACCGCCAGCGGCGGAGCCTTTACGTTGGAAACCTACGGCCACATCGCCCCCGGCGTCCTCGGCCAACCTGCGGACGACAACGGCACCGATCGGTGGTTGCTTACAGCTACCGCTGTGGGCACTACCAACAACCTGTTTGGACAAGGGGGAAGCGACCGAGCCAATAACTTCTCGGGCATAGATCCCTCCGGCAATAATGATCTATCGGCACTTAACGGTGCGATCAACTTTACAGGTGGCGCTGTACCGGGAGGCGATAATGATGAACTTCTACTGGTCGACATTGCCTCAGGATCTGCTAACAATGCGACGCTAACGGCTACAACCCTCACCGGTGCGGCACCCGCCACGATTACCTACTCGCAGGTCGAGACGTTCGTTTACGGTGCAACTTCTTTGGCGGACAATCTAGACGTCGCTTCAACTGCCGCAGGAACAAACTATCTGTTGTATGGCTACACTGGCGCAGACACCTTTACAATCGGCAACACATCGGCCAATTTCGGTACACCCACTTTTAACGGATCGCTAGATACGATTGCTGGCCCAATTACGGTTGTTGCCGGAGGTTCTTTCGGTGCCGACGGTGTTGATTCGTTGAATGTTGACGATAGCGGTACCGGTGGGCTGTTTGCTTCTCCAGCTTCAGTTACCAATGTTGGCAACACGGTATTCAGTTACGGCGGCTTTGCGGAACAAGGAGTTACAACCACATTAGCGGGTTTTGCTCCAGCTGCCATTAACTACATCCACGGAAATACTGCCTTTTCTAATCCGGGCGAAAACCGCCTAGAATTCCTCAATATCCGCACCTCCACCGGCAACGACGTTGTCAACGTCAACGACACCACGGCCGTCACGCAGACCACGCTCGATACCCGCCAAGGGAACGACACGGTCACCATCAACGGCGACAATCTCAGCGCGGCGAATCTCTTCCGCGGATTGGGTGCGCCATCGGTGGCGGATGGGAACGACTTTTTCACGCTCAATATCGCCGCGAACCTGGGTGCCGGAGCCTTCGCCCCGCTCACCAGCGTCCAGATCGAAGGGAACAATCAGCTCGCCGGCATCGACGGCCGCGACCGACTTCTCATCAACGACAACAACGCCGGCTTTGCCCGCAATCTCAATTATCACTACCTGATCGCGGGCTCCGGTGATATCGATATCGAGGCGGTTGGGGGTGCGGGTTTGGCGGGCGGCGTAGTTCCCGCCTTGGCGTTGCGAGTTCGCACCATGGAGTCGGTCTCGTTCAATGCGGCCGGTGCGAATAATGACACCGTGCGAGTCACTGGAATTGCGGCTAACGACGACATTTTAACGGTCATTCCCGGTCCCGTGGCGACCGGCACGGCTCTCGTTTACCGCGGCGGAACTCCCTATCTGGGAGCTCCACCCGCTACCTTGATTAACGCCCGACCTGGCGTTTCTGGCGGCAACGCCGGACCCGATCTGGCCATCAACGGCATGGCTCCAGCCGGTATCACCGCGGACGGCGGCGGCAATGCGGGTGTCCCCGGCGGCGACCGCTTGGTGGTCCATGCCATTTCGGAAACCGCCCTGAACAACGGCGGCGCGGCCGCCATCTTCAGCGGTCCGTTTGCTGCTCTGGGAGCCGGGATCATTCAGCCTTCCGCTGCAGTCAACGCGGCCTTTGATGACGTGGTCATTACCGATGCCCTGGTCAGCATCACGAATAACGTGGTTGGTTTGCTCCTCCCAGTGAACGTGGCTACGGCGTCGTTCGTGCAAAATGGCCTCCCCCTGGCCAACCAGCAGGCCGCCCTGCTGGTCAACGGTGGTGACGAAGCGGGGCGTCGCCTCGTCGGCCCCTTGGCCGGGATTGCCGCGGACGACTTCGTCGTCAACAGTCCGCTCACCAACTTCAATATCAAGGTCAACGGCAACCTCCCCGATCCGGCTGTGCTGGGCCCTGATGGCCTTCCGGTCGGAGATCGGCTGGTGGTTTCTGGCCCCGGCTCGCTGAACATCTTTAGCGACAAGGCGACCCCGCCAAACGTCAGCTTGCAATACAGCGGCAACCTGTTCAACGTGCAGTACAGCTCGATCGAACGGGTGGAAGCCAGCCCCGGCAACGGTACTGTGAACCTCATTGGTGACAACAACAACGCCGCCGCCGCCAACAATCAGACGGATAACTTCGTCGTCCGCGGCCGGAATGTGGACCAGGATTTTGTCGACCAGGGTTACCAGGAAATGACGGTGGCGATCAACGGCAGTTCGCCGATTCTGATCAACAGCGTGCAATTCCTGAAGGTTTATGGCGACGATCTGGCGGGGTCGTTTAACCCCGCCAACCTCAGCACCAACGACAATAGCGTCGATACGCTGGATATTCGGGCCTATGCCGACAACACTCCCCGCGGCTGGGGTGTGGATGTCTTCTTCAACGAAGGGGCCCCGGCCCAATCGGACGGTTTGCAGCAAGACTTGATCATTTATCACACCGCCACCGGCGTGGCCGCTCCTCCCGATGTGTTTGGAGCGGGAACCATTTCCGAGAACATCGTGGTTCAGCCCACTGGGCCGGACAACGGTGAAGTCCGCAGCACCAATGCCACCGGCGGTTCCCTGGTTTACGTTCTTTCGTTCGTGAACAACACCGACATCATCTTTGTCGACGACGATGGCGTCCCGGGCAATGGAGTTCCCCCCGCACCTCCCGCCGGCGCGCTTTATGACGCCCTCAGCGATGTCGATACGCTGACGCTCCGCGGCACCGACCCCAATAACGGCTATACCAGCGGCAATGACCGGTTCGATATCAACATCACAGCCGCCCTGGGGACTCCCGCAACCCCGGTCATCAGCGTGCGAGATAACGCCAACGGTAATATCCTGTATCGAGTTCGCGAATTCCGCACGCAGACTCAGGTCGCTGGCGTGACCGATCCGTCCGACTTCCTGGCTCAGGATACGGCGGGCAACCTGGCGTACACCACGATCAGAATCGACCCTCGCGGCGGCGATGACGTCGTACAAGTCGACGACCCGGCCACGCCCGCTCCGCTCGCGACCGACACGCTCGACGGCACCAGCATTCTGCTGTTCACTTCGATTGATGCCGGCGAAGGAAATGATCGCGTCAACATGAGCCGTACGACGGGAGGAGCCGCGACCTTGCCCAACGCGGCGAACCTGGTAACGAGCATCTACGGCAGCGGTGGAAACGACATTTTGATCGGCACCCCCTATGCGGATCGCATCTACGGCGGTGCGGGTGACGACACAATCACTGGTGGAATCGGCAACGACCAGATGTACGGTGAAGCCGACAGCGACACGTTGATTTGGAACAACGGCGACAACAACGACTTGATGGAAGGCGGCACGGGAACTGATCGCGTGATCGTCAACGGCAGCAACGCGGCCGGTGATATCTTCACTGTAAATCCCAATGCCGGCGACCCGACTCGTGTCCGATTTGATCGCACCAACCTGATTGCCTTCAATCTGGATATCGCGGCTGTCGAGAATCTCACGGTCAACGGCTTGATCGGTGCGGACAGCGTGACCATTGCCGACATGGCGACCACGGAACTTCGCAACATCGATGTCGATTTCGGCAGCGGTGACGCGGTGGCTGATTCCATCGTGATTAACGGACGCAACGTTTCCGATCAAGTCGATATCCGGCAGCAGAATGCTACGACAGTCGCAGTGACGGGCCTCAAATACGACATCCGCGTGATCAATGCGGTGGCAGCCCAGAATGATGATTTCGTTTTCAATGGCAATGCGGGCAACGACTCGGTTGTTGCCGCTGATGACCTTGTGCCATTCTTTACCAGTACCAATGTGGCAGCCACGAACCGCTTCACGCTCAATGGCAATGATGGCGATGACTTCTTGTCAGGCTATGGCCGCCTGGAGGGTGGCAACGGGAATGACACGCTGTTCGGCAGCCTGACGATTGCGGCTGCGAACGGAACTCAGCTTATCAACGGCGGTGCAGGAAACGACCTGATCTCCGGTGGAGCGGGGATTGACTTCATCAACGGCGATGCCGGGGAAGATACCATCCTGGCAAACTTCGACGGTTCGGTGGATGTCATCGATGGCGGTGCCGATTTCGACACCGTGATCATCCAGGGGACTTCCGGCGATGATCGCATTGACTTCATGCAGGACGACCTGGCGGCTGGAGTGACGCCGATTCGCTTTGAAATTTCCGGCGTCAACGGGGGCAATGGCGTGCTCGGTGGCGCAGGAACCGAAACGGACAATTTCGTGGTCACAGGTGGCCTGCGTACGGTAGAAGAAGTGAGAATTATTGGCGGTGCGGGAGACGACGTCATTCGCGTTGCTCATTCGGACGCCATGATTGTCAACGCTCGGACCAACCTCAGCGTTCGCATTACGGTGGATGGCGGTGACCCAGGGGCGAGTGACCGCTTGACGGTTACGGACGATGGACTGGGCGATACGACCATTCATCGCGTCGGCGGAATTGCCGGACAAGGTTCTTATGCCGTGGGAGCGCTAGCTCCCGTGGTCTATACGGGTGTCGAATACACCAGTCTGAACCCCATCAATTCACTTAACGGTGGTACTGGGACGGATGGCGCTGGCCGTCTATTTGTTTTCAAATACGACTCGTACGAAGCCAACAACAGCCTTCCGAATGCGACCTATCTCGGCACTGACTACCACATCAATCTCGATCCGGTCATCGATCCAGGTGCGGATGCGGCCTTCAATTTGCCTGGTGACGAGGATTGGTATCGCGTGGTGGCCTCGGTCAATGGGACGCTCGATATTCGTGCTTTCTTCCGGGAACAGGCCCTCCTGACCAACGGTCGAGCCGGACTTCCCGCCAACGGAAACTTGGACCTGCAGGTCTATGACGCGTCTGGAAATCTCGTTCAGTCCACTTTCGGCGGCAATGATGGGACGGGAACGAACCCCGAGTTGGAAACAAATCCCAATCAAAACGAACGGGTTCGCATTCCAGCTGTCGCCGGCCAAACCTACTACATTCGCATCTATGGCGCGGGCCAAACGGTGGATGGCTTGACCACTAGCAACGCCGTCAATGTTTACAACCTGTCCGTAATCAATACCGCGGCTCCAGTGCCGTTCGATATCGAATTGCTCGATACACCGGTGAATACCACGACGAATTCGACCAATGGTGCCCCTGGTGCTACCGCCGCTGGCCTCAGCAGTGATACGGGCCGTTCGCAGCGAGACAATATCACCTACGACAACGACCCGACCATTCGGCTACGCGTGCCCGGAGTGGTTGAGGTTGCCGGCAGTGCATTCTTGGGCGATTTGCCAGGTGGCACCGGCAATCCCCCCGATGAAATCGTCCGTATTCCGTTTGTCAGCAGCACCGCGGCCAACTCGCCAAGCGCCGGCTTCCGGGTACCCGTCTTTGTGACGGAAAACGGTACCAGCACAGCGGTGCTAGCCGGTTATGCTCAACCCGTCTTGGGAAGTCCCGGCTTGTTCACCTTTACGTTCGCGAACGACGCCTTGGGCAGTGCGGTTATCGCCAATGACGGCAGCTACTACATTTCGGCTCGGGTGGAGATGATTGATCCCACCTCAGGTGGCGCGGACACGGGCCTCAACCAGGGATTTGGCGACTTTGCGACTTCGCTGGAAGTGAATGTGGATACTACCCTGCCAACCGCTTTCTTTGGGACTGCGGCGAGCGCGACGGACGGTCTGCATCCCAATAGCGATACTGGCGTGGCAAATTCGCCGGCTTCCTTCAACGACAGGATCACTTCGGTCACGCTGCCCACTTTCTGGGGCGTGGCCGAGGCCGACACGGTGATTCGCTTGTATGCGGACCTCAACAACAACGGTGTTGTGGATGCCACGGACGTGCAAATTGCCACCACGGTGACACTCCCCTACGACGGGACGAATCAATATCCCAACGGAAGTTGGCAGGCCACTTCCTTTGTGGATCTGAATAACCCCGCCTTCTTCCCGGTGAAGGATGGCCTCCGGACGATTCTGCTGACGGCGGAGGACGTCGCCGGCAATCTGGTAGGTCCCGTGACAACCTTGAGCCTGCAAATTTTCATCGATACGCAGGGTCCACAGGTCACGGATGTGGACATTAACAACGCCGGTAATCCCTATGACCTTTTCGATCCCAAGCCAAGCGAAGATGGACCTACTCCACTGGTCAATTCGCTGGTAATCAGCCTGCGGGATTTGCCCGCTCGGGCTGCTGGATTCTTGTACGATGCACTGAACGCTGGTGTGGCGGCGACTCCTGGAATGTACCAGGTCAAGGGAGACTACAACGGGATTATTCCGATCCAATCGATCGTGGTCGTCAACAATGCCGCAGTCGCCGGGAACTTTGCCACAGCTACGGTCCAACTTAATTTCGTCAGGCCCCTGCCTGATGATCGCTTTACTTTGACGATTCTCGACGGCATCGTGGATCCAGTCGGCAATAAACTGGATGGCGAAAGTAATGTCAGCGAGCCGCAGGAAAATCCGATCTTCCCCTCCGGCAACGGAATCACCGGCGGTAATTTTGTCGCTCGCTTCACCGTCGACAGTCGGCCGGAAGTGGGCACCTGGGGTGCTGGGGCAGCCTGGATTGATACCAATGGCAACACCACGTTTGACCAGAACAATCCCGACTTTACCAACCGTGATATCACCTACTACATGGGTTATACCAGCGACAACCTGTTCGCTGGCAACTTTGTGAGGGCTCAAGGCGGTACTGCCGATGGTTTTGACAAGTTGGCCGCCTACGGAAGAGTGGGGAATCAATGGCGGGTGCTGGTCGATGTGGATAACGACGGTGTTATTACACCGGGCGTGGACATCGCGCAGATTCAGCCCGGTGCCGCCGGCATCAACGGCGTTCCAGTCGCTGGTGATTTCGACGGCAATCCTCTCAACGGCGACGAATTTGGGGTCTTCACCGGTACTACCTGGTATTTTGATACCAACCACGACTGGATTTTGGATGTGGCCTCCGCGGTGCCGTGGACCCAAAGCGGCTATCCCGTGGTGGGCAATTTTGACGGCGTGGCCGGTGATGACCTGGCGACGTATCGGGACAACACCTTCTTCATCGACTTCGGTCGCAACGGATCCATTGATCGTACGTTCCGCTTCGGCTTCCCAACGCCGAACAATCGACCGGTTTCCGCGGATATGGATCGGGATGGCAATGACGATTTGGGCTTGTTCGTGCCGAATCGGGCCGGTGTTTCGCCTCATCAGGATGCCGAATGGTATATCTTGGTGTCCGGCGGTGCCCCGATTGTCAACCGCATTCACGCGGATCCCATCGATGGCGTGCCCGTGATCGACTACAAGCCGGTTCCCTTCGGCAACGACATGTATATCCAGTTTGGAGATCAATTCGGTCTGCCCATCCTGGGGAACTTCGATCCGCCGGTGACTCCGCCTAGTGGTGCCACTACTGCCCTTTTCCCAGCCAGCAATCCTAATAATCCGCTGGATGTGAACAACGACGGCTTTGTCACCTCCATTGATGCTTTGCTGGTCCTCAACTCCTTGAATGCCAACGGCACCCAGTCAATCAATACAGCTGGCTTCCACACGGCTCCGTTTTTGGACACCGACCGGAACAACGTTGTTTCCGCGCGTGACGTGCTGCTCATTCTCAACAGCCTGAATGCCTCGTCGACCGGTTCGGTGGGGGGAGAGGGTGAAGGAGAAGCATTCGCCACGACTACTGCCCATGATGCGGTCTTCAGCCAGTTGGGTGGAGTTGCCGCTCCCGCAGCGTCTTCTGCCGATGCTGGAATCTTAAGCCTGCTGGCCGACGATCAGGTTCGTGCCAAACGGAATCGATAAGCATCAACGCTGCGGCTGGACGGATGATTTCGCAAGCGGCCCTGGTAAATCCAGGGCCGCTCTTTGTTGGCCTTGGTGGATGAGTTGCCGCCGTATCGCTAGAATCGGCTTTATTCACCGCATCTTTTGCCCACCTGGAGACTCTCCCCATGAAGCGTTTTTTGGCCTTGATCGTCATTCTCGCGGTTGCGTGTCCGACCGCCGTCCGTGGCGAAGTCAAGCTTCCCAAGATTTTTGGCGATTCCATGGTCCTGCAACAGAAGTCTCAGGCGGCTATCTGGGGCTGGGCCGACAAAGGCGAAGAAGTCACTGTCACGTTAGGTGAGTCCAAAGCCACCACCAAGACTGGCGACGACGGCAAATGGTCGCTCAAGCTTGCGACTCCCGGAGCCGGTGGTCCTTTCGAATTGACGGTGAAGGGCAAGAACGAAATTACCATCCCCAACGTGCTGGTGGGCGAAGTCTGGATCTGTTCCGGCCAGTCGAATGCCGAATGGACCGTCAACATTTCGGCCAGTCCCGATGTGGAACGAGAGTTGGCAAAGCATCCAAAAATCCGGATGATCAAGGTCAACCACAACCCCGCGGAGAATCCCGTCGATGATATTAGCGGCGAGTGGCAAACCTGCTCGCCCGAGACCGTCAGCAACTTCTCCGCCATCGGCTACTTTTTTGCCCGGCACTTGCAGTCCGAACTCGATGTCCCCGTCGGCATCATCAGCACCAACTGGGGGGGCACCATCTGTGAAGCCTGGACCAGCAAGGAAAAGCTCGGCACCGACCCCGATTTCGCACCCATCCTGCAGCGGAGCGAAAAGTTCCAGCCCGGCAATCCCAATCAGGCCTCCGTTCTTTTCAACGGCATGATCAACCCGATAGTCCCTTACGGAATTCGGGGAGCCATTTGGTATCAGGGGGAATCGAACGTCGGCCGGGCGGCTCAGTATCGCAAGCTGTTCCCAGCCATGATTACCGATTGGCGAGAGCGGTTTGGCCAGGGGGATTTCCCTTTTATTTTCGTGGAACTCGCGCCGTATCGTTACGGGAACAATCTGTTGCCGGAATTGTGGGACGCTCAGTTCAAATCGCTTTCCCTGAAGAATACGGGAATGTGTGTTACCACCGACATCACCACGGTCGGTGACATTCATCCGCCGAATAAACAAGATGTTGGCCGCCGACTGGCGCTCTGGGCGCTCGCCAATACGTATGAAAAGGCGTCGCTACCATTTTCTGGTCCGCTCTACGATTCGATGACCGTTGACGGCAATAAAGTGGTTCTCAAATTCAAGCACGCGGCTGGCATGCACGCTCGCGGCAACAAAGGGCAACTCACGCACTTTTCCATTGCCGGCGAGGACCAAAAATTCGTCGATGCCCTGGCCAAGGTCGAAGGTGATACGGTTGTTGTCGAAAGCCCGCAGGTCGCCAAGCCGGTTGCTGTCCGCTTTGCCTGGAATGAACTGGCCGAGCCCAACTTCTTCAACGGCGCCCGGCTGCCGGCATCTCCGTTCCGGACAGACGACTTTCCGCTAATCACCAAGGACAACAAATAGGGCCGATTGCGGTCACATTCGCTGAATGAAACACGGCACGCCCATCGTATCGCGGGGGCGTGCCGTTTTCCCAAGGAAGTCCCGCGTTTTTCAGGGTATTTCGCAAACAGCCCCGCGACTTTATCATCAAGGTGATTCGGCTGTCTCCTGTTCATCCTTGATTGGGCCGCCCCGCCCGCCACCGATACTATGGCCACCCAGCTCGACGATCCCCGCGTTGTGGAATTCGACGTCCGTACGGACGAAATGCTCGTGAATATGGGGCCCCAGCACCCCAGCACCCACGGCGTGTTGCGCCTCGTGCTCCGTACCGACGGCGAAATCGTCTCCGAAGTTGAGCCGCACATTGGCTATCTGCATCGCTGTGCCGAGAAGATCGGCGAGAATCTCACTCCCCGCCAGTGGATTCCTTACACTGACCGGATGGACTATCTGGCCGGCATGAACATGAACCTCGGCTGGTCGCTCTGCGTCGAAAAGCTGCTTGCCTATCAGTTGCCAGAGAAAGCCCGCCACTTGCGGGTGATTATTGCCGAGATGGGGCGCATCGCCAGTCACCTCGTCGGTATGGGGGCTTACGGCCTGGACCTGGGTACTTTCAGCCCATTCCTTTATGCCTTCCGAGAGCGGGAGAAAATCCTCGACCTCTTCGAGGAAGCCTGTGGAGCCCGACTCACCTACAGTTACATCACCCCCGGTGGCGTCACGGCCGACCTTCCTCGCGGCTGGGTGAAGAAATGCGAAGACTTCCTGACGCAGTTCGAGCCGGTAATTCAGGAATACCACGCGCTGCTGACGACGAACTCCATCTTCATCAAACGAACCGCCAACATCGGCTATCTCTCACCGGCGATGGCCATCGACTATGGTTGCACCGGCCCGGTCCTCCGTGGCAGCGGCATTGATTACGATCTTCGTCGCGACGGCGAGGAGCGGTATACCGAAATGTACGACGGCTATGCATTCGAGGTCATCTGCGAACGCAATGGCAAGTACCCGGCCGACCACGACTATCCCGACGTTCCCAAAGAGGCCATTCTCGGCGACTGCTGGCACCGGTTCTATGTCCGCATGCTGGAAGTGGTGCAGGCCATCGACCTGGTCCGCCAAGCCATCGACCGCTACTCTTCGGCCAGCGGTTCCTGGGGCGAGCCCATCAAACTCACCGCCAAGCTCCCTAAGGGAGAGGCTTACCTGGAAACGGAAGCTCCCCGCGGCCAAATGGGCTTTTACATCGTTAGTGACGGCTCTTCCATCCCCTGGCGTGTTCGCGCCCGCAGCAGTTCGTTCTGTAACCTCTCGGTTACTAACGAACTTTGCCGTGGCTGTCTCATCGCCGACGTCCCGGCTATCGTCGGCTCGCTGGACGTTGTGATGGGAGAGATTGATCGATAGTGGTCGTTGCACTATCGCGCTATTCGTCTTTGACCTTGTCGGCCTGAGGCAGGCTTTTGAGAGCCTCGACGACTTTGGGGGCAATCGGTTTGTCGGTTATGGGATCGAGTTTCTTTCCCTTCGTGCCAAAGACGGGATCGCCGTAATGTTTCTGCACGCCGGCAAACATCGTTTTCATGTTTTGCTCACTTCCTTCCGCCAGGAAATAGGCGTCGTGAAGCTGGCCCCAAGTGCCGTCCCCTTGGGCCTGTGTAAGACACTTCAAGTCAGCGGGATTTGAGCCAAGCCAGAGTCGATAGAGGGCGAGTTTTGATAGGTCCTGCTCCTTGCCGGCGAAATTCTCCAAGAATGATCCCAGCCCTCCGCCCCCGATGGTGGCCACGCTCTTCTCACTCTTCTTGTCGCCGTTGGGGCAAACAATGGTCGCGCTATGTCGCCAAGCTTTTTGTGGGCGATCAAAAACATAATATCCAGCTTCTGTGGTGCCGGGAGCGGTCCCAGGTTGCTTGCGGACAAAGAACTGAAAAGTCTCGCCGACCTGCCAATTCCACAGCATGTGGGTGTGGGCTCCTTCCCCTTCGCCTCCAAATCGGTTGAAAATCGTTTTGGGATCGGCTTCCGTGGTTTTCGGATGAAGTTCGGGCGAGGTATCCCAGATGGAAAATATTGTGCGGCGTTCCTTGGGGCTGTTGTGCTGTATGCCGCAATAGCCGCCGGCTGGCTCTCCGGGGTGCCAATTGGCCCCGCAGTAGTAAATCGCAGGATGGGTTGCCAAGACGGTAATCTCGCCGTAGAGACATGTGGCATCGTCCAGCTTTTGGGTATCCCACCACAAATGTTGGGCTTCCGCGCGTTCGCTGGCGAGGAAGCATAGGAGACCGAGCAACGCGGACAGGGTGTAATTTCGCATTTGTGAGATTGCCTCTTCAGAGAGAATTCGATCGGAGCAAGTCCATCACACTCTTTGGTCTGGGAATCGCGACTTCGCCACGCTCAGACAATTTCCCGAATGACCTTTCCTTCGACAAATGTCAGGCGTTCATCGCGGCCGAGGTGGGGAAACGTGAGGCGGTGCTGGTCGAGGCCGAGTTGGTGGAGGATCGTGGTATGGATATCGCGGAAGTGATAGGGATTTTCAATCGCTCGCAGGCCGATGGCGTCCGTCGCGCCGACAACCTGGCCACCGCGGATACCGCCGCCGGCCATCCACATGGTAAATCCCAGGTTGTGATGGTCTCGCCCCTTGCCGGATTCGGCTTCCGGGGAGCGGCCGAACTCTCCGCCCCAGAGAACGAGCGTGCTTTCGAGCAGGCCGCGACGTTTGAGGTCCGTCAGCAGGCCGGCGACGGGCTTATCGGTTTCAGCCGCCTTGCGAATGTGATTTTCCTCAATATCGCTGTGGGCATCCCACTGCATGTTGCCCGGACCGCCACCGGAGACCACGCAGGTGAAGCGGACCCCTTGCTCCACCAGTTTGCGGGCGAGCAGACAGCGGCGGCCGTAGTCGTTTGTCCGTTCGCCACCGATACCGTAAAGGTCCAGAGTCTCCTGCGTTTCGCGAGAAATGTCGAGCACTTCCGGAGCCTCTGTCTGCATCTTGAACGCCAGATCATAGGCGCTGAGACGGGCGTTGAGCTCTTCGTCCGCTGGATTCGCTGACGCTTCGTTGAGTCGGCGAATCAGACCCAGTGTTCGCCGCCGCTCCTCCAAGCCGACGCCGGCGGGGAGGTCCAAGTTGAGCACCGGACGGCCACCGGGGCGAAACATTGTTGGCTGGTAGACGGCGGGTAGAAATCCATGCATGTACATGGGCCGGCCTGCTTCCAGGGCTCCCTTGGGATCGGGCATGACGACGTAGGCGGGGAGCGAATCGGTTTCCGCGCCCAGACCGTAAAGGGTCCACGAGCCGAAGCTGGGAAATCCGGGGACTGTCCGTCCTGAGAACAGTTCGTACTGAGCCGCCGAATGGACGACCATGTCGCCGTAACACGAACGGAGCACCGCGATGTCGTCAATGCAACCGGCTGTGTGCGGAAACAAATCGGAGACGGGTATGCCGTTTTGTCCGTATGGCTTGAAGGTTCGCTGCGTTCCGAGGAGTTTCGCGTCACGCGGAACAAATTGGTACTTCGCCTCCCCGAACTCCTTGGGGCGAGTCTGCCCGCTCAGTTTGTTCAGCAGCGGCTTGGGATCGAATGTTTCCAAGTGGCTCGGCCCACCCGCCATGAATAGGAAAATGACCGACTTTGCCTTGGCCGGAAGATGGGGAGCTTTCGCCGCTAGAGGACTTGAGGAATCGGATGAAGCAGCGGCGCGAGTTTCCTGGTAACCGATGAGAGAAGCCAGCGCCAGCCCGCCCAAGCCGCAAAACGCGTCGCGAACGAATTCGCGACGGGAAATTGTGGGTCGCGCATGAAGGTTGCGCACCGAGAACCTGCTGTCAAGTGGCGCATTAATGGACATACAGAAACTCATTCAGATTAAACATGGCCAACGCAAACTCACGCAACGAGCTTTCTTGCAAGAATTCTAGCGACAGGCTCAATTCTCGCGGTGAAGGCGCGCGGCCAGCAGTTAGCCAGAATGCCCGCTCGACGATTTGTTCTTGCTTGCCGCCCGATTCCTGTGTCAGCCGATGTGCGAAGGCGCGAGACAACTCAGTCGATTGTTGGCCATTGAGCAGTTCCAAGGCTTGAGGAGCATGTGTGCTTGCCTGACGATGAGCACAACTGGAAAGAAGCGTGGGAGCATCGAACACTTCCAGGAACGGCAAGCGGAGATTTCGCTTGGCGGTCAAGTAAACCGTGCGGCGGTCGAATTCCGCGTCCCGCTTGGCAACTTGCCACTGGGATGGTTTATAAAGCTGCTCCACGAGCTGCGGATCAACCGGAATCATCACGCTGGGCCCACCGGCTCGCAGATTCAGACGCCCAGAAGCTGCAAGCATGGCATCGCGAAGTTCTTCGGCGGAAAGGCGGCGGCGGCTGAAGCGAGAAAGAAGGCGGTTATCGGGGTCCGCTTGCTCTGCGTTTGTGTTACTCGACGAATTGCTGGATTGCCGATAGGTCCCACTCACCACAATATCCCGTTGAAGCTTTTTGAGCGACCAGCCGTGGTTGGTGAGCGTGGATGAAAGATAGTCCAGGAGTTCGGGATGACTCGGTGGCTCACCTCGGACGCCAAAATCATTTGCCGTCTTCACGATGCCCGTACCGAAGTGTGCCTGCCAGAGGCGGTTCGCAATGACGCGTGCGGTCAGCGGATTGTTGGCATTCGCGAGCCACTCCGCCAAGTGGGTTCGCGGACGCTCCACGTCAGGAGCAAGTTCATCAAACGCGTCCGCAACGAGAATTGCTGGTGGTCGCGGCCCGACAGGCTCTCCTTTGTTCTCCCATTCCCCACGACGAAGGACGTGAATCGCCGTGCGCTGGTTAAAGTCATTTCGCGTGCTGGGAATCGTTGCCAGCGGCGGCGGCAGTTGATCCTCCAGCAATTCTACGCGGGCATTCAAGCGGTCTCGCTCTTCGCCCGTCGCCTGCCTGGCCAGCGCCTGCACCCGTTGAATTTCCGTTTTTGCCTCGGCAGTTCTGGCTTCCCACTCCTTTTGCTCCGTGGGAGAAGCCAGAAGAATGTTGTGCTCGCTGGTGGCCGCAAAGTACGCCTGCAGGCGATAGTAATCTTTTTGAGAAATCGGCTCCAACTTATGGTTGTGGCAGCGGGCACAGCCGACAGTCAGCCCTAAAAATGCGGCACCAATGATATCGGTCCGTTCGGTCAAAACTTCATTTCGGCTGAGAGCGATGTCTGGATTTCCGGCGTTCCGCCGAACCGGTCCGATCCGGTGAAAGATCGAGGCTGTAAGAAACTCCGCATTCTCCGGATCACTTTCATCACCGGCGATCTGCTCCACAACAAAGCGGTCGAATGGCTTGTCGCGGTTGAGGGAGTGAATGACATAATCTCGGAATCGCCATGCATCGGGGACATGACGATCATATTCATAGCCCTCGGTCTCCGCATACCGCACGACATCCAGCCAATGCTGCGCCCATTTTTCTCCATAACGGGGACTCGCTAGAAGTCGATCCACGACTTTCTCGAAAGCATCTGCCGAGTCGTCGCTTTCAAATAGCGCAATTTCCTCGGGCGAAGGCGGCAGACCAATTAAGTCGAAACTCACCCGGCGGAGCCATATTGCTCGGCTGGCAGGAGGGGCTGGAACCCAGTCATGCTTGTCGAGTTGGGCAAGAATAAAGTTATCCAGCGGCGAGCGTGGCCAGCTTCGATCCTGCACTGCCGGTGGGATTGTCTCGCGAATCGGTTGAAAGGCCCAGTGGCGGCGAAGATCGTGCTGAGAGGTAATTCCGGCCGAAACATCTTCTCGTGGGTCGGGCGCACCCATTTCGATCCATTTTGCAAAGTCAGCAATTATCTGAGCCGACAACTTGGGCTTCTCCGGCGGCATCATCAGATCTCCCTCATGCCGGATCGCTTGCACCAGCAGACTCTTCTCCGCCTTTCCTTCGACCAAAACGGCTCCCGAATCGCCCCCTGTTCGCAGGCCATTTCGCGTATCCAGCCGCAATCCTCCCTTGATTTCCTTCGCATGCGCAGAGTGGCAGCTGAAGCATTCCTTCTTCAGAACGGGCTCAATCTTTTCGCGAAAGAATGTTGCCCCCGCGTTCGGAACAGACTCTTCGGAAAGGGCGATCCCTGCAAACCCGTTAATGAGCAACGAGGTTTCCAGCACGAATGCCAAGAACAACCAGGTGGAAGAATTGAGTCGGTTCACCATGTCACCATTATGTCACTGTTTCCACCAGTTTACAGCAGAACTGAGCTACCAGCTTGCTGGTCACCCAGTGACAGTGGCGGCACCAGTGGCTCAGGTAATTAGCTAGGAATTACCGGAACGACGTCTACGGCGACGGAAAGAGTGCTTTGGCCCCCGCCGATGAGAACACCTTGAATAGGGCAGACGTCGCCATAATCGCGACCCCAGGCGAGAGTGATGTGACGAATTCCGGGGATCAGGTTGTTGGTCGGATCAACATCAATCCAGCCCGCACTGCCGCAGAAGACAGAGAGCCAGGCGTGCGAGGCATCGGCACCGACCAA
Organism: uncultured Pirellulaceae bacterium; assembly: GCA_964444865.1. Taxonomy (GTDB): domain Bacteria; phylum Planctomycetota; class Planctomycetia; order Pirellulales; family Pirellulaceae; genus SXOA01. The sequence continues at coordinate 27,673 of CAYUJE010000007.1, read as the reverse complement.
TTTCGGTTTTCCCGGCGGCGGCTCGGTAACCAAGTATCCGCTGACGTAGCGGGCAGCCAATCCGAGTGAGCGGAGGCAGCTTATTTGCAAATGGGCAAAATCCTGACAGACCCCTCGTCGGCTTTGAAAGACCTCAGCCGGCTTCGTGAACACTCCGGTAGCGTTCTGGTCGTATTTGAATTCGTGGAAGATGCGGCTGGTTAATTCAAGCAGCGCTTCCAGAATCGGTCTGCCGGGAGGGAAATTCACGAGGCCATAATCATGGGCCTCAGCCGAATGGTGAATGAATCTCGAAGCAGGACAGAACTGAGCGGCGGCAAGGGTATCTTCGTTTTGAGGAACCAAGAGTTGTTCGCGGATATCTTCCCAAGGTGGAGTTTGCAACGCAGAGATTTCGATTGGAGCAAGGACCTCCACCTCACTCCGGGCCACAATGCTCAATTTGTCATGTGGCACTTCCACGGAGAAAAATGTCGCCTGATTGCCAAAAAAATCAGTCCAATCGCATTGGCTGCTGGGAAAGGGAGAAATATCCAAACCGGACTTCAGGCAGCGCTGCCGGTCGGTAGTTCGCGGCGTCAAATGAACCTGGTTATGACAGAGCGAAACCGGCTGCGAATAGCCATACGAGGTGCCGTGAAAAACGTGGTATTTCATGAGGCCGGCACCGCGAAAGTCGCCGAAAGCTGACGCGAAGCGGCAGTGTGGGTGAGGTGCTTGTGCGTAATGACATCGGAAAGCTCGCGGAGAAACCCCGCCAACTTTTCCGCCAGCCGCAGCAAGTGTCCGCGGGAATGCGTTTCGTCGACTTCCGCGAGCGCTTCCAAATCGGTCAGCCGCAAAGCCCCCAAGGCAGAATACATGATTTGCTGATCGTTCGCCGCCTGCACGACATCCGCGTGAGGGAGCGCGCCGAGATGCTCCGCCAATGCGTTGAGTTGAAAGCCGACAGCTCGCGGGTTGGTTTCATCATTGAGAATCAGGTCCAGCACGGCAGGGAGTTGCAGGCTGGTGAGATAGCGATAGCGATAAGTCATGGAACTGTCGAATATTTCCAGAATCACCTCCAGCAGTGGCGACAACTCGACATCAGTCGGCCCGAGCAGTCGCTTTACCAATCGCAGTGAGTAGAGCGCCCGCTCAATTCGCCGCCCCACATCCAGGAACTGCCAGCCGGGCCCACGCGTCATGTTTTCCGTGGCGAGCCCGCTGAAGGCTGCAAGCAGACTCAGCATCTGATTGAGGAGCAGCAGGATATCCCCCAGTCGGTCGCGGCGATTCATCCAGGGAAAGAGCATCTCCACATCGAGTTGATTAACAATCCGCCAGCTATCAAGGGATAGTCGGTCGCGAACGAACGTGGCCGTGCGACGCAGAGCTTGCAAAACATTCTGCAGCCCCATTGGTCGATCATCAAAAATGGTTGCGGAGACCTCGCGTCCAAGATCCTCAAACGGATTCTGGGAAAGGACGGAGGAATCCGGAAGCGGCGATTGCCCCTCATCACTGAGTGCTTGGACTAACAGCCAAAGCTCCGGCAGGCCGCCCGGCTCCAGGTCGTTGGTCAAGCGAACGACGGCGCTCCGCAGATGACGGATGATCCCTTCGGCCCGTTCGACATGTCGTCCGAGCCAATAGAGATTGTCTGCCACGCGGCTGGGCAAGTCGAAAGGACTCCGACGCAGTTCGAGCGTGGCTTGGTTGAGACGCAGAAGAGTAATCGCCTCCACCGGCTTGTCGGCCAGAACCCAAACATCTTTGCTTGCTTGTCCCGAAGAAACCGACTCCGCCAAGGATTCCGACGTGGGGGCGACGCGAGACAGGCCGCCCGACATGACGCTATAGGTGCCATTCGTGGCCGCGGCAAAAGCCCGCAGTCCGACGCGGAGCGCGGTAATGCCGTTGTCGCTCCAAGCTGGCATGGCGGAATGGGGAACCGGTTCCTGGGCGACAAAATCGACCGGCGAGGAGTGAATGCGAGCGAGCAATTCCTCTCGCTGCGACTTGCTAAGTTGCCACCCAACAATCGGCCGTTCCATGCGGTGCATCATGGCTGGCCGAATGATAAGTTGATCCAGGTGAGATTCCACATACCTGCGTGACTCCTCTTGCCCACACCACCAGGTGGGGACCGAGGGCAGCAACATTTCCTCTCCCAAAAGCTGCTGACATGCGGCAGGGAGGAACGCCGCCAAGGCCGGTGCCTCGACCACGCCGCTGCCGAGGGAATTCGCCACGAGAACTTGCCCGGAGCGGGCTGCTTGCACCAACCCCGGCAAGCCGAATTCGGAATCAGGACGGAGTTCGAGCGGATCACAGTCGTAATCTCGAGTGCGCCGCAAAATGACATCAACCGGAAGCAAACCCCCTAGCGTTTTCAATAGAACCTTTCCGCCGCGGACGGTAAGATCTCCTCCTTCGACCAGCGTGTAGCCCAGATACCTGGCAAGATAAGCGTCTTCAAAGTAAGCGGTGCTCTTCGGCCCTGGCGAAAGTAGAACGACTCGAGGATTATCTCTGCCGCTGGGTGCGAGTGCGGTGAGGGAATCTCGAAGCGTCATAAAAAACGCCGCCAGTCGCTCCACATGCAAGCGATGAAAGTCGCTGGGGAGAATCTGGGAAATCACCAAACGATTCTCAATGGCATAGCCCGCGCCAGAAGGTCCCTGAGTCCGATCAGCCATCACCACCACGCTGCCGTCGGGTTGCCGCGCAAGATGGGCTGCGTACAAATGCAGGAAGACGTCTCCTGGAGGGCGAATGCCGTGGCAGGGGAGCAGGTAGCCGGGATGACAGTAGAGCAACTCTGGAGGGATGATTCTCTGCTTGAGCAGTTCACGGGGACCATAAAGATCCGCCAGAACTCGGTTGAGAAGGGTGGCTCTTTGAATCAGGCCGCGGGTAAGCTTTTTCCATTCCCACAACGATAGAAGCAGCGGAATGGGATCGAGTTCCCAGGGGCGGCCTGGACCTTGTGGCGCGCCATAAAAATTGTAGGTGACTCCATTTTCTCGCAAGAGGCGGCGGGCCTGTTCGACACGTTGCTGCAAACCTTGCGGCCCCAGTTCTTCCAAACCGTGCATGAATCCCTGCCACGACTCGCGCAGCCGTCCACCCTTCTGGAGTTCGTCAAACGCATCTGGTGGTGGGACATACCCGGCTAACAGTTCGCCTGGAGGGATTTCCTCCACCGTCCCGGTGGTTTGCATCATGCCTGGTTCTCGAACAAAATGGCACCCGCTCATGGGTGGCTCGTATCGTGGTAAGTAGCCTAATTGCTCTCCGGAAGCGAGTAAAGTTCAGTCGGAACTTATGGAACTCGTGTATGGGCAGGGAAATTCCTACCGCTGCTAGGAATCGAGGCTAGCGATCTCTTCCGGCCGGCGGAGGTCCAGTGTCAATGGATAGTCTCGATTCTGTTCGACAGGGGGAATTTCCTTCTTTCCGCCGGTATGCCCGAAGGCGAAGAACCGCGCGGAGCGGCGACCTTCGGCAGCATAGGCGTTAATGGGAAAATCCTCGTGGCTGCGGCCGCCGGGATGCGCGACATGCCACTTGCACCCCCCCACGGATCGGAGGTTCCAGGTATCCAGCAGGTCGAAGGTGAGCGGCGAATGGACCCCGATGGTGGGATGCAAACAGGAAGTCGGTTGCCAGGCACGAAAACGGATGCCAGCGACATACTCCCCCTTGGTGCCCGTGGCATGCAGCGGCACACGGCGGCCATTGCAGGTGAGGACATAACGGGATTCGGTCAGCCCGCGCAGCTTTACTTGCAGTCGCTCAACTGAGGAATCCACATAACGGGCCGTTCCTCCTCCACCGGCTTCTTCGCCCAAAACATGCCACGGCTCGATGGCTTGGCGCAGTTCGATCTGCACGCCACTGTGGGTCACTTGCCCCACGACAGGGAATCGGAACTCAAAATGCGTCGCGAACCAGTCCGACTGCAGGGGATAACCCGAGTCGGCCAGCTCGGTCAGGATTTCAGCAAAGTCCTGAGAGACGAAGTGCGGCAGCATCCAGCGGTCGTGCAGCGAAGTTCCCCAGCGGACCAGCGGCTGGTCATAGGGCGCTTTCCAGAAACGGGCGATGAGAGCTCGCATCAGAAGTTGCTGCACCAGGCTCATTCGAGCATGGGGGGGCATCTCAAATCCCCGAAATTCGACCAGACCGAGCCGCCCAGTGGCCGAATCGGGCGAGAAGAGTTTGTCGATGCAAAATTCTGCCCGGTGCGTATTGCCGGTAACATCGACAAGGAGATGACGGAAGACCCGATCGACCAGCCACGGCGGGCAAGGCTTCCTAAGCGGGATTTGCGCGAGAGCGGTTTCCAATTCGTAAATATTCTCGTGCCGAGCTTCGTCCGCCCGCGGTGCCTGGCTGGTGGGACCGATGAAGAGTCCGGAGAACAGATAGGAGAGCGAGGGCCGATTGTTCCAGTAGGCCACCAAGCTGCGGAGCAGATCGGGCTGGCGGAGAATGGGGCTATCGGCGGGAGTTGGACCTCCAATCACAATATGATTGCCGCCCCCGGTACCCGTATGCCGGCCATCCACCATAAACTTTTCGGTTCCCAGCCGGCATTCGCGAGCTTCGTCGTAAAGCGTGGTGGTGAGCTTGGTGAGTTGGTTCCAAGTTTTGGCCGGTGGCAGGTTGACTTCAATGACGCCTGGATCGGGAGTAACCTTAAAGTGCTCTAGCCGAGGATCATAGGGAGGAACATAGCCTTCAATCCGCACGGGAATCGCGAGTTCCGCGGCTGTGCGTTCAATGGCGGCGACGAGCGCTAGATACTCCTCCAGTCGCGTCACCGGCGGCATAAAGATATGCACCACTCCGCCGCGGGCTTCCACGCACATGGCGGTGCGGACCAGGCCGTTTGCCGATTCTCCGATTCGAGGAGGCGTTTGTTCTCCTGAAAGCACGGGAGTGTACTCTGCGGTCCAGGGCGAATCATCCCTGCCCTCGCTGCTTCCCCCGCCCATGGAGGAGGTTCCGGCAAATTGCAACATTCGGGTTGCTTCACGAATCGCTGGCGCTCCCTGCTGGGGAATAAGGGGCGCGAATCTCCCAGCCGAACCGTTGCCATTGTGGTTAAATGCCGGCAATTCTTTGCGGGGAGCGAAAGGATCAATTTCTATTTGTTGCGGCAGGTCTTTCTTCGCCACCCATGGGATAGAGTCCAGCGGCAGACGATAGCCCATCGGCGAATCGCCGGGGATCAGGAACATCTGCTCCTGACGAAAAAACCAGCGTCCACTTTCCCAAGTTGGTTGTACGTCCCAACTTTCATTTGCTTTCAATGGGAGCGCGTAACCCACAACTCGCTGCAGACCTCTTTCCAGGATCTTGGCAAGTCGGGTCCGCTCTTCGGGGTCGCTTAGATCCGAATCCAGTGGATCGACATTCACTGGTAATCGGCGCTCTTTCCAAAGGTAATACCAGGCATCTTCATACCCCGCCACAATGTGCTGCGGACTCACATCGAGATTAGTCGCCAATTGCCGCAGAAAGTCGCGGGCTTCGGCCTCGCCGTGGCGGGTGTGGGCATCGTCGTCGGCAATGAGGCGAGGGTCGTTCCATACCGGCATGCCATCGTTACGCCAGTAGCAGCCGAGCGCCCAGCGCGGCAAAGATTCCCCGGGATACCATTTTCCCTGGCCAAAGTGGAGCAGCGGGCCGTGTGCGAACTTTTTGGCCAACCGGCGAAACAGGTCTCCCGCAAGCAGTCGTTTCTTGGGGCCCAGCGCGGCTGTATTCCACTCGTCCCCTTCCATGTCGTCGATGGAGACGAAGGTAGGTTCGCCCCCCATCGTGAGTCGAACGTCGCCCGCCTGAAACTCCGCGTCAATCTTGCGACCTAAATCGTCAATCTGTCGCCAGGCTTCGTCGGAATAGGGGTAGGTAACTCGAGGGTCTTCGTGAATTCGTTGCACGGACATTTGCACCGCAAATTCCGTTTCGCACGGGTCCACGCCGCCGCTGATGGGGGCAGCCGCTGTGGGGTCTGGCGTGGCGGCCAGTGGAAGGTGCCCTTCTCCGGTGAAAAGGCCCGAGGTCGAGTCCATTCCGACCCATCCGGCACCCGGCAGATAAACTTCAGCCCAGGCATGCAAGTCGGCAAAGTCCTGCTCGACACCCGCCGGGCCGTCGAGAGGTTTGATGTCCGGCTTGAGTTGAATCGAGTATCCCGAGACAAACCGAGCCGCCAGTCCCAAATGCCGCAGCAGTTGCACCATAAGCCACGCGGAGTCCCGGCATGAGCCGCTGCCGCATTGCAAGGTCTCCTCCGGCGTTTGCACGCCGGGTTCCATCCGAATCAGGTAACGGACGGATTTGTGGACGTATTGATTGAGGTCCACCAGGAATAACACAGTCTCTTTTTGAGCCCGCGGAACGTTCTGGAGAAACTCGACGAACTTAGGGCCTAGGGGAAGTTTAGCCAGGTGCGGGCGAAGCTCAGCCTCTTGCTCGGGGGTATAAGCGAAAGGAAACTCAAATGCTTCCGCCTCCAAGAAAAAGTCAAACGGATTGATGACCGAAAGATCGACCACCAGGTCCACCTCGACGGTCAACTCCCGAGTTGGCTTTTGAAAGACAAGACGGGCGAGGTAATTGCTGTGCGGATCCTGTTGCCAGTTGATGAAATGCGTTTCCGGCTCAACCCGAAGTGAATAGCTAACGATAGGCGTGCGACAATGGGGAGCGGGGCGAAGCCGCACTACGTGGGGAGAGAGATTAACGAGCCGGTCGTAGCGATAGCTCGTGCGATGGTTGAGAGCAACACGGATGGTCATGCGGGTTCTTGTTGCTGGCGGGCTGGCGAAGGCGGGGCATTGAGGACGGGGAGGTCAATTTTAGCTCAAAAAGAGCTTTAGCGTTTCGATTTCAATGTAGTACTTTTAAGCGCTCACCGTTTGCGTCGCGTGAGCCTTGGAAGTTGCCGCGTTGGACTCTTCTCCAGGTGGCTCTTGGGCGAAAAAGGTCTCGGAAATTGCCACTCCCGCATCGTTGATCTCTTGCTGAAACTTGTCGATAAACTCATGCAGGCCGTTTTCAATGATTTCGTCGATGTGCAAATAGTCGAGCTCCGAACGGAGCCGCCCAATGCGCTGCTCCGCCTTGCTGCGGAACGTTCCGGAAGTGCCGCCGGTGATGGCCAGCAACGATTGTTCTGCCCGCAAGAGGCAAAAGTGCATCGCCCGGGGAAAGTCGCGATCCAGGATCAAAAATTCCACTACATTCTTGGGTGACAAACGACCGTATTTCTTGCGGTACATTTCCAGCGCACTCGCCGATTTGAGCAAGGCAGCCCACTGATTCATATCAATGGGCGTACCGACGTCGGCGGCACTGGGGAGAAGCAAGTAGTACTTCACATCGACGATGCGGGATGTTTTATCGGCCCGCTCCAGCAAACGACCCATCCGGCCAAAATTCCAGGCTTCACCATGCGACATCGTGCCGATGGTAACTCCTTCCAGCAGATAGCCGGCCAGCTTGATTTGCGTGAAGAACTCAAAAGGGGACTCCAAAACCTGCTTGTCCGACTTGGCGCTGCGGACCATCAAAAAGAACTTGTTCAGTTCCTCCCACATCTGGGAGCTGATCATCTCTCGCACGGTACGAGCATTTTCACGGGCCGAGCGAAGGCACGAAATGATGGAGTTGGGATTCTTGTCGTCAAACGCCAAGAACTGTATCACGTTTTCTTGCGTTGCCTGACCGAACCGGCTGTAAAACAATTCCTGATCGCCGGTGGTAAAAATGAGCGGATCCCACTGGCGGTCCATCTCTGGTCCCAAATCCAGAGACAGATTGAGATTCACATCGATAAAGCGGGCGACGTTTTCCGCCCGCTCGATATAGCGGCTCATCCAGAAGATTGAATCGGCAACGCGGCTGAGCATGTTATTCCGCGCCTCCCGCCTGATAACGGGGAGTGCCATTCTTGAGCACCCAAGTATCCTTGCTGCCGCCTCCTTGCGAAGAATTGACCACCAGCGAACCCTTTACCAAGGCCACTCGCGTTAATCCTCCAGGGACAATGTAGATATCCTCGCCATATAAAATGTACGGCCGCAAATCGACGTGCCGCCCTTCCAAGTGGTCACCCACGAGTGTTGGCACGCGCGAGAGACTGACCATCGGCTGGGCGACGTAATTTCGGGGGTTGGCCTGGATCTGATCGCGATAAGCTTCCAGCTGTTCCTTGGAAGCCCGCGGACCCAGCAGGATTCCGTAGCCTCCCGATTCGTTCGTCGGCTTAAGCACCAGCTTGTCCAGATTGGCGAGGACATGGCTCCGCTGCTTTTCATCCGCGCACAGATACGTAGGAACATTCGGCAGCGTAATCTCTTCGCCAAGATAGTACTTGATCATTTGCGGGACATAGGCGTATACGGCCTTGTCATCGGCAACGCCGGTCCCCGGTGCATTGACGAGGCCAACGCGCCCCGCGCGGTAGACATCCATCAGGCCCGCCACACCAAGACAGGAATCAGGCCGGAAGGTTTGCGGGTCCAAGAATTCGTCGTCAATGCGGCGATAGATCACATCGACCCGTTTGAGACCTCGGGTCGTCCGCATGTGGCAGAAGCCATCCGCCACCACCAGATCGGAACCCTGGACCAATTCCACCCCCATTTGTTGAGCGAGGAAGCAGTGCTCGAAATAAGCGGAGTTGTAGATGCCGGGGGTGAGCACCACGACGGTCGGATCACGGACCGACTGCGGAGCAATATAACAGAGCATCTTCAGCAACTGTTCGGGATAATTCTCCACCGGCAAAATCGACAAGCCATCAAACAGCCGCGGGACCGTCCGCTTCATCACCTCGCGATTTTCCAGCACGTAGGAAACGCCCGAAGGGCAGCGGAGATTGTCCTCGAGAACGTAGATCTGACCGTCCGTATCGCGCACCAGGTCGGTTCCCGTGATATGGCACCAAATGCCGCGGGGTGGATTCAGGCCGGCACAAGGCCCGAGAAATCCTTTGCTGCTGCGAACCATGTATTCGGGAAAGACGCCATCCTTCACGATTTTTTGATCGTGATACATGTCGTCGATGAAGAGGTTGAGCGCGGTGATTCGCTGCCGCAAGCCATCCTCGATATATTTCCACTCGCTGCTCTCGATGATGCGTGGAATCAGATCAAACGGCCAGATCTTCTCGGTGCCGGCTTCGTGGCCGTACACGTTGAAGGTAATCCCCATGTTGAGGAGTTCCAGATCAGCCGACTTTTGCCGACGTTGCAACTCTCCTTCAGAGAAAGAGCGGAGGCGTGCCGCCAGCAATTCCGCCCTCTCCCGGGGCTGCCCCCCTTCCAGGAACAATTCGTCGTAGAACCCGGTCGTCTCGTATTCGGAGAAGTTAAGTGAATTCAAAGTCTGCGATTGCGTCTGAAACGCCATAATCCGGCCGCCTTTTTTCTACGCTTCGCTTCACCTCGCCGGAAACTCCTTCCTGAAGTTTTCGCCGGAATTATTTTCCGTTCCAATTCACAATCGAACTGTGGAGCGCGAACGACCAATAATGCGGCACCTCGTGCCGCTTAACTGTGCAATCCGAGTCTTGTTATATCTCAAAAACGTACGGGGACGCAATTAGCAACTATCGGGCCGAGGTCGGGGCTCGAATGAATGAGCCGTTTGGGGTAACGAGGAAGCCAATGCTGCGGCTTATCGGGCCAACCACCGCGGACAAATATCACGTCGGCTTTGAGGACATCTGCTTGGAAGTCCATTTCCGCTGCTCCATAATCAGGATCAACCGCGGGACAATACCTGGCTGACGTTTCATCAAGGAGACTTTTATGGCAGCGAACTTTGGTCGTTTCCAAGGGGACGTAATCGCTCTCTGGCTTCCCGATGGGCGTAACATGCAACTAACACAGCGATTCGCTTTCATTGATCCTCGGGGGAAGGAATGGATTGCGCCGAAAGGGTCGATTATCAATGGAGCTTCGATTCCAGGTGCGCTCTGGTCAACGATTGGCGGGCCGTATGAGGGACAGTACCGGCATGCGTCGGTGGTGCATGACGTCGCTTGCGAAGAAATGACTTCCAAATGGGAAGACGTCCACAACATGTTTTATGAGGCATGCCGCTGCGGAGGAGTTTCCGTGGGGCAGGCCAAGACCATGTACTATGCCGTCTACAACTTTGGCCCTCGCTGGCAGGATACAACCCGGCGTGGCGTCGCTCGCAAAGCCTTGGTTCGCGGCTTTGGCGCGGGAAGCGCCGCCAAGGAAATTGCCCCCCAGCCTGTCGCCATCGATCCGCAAGATCTGCGGGCCGTTATGGAGTTTATCCAGAATGAAAATCCCTCTTTAGCCGAACTCCGCAAACTGACGCCACAAGTAGCCCGGACCAGTTCGCTTACACGCGCAGCGCGGGAAACTGACGGTGCCAAGAAGCCAAAACCAAAAAAGAAATCGAAGGGATAACACTTAATGAGCTTGCTCGACAAGGAAACTCTGCGGTGCCTCGGAGCCGGGGAGGGCATTGCCTCGCTCTGCGAGAAACTCGAAATTGATCGTGCGAAATTCGATGACCGTTGGCAACGGACGATTGCGTCTCGCGTGCCGGTTAGTTCCGGCAGCATTGAGAGCGATGTGCGCGGGCAAGTGGAAATCCAGCGGGATCAATGGGGAATTCCGCATATTTATGCCAAGAGTGACTGCGATTTGTTTTTCGGTCTGGGCTTTGCCATGGCCCAGGATCGTTTGTTTCAGTTGGACTATCTGCGGCGCAAGGGACTGGGGCGATTGGCGGAGGTGCTGGGAAGCAGCAGCTTGGAACAGGATCTTGTCGCCCGCACCGTTGGCCTCCATCGGATCGCGGCAGCGGAGTGGAATCGATTGACTCCCGACGTACAAGCTGTGCTGGAAGCATTTTCAGCGGGTGTAAACCGAGTCATCAAACAGTCAGCCGACAAGTTGCCGATTGAATTTGATTTGCTCGATTATCGTCCCGAGTCGTGGACTCCCATCGATTCGCTTGCTATCGAAAGCGAATTCCGCTGGTATCTTACCGGCCGTTTTCCAATCATCGTCATGCCGGAACTCGCCAAACGGCAATTGGGGGATGCTGCGCTTTATCGTGAGTTCATGCTGGGGGAAGCCGATGATGAGTCAATTCTCTGGCCGGGCGAATATGAACCCAAGGGAAAGAATTCAGCACGGCTCAAGCCCGAGTCCGTCGGTCATGCCGTCAATGACCCCGATGGAGCCATCGGCAGTAACAACTGGGTCCTTGCCGGCAGTCGCACAGCGACCGGTAAGCCGCTTGTGGCCAGCGATCCGCACATCGCGTTTGAGGCTGTCTCCTGCTGGTACGAGGCTCACCTCTGCGGCGGCTCCTACAATGTGGCCGGAATGGCCTACGCAGGAATTCCAGCCATCATGTTTGGCCGCAATGAACAAGTTGCCTGGGGGATTACCAATAATATTTGTTCGCTCCGGGATTTGTATCAGGAGCGGACGTCACCGCAACATCCAGACTGCTTCGAGTTTGCTGGCCAGTGGGAGCCGCAGCGAGAACTTACGGAAGTAATCAAGGTGCATTCCAGCGACCCAGTTACGATTACCGTTCACTTCTCCCGCAACGGCCCTGTCGTGGACGAAATTCTTCCCGCAGCGGCGCGGGATACTGGCCCAGTTACGCTCAAGTGGCTCGGCTCCTATCAAGGAGGTTGGCTGACAGCGCTGCTGGGAATGGGAAAAGCGAAGAACGTCGCCGAATTTCGCGAAGCGGTCCGCCCCTGGCATGTCCCCACGTTTTCGCTCGTGGTCGCGGATGACCAAGGGAGCATTGCCTTCCAGTCTGCTGGTCGGATTCCGCTCCGTAATCACTTGGAGCGCGGCTATCGCCAGGGTTGGAATCCGGCAGACCAATGGCAAGGGCTGATTCCTTTTGAGGAAATGCCCCACTTGATTAACCCCGATCGCGGCTGGATTGCGACTGCCAACAACCGCGTCGCTCCGGACGACTTCCCGCACCTGCTTTTTGGCTGCTGGAGCAGTGGTTATCGGGCACTCCGCATCCGACAAATGATTGAAGCTCAAGCAAAGCACTCGGCTGAGGATATGGGGCTGATGCACCAGGATGCAAAATCCCTCCGCGCCGAGCAGTGCGCACCATCGCTGGTGCAGACACTGAGATTAAGCGACGCTCCGCGGATTCTCGAAGCGGCGAATCTTTTGGAGCAATGGGACTATCACATTATGGCTGACTCCGTCCCTGCTACGCTGTTTAACGTTTTTTACGCGAACTGGTGCAAGGTTGTCGCAGCCGAGCGATTTGATCGCCAGTGCGTGGAGTTGATGACGCAAGGAGTCCAGTCCTGCGCCGGTCGATTGCTCGCTTCCGATCCAGCGGGTTGGTTTTTGCAGGGAAACCGCGAGGCTCGGATTGTGGAGACCTTTGCAACCACGCTCGATGAACTGGCGAGCAAACTCGGTCCCGAAATGCAGAACTGGCATTGGGGCCACCTGCATCGCATGCCCTTAAAGCATGTGCTTTCGTCACGCGGCGACCTGGGCGAACTTCTCAATCATGGCGGGGCCCCCGTCCGCGGCGACATGATGACGGTTTGCAATACTGGCAGTGGTCCGGACTTCTCGGCCACCAGCGGTGCCGGCTATCGGCTGATTGCTGATTTCGCTAGCGACAGGCCGGTTTTGCTGGCGATCGACGGCCAAAGTCAATCCGGCCACCCCGGCAGCCCACACTACAGCGATCAGTTCGCCGACTGGGAGCACGGGCGGTATCATGAAATCCCGCTGCTGCGTGAAGCCGCCGAATCCTCAGCCCAGCCCAAATTGCAACTGAACCCCGTGGGATAAGCTGCCAGCTTGTCCTGATTTCAGATGGGCCTTAACCCGCTGAAGCGGGTTACTACGAACGGCGACTCCGCTACGCGCTCGGACGGCGGAAGTGTTGGTAGGCAAGCAAGACTTCGTAGAGGTCGCTACTGATGGTCATTGCATCATCTGCGAAGTCCTCGAGCCAAGCCCGCCGATTGCGGGATGCTTCGAGAAGCAGAGGGAGGACGTCGCCGACGGGGACGCTCACCATTTGCCGGGGGGACGCTTCCTGTCCTTCCGTGGTGAGCACGTCATCGGGTCCGTAGTAGACGCGCAAGCGATTGCGGGCCATCAAGGAGTCCTTCCCTAACGAGAGATTCCGTTCCCTAGTCTTAGCCAATTCAACAGACGGCCCTCCCTGGGTGCGCATCCTCTGCGCGGGACTGCCGCCACGTCGATTATCGGCAGAAGGCGATTGAAGCTTTGCGAAATCTTCATCCGAAACGCAGATTATTGGGTCCTGCGAGAAAAGCCGGATTGTCGGCCAGGGCCAGACGGAGTGGCCCTCGTTTGCTATTCTGGAAGCATCAAGTCTCATTCATTTCGCTAGCAGGATTCCTGGCCATGTCCACCACCGCCGAACTCTTCAAAGCAGCCGAGACCCTGAAGCGGGCCGGCCAAAATACCGAAGCCATTGCCGCGTTCGAGGAAGTCCTGAAAGCGGACGAAACCCACGTCCTTTCCCACATGGCTCTGGCAGTGCTACTGGGCAAGGCCGGCCGTCATGCCGACGCTATCCGCCACAGCGAGCGGGCCTGTGAACTGGAGCCCACTGAAATCTTCAATTTCACTGCTCTCAGCGTCATCTTCCAGAGAGCCTTCGAAGCGACCCAAGACCGCACCTTCATTTACAAGGCCGAAGAAGCCAAGGCCAAAGCCCACGAACTGCAGGTTCAGAAGCAGGGCTAACTTGAATTCGGCACACCTCGGATTTGCCTGAAATTCGGCCACAAGACCCCGGAATACTGCAACAACCCCCACAAGAACCGAGAAAGCCCTCGAAATCCTCTCGAGGGCTTGCATCGATGAAATCATGGACGGGCGATCTTGCCCCTCCGCAGGCAATTCCTGCTACTTTTTACTTGCCATTTGCTGCCGGTGTTTGCTTGGCAGGGGTTTCCGTTTTGGGGGCGGCTTCAGCTTGGGTTGCTGCGGGTTTCGCCTCCGTTTTGGTCTCGGCCTTCTTGGCGGCTGCCGCTTTCTCGGCTTCGGCTTCCGCCACGCCTTCTTCTTCACCCGCTTCGTCACCTTCGGCAGGACTGCCGTAGACGCCGACCCAGTAGGTTCCGCCATTGGGGCTCACGGCGTAGCCGAAGCCGGCTTCGGTCGTGCCACTGACGATGGACGCATAGTGCCCACCGCTGGCCTGCCAGGTGTTAAAGGTGGCATCCACGGTTCCAAAACCAGCGGCAATGTTCTCGCGAACTCCACCCTTGAACCCGTACTTCTGGGCCCGGTACTGATAGCCACCATTGGTGTAGTGGCTGAAGTCGCCCGTGGCAGCCATGTAATTGGCGTGGTCCTGGGCGGCCTTCGTCAGGGCCGGGTTAATCCGCTGGGGCTTCAGGCCTACGGCGCGGCGGATCACGTTGCTGCGTCGCAGCATGGCCAGCAGCGTTGGGTGCCGGTGCAGAGGGGGCTGCTCTACCTGAGCCTTTTCCGTCTGCGTGCCGGCGGCTTTCTCAGCCTCCGATTTGACCGCGGGCATTTCAGCAGCCAGAGCCACTGAGCCCGAAATCACGGCCAAAATCAACAAGACTTTCCTCATCTTCTATCCTCCTTGGGGACATCCGAACAAACCAAAACTAGTAACAACTAAGGCTCCATGGGAGCCAAGATGGGTCGGACTATGCCAGTGGCGGCAAGACTCTGCAATCCGCCAGGGACGCGAACGTGTAGCAAAAATGGTTCGAAAGAGTGGCGAGAAGAAAAGAAAACTTTTCCGATAAAATAAACTGGGTGGGATGAGTAGAATAAGAAACTTGCCTCCTGGTTGCAAGGGGGTGCTAGCACGCTGGTCGCGGCAGTTCTTATTCGACCATGAGCCCTCGGAAGTCGAAGCAAAAGATGTGAATAAACTCGCTGGTATAGTTCACATCCCTTCTCGACACCGTACGAAACGCTGGAAGCCGTAGAGTTTCACTAACCGTTCCTCGGTAACGTTTCAGAGGCCCTCGCGCAATGAGACCAGGCGTAAAAACCCGTCACAGAAGGTTCCTCTTTGCCAACTCGCATAGCGTCTGGGTGCAGAAGACGGCATAATGGAAGCTGGAGGCTCGGCATGACCTGCCTGAACCAGCCCCCAGACCCACCGCTATTGATATAGAGGTTGATAACATGCGCCGACTTTCCGTTTCCCTTCTGATTCTCTTCTCGTTTTCTGTGATTGCCAGTCTGGCCCATGGTGAAGGGGAAGGTCAGAAGGATCTCGATGAAGCCGCCGATGCAATCATCGACGCGAATACGCTGGCCGATTTCGAAAAGGTCATCGCCTTGGCCGAAAGTGCCATTACCAAGGGACTAGACAAGAAGCAGGAACAATCCGCCCATGAATTGGCGGCGGCAACGCTCTACCAGCATGCGGAACGCTCGGCCAAGGCCGTCCTGGAACCGCCACGCAATCCGAGTTGGCAGTTGGTGCGGCAAATCGCGCTGAAGAATCTGGAGAAGGCCAAGAAGCACAATCCCAAGCTGCCCGACGTCTATTTGTTAATTGCCCGCCTCAACGCCGAAGTTCAGGGAGGCGACGAAAAAGCGGCCAACGACGCCATCGACGAAGCGATCAAGCTCCTGAAGGACAATCCTCCTGAACTTTCCAAGGCCTATATCCTCAAAGGAAGGATGCTTGAGAATAAGGATGCGAAGCTGGAAAATTTCGACCTCGCCGTAAAAGCTGACCCAAAAAATGTGCAGGCCAGACAAGGCCGAGCCCTTCTCTACAGCGAAAAAGGCGAAAACGACAAAGCCCTCGACGACCTCACACAGCTCCTGGCGGCTGATGCCGACAACCAAATGGCTCTGGAAGCCATCTCGCAGGTTTTGAGCAAGCTCAAGAAATATGACGAAGCACTCAAATACATCGAGAAGCTCATTGGGTTGAACCCCAAACAGCCGGGCGGTTATTTACTGCGGGCTGGACTTTACGCGATGAAGGAAGACGAGCAAAAGGCCTTGGAGGATCTCGACAAGGTACTCGATCTTGATCCCCGCAACCTGCTGGGACTGCTCATGAGAAGCCAGGTCCATGCCGCGATGAAGAACTTTGATAAGGCCAAGAAAGACTCAGACCTGCTTCTGCGGCTGGTTCCTGATCTGCCCGATGCCGTCCTGCTCCGCAGCCGCCTGGCGGCATCGGAAAAGAAATTCGGCGCGGCGATTGCCGAAATCAAGAAACTGCTGCACAGCGATCCCAAGAATGAGGAATATCGTCTGCAAATGGCCATGTACCTGGCAGCCGATAAGCGGCCGCGCATGGCGATTGAAGTTCTGGATAACGTCATTGCCGACAACGAAAAGAATGCCGATGCACTTCGCTCTCGCGGCGATGCCCTGCTCAGCATTGGCAAACATGCGGAAGCGGTTGCCGATTACGAAAAGTCCCTGAAGATCGACCCCAAAGACACAGGCGTACTGAACAACCTGGCCTGGGTTTTGGCCACCTCCACGCATGACAATGTTCGTGACGCAAAAAAAGCCATCGAATACGGCAAGCAAGCCTGCGAATTGACGGAATACAACAAGCCTCATATTCTCAGCACCCTCGCCAGCGGCTACGCCGAAGCAGGGGACTTTGAAAACGCCATCAAATGGTCTACCAAGGCGGTGGAACTCGGCAAAGGGACCGAGAACGAAGAACAACTCGGCAAGGAACTGGAAGGCTACAAGGAAAAGAAGCCCTGGCGCGAGGAGCAAATCATCGAGGAAAACAAAGCACCTCTTGAGCCGGGCAAGGACGACCTGGAGACATAGTTTGTCTCTCTGGAACTGGTTTGGCAATTCAACACGCGTCCGTTCTGTAATAGCGAGCAGGCAGGCTTCTGCCTCAGTAAACCAGTTTCTCGACGCAATTCCGTGATCATTTCCGCCAGAACCGAATATGCCTGCATCGCGGTCCTGGCCTTGGCTGCGCGGCACTCCAGCGGTCAGCCTGTTCGCATCCGCGAAATCGCCGACCCCCACGGTATTCCCTCGCGGTTTCTCGTCCAGATTCTTTTGCAACTCAAGGGGGCCGGCCTTGTCGTCAGCACACGCGGGGCGGCTGGAGGTTATAGGCTCGCAAAAGCTCCCGACGAAATCACGCTGGGACAAGTGATGGGAGTCATCGACGGCCAGTCGGGCCAAATCAAATCCAGTGCCGGCATTTCCACTTCCGCGACTCGCGTTCTGCTGGATTCCTGGCAGACAATCGCCGCTCTGGAGCAGGAAAAACTTGGCGAAATCACCTTTGCGGAGCTGGCTCAAAAGCTACGCGGGCAGGGGGATGGGATGTATTATATTTAAGAGGTCTGTTTCTCGTCTCCAGGCGTGCTTTGCCATGTCCACTTTAATAGCTCCCGCGGTTCGCAAGACGTCTCGTCCTGACGTCCCGCTGCTGGAAAACGGCGATCATCTGACGCGCCAGGAATTCGTGCGCCGCTGGGAAGCGATGCCGAATTTGAAGCGGGCGGAACTTATTGACGGAGTTGTTTATTTGGGAGCTGCACTTCGGCATCGGCAGCATGGACAGCCGCATGCGCTCGTGCTGGGTTGGATTATGGCTTATTGTTGCGAAACGCCAGGCCTGGAATTTGGCGACAACGCTTCGGTCGAACTCGATGACGCCAATGAGCCGCAGCCCGATTGCTATCTCTTCCTGCCGACCGCACTGGGAAGTGGTGCCACGGTCAATGCGGATGGATACCTGGAAGGTCCACTCGACTTGATCGCGGAAGTGGCGGCCTCGTCCGCCAGCATTGATTTACACAAAAAGAAGCAACTCTACGAGCGCCATGGAGTCCGTGAATACATTGTCTGGAGAACCACCGAAGACGCCATCGACTGGTTCGTACTCGAAAACGGCCAGTTCCTATCCCTGGTTCCCGATTCCGCCGGGATCATCCGCAGCCGGCGCTGCCCAGGTCTTTGGCTGGATGTGGCGGCGATGATTCGCGGCGATG
>CAYUJE010000007.1:0-9545 GCA_964444865.1 uncultured Pirellulaceae bacterium | reverse complement strand
GCGGCGATGATTCGCGGCGATGGCAAGCGGGTGCTGGAAGTGCTCGACCAGGGCCTTGCCTTAGCCGAACACGCCACGTTCGTTCAGCAACTCGCTCCTTATGTAAAGCGGTAGACAGGATTTGACTCTCGGAACGAAAGACTGCTTGCTTGACCATTCTTGATGAAATCGTTGCCAGTAAACGCCAGGAGATTGTGCGCGCCAAAGCAATACTCTCCGCGGAGCGGCTGCGGGAGCAGCTTCAGGATGCTCCCCCGGTGCGAGATTTCTTTGCTCCTCTCGCCGCGGGCGGCAGCATCAAGCTGATTGCGGAGGTGAAGAAGGCCAGCCCGAGCAAGGGAGTGATCCGTAAGGATTTCGATCCGGTGAGAATTGCGCTCGCGTACGAAGTCGCCGGTGCGAGTTGCCTCAGCGTGCTGACGGATGAGCCGTTTTTTCAGGGGAGCCTCGATTACCTGCGGCAGATCCGCGCCGCAGTCAAGTTACCGCTCCTGCGCAAAGACTTCATTCTCGATAGCTATCAATTGCTGGAAGCACGAGCCGCCGGGGCGGATGCCGTGCTGCTCATTGTCGAGTGCCTGGACGATTGCAACCTCCGCAAGCTGCACAATGAGACGCTGGAATTGGGAATGACTCCGCTGGTTGAGTTCTACGATCCGGAAAACCTTCCTCGTGTGTTGGCTGCCGGGGCGCAGCTCATCGGCGTGAATAACCGCGATTTGCGGACGTTCGTCACCGACCTCGGCCACACCATCCGCCTGCGGGAAAAAGTGCCGCTGGATGCGGTATTGGTGGGCGAAAGCGGGATTCATACCCGGCAGGATGTGCTACGTTTGCAGGAGGCAGGCGTGGAAGCCATGCTCGTCGGCGAAAGCCTGATGGCCCAGGACAATATTGCGGCTGCCGTCCGAATACTCTTAGGAACCTAATTCCATTCGCCATTCGCCATTCGGAATTCTCCTATGCCCGGAATCATGGAAAACCTGTCCACGCTCAACAGCTTCGTCCGCACGGTCCTGGCGGTCATCGTGCTCGGCGGACTCGGCGGCGGCGGTTGGTTCGCCTACAGCAAGTACTACTCCAAGGAGCAGGAAGCGCTTGAGAACGCCCTGAAACTGGCCGATGCCACCAAGCAACTCGAAGCCAAACAAGCCGAACTCGCCACGGCTGCCAAAACGATCCAGGAGAAAGAAGTCAAAATCGTCGCCCTGAATAAGGATATCGAAAAGCTGCAGACCCGGCTGGCGCTGCTCAAGGTGGATCATCGCCTCGCCCGACTGACGGTGGTCAATCAAGAGAAGCGAGGCGACAAAGGAGACCTCTACAGCACGGTCGAATTTGTGGAACTCAATGACGAGGGAGTTCCCTACAAGTCCGACCCCGCCCGCGTGTTTGATATCAAAGGGGACCTCGTTTACATCGATAGCTGGGTGGTGAAATTCGAGGACAAGTACATCGAGGAGAAGGATCTGGATCGCAGCACATCCCTTTGCATTTTCAACCGCATCTATGGCGAACAGCAACAGCCCATCGAGGGATTTCCGCTCGACCGCCGCGGCACGCGCCCCACGGGCTACGCCCGCGGCGGCCAGGAAACGGAATTCGAGCGAAAAATCTGGGACGACTTCTGGGAAATCGCCAACGATCCCGACAAGGCCAAGGAAATGGGAATCCGCGCCGCCAGTGGCGAAGCTCCCAACATGCGGGTGCAAAAGGGAAAATCCTACCGCGTCACCCTCCGCTCCAGCGGCGGACTCTCTATTGAGCCAGAACCGAAGCCCAAGTCGACCGAGCAGGCGAAGTAACCCCGTCCCCAGCGCGCCAACCCCGAGCAACAAGCGGAAGACTGCCGACTTAGCAGCTTACTTCGCTGTCTGCGGGGTACGCCGCAAGGCGCCTAACAAATCTTTTGCATTGCGACAAGTTGTGTCGACCGATTCAAGTCCCGCTTCGGCTCCTGCGGATTTTTCTGCCGCGAGATTCGCGGGGGGCCGTTATGGCACCGGCGGGGTTTTGGGGTGGAGCTTGACGCGGGCATCGTATTCGGTGGAGAGAACGTCCTTGACGACGCCTTGCTGGATCAATTCCTTTTCGGGGACGCCGCCGAGGTCCTTGGTGTCCACCATCCACTTATCGAGGGCGGCTGACATTTCTTGCCGAACATTCTGGAGTTGGACGGATTCGGCTAGGGCCAAATTGACCGTTTCATAAGGGTCATTTTCCAGGTCGTAGAGTTCTTCGCGAGGTTTGGTGCGGCTCATGAAGAGCATTTGAGTTTCGTTGAGTTTGCCGGCGAAAGCGAGCCGACGCCAGTCTTGCAGGATGGGCATTTCGTCCATGTAGTTGATGTATTGAAAGTACGGCAACTCGGGGTGGAAGTTGCGGATGTAGCGGTATCGTGGGCCGCGGACCGAGCGGATTCGGTCATAGGTTTCGTCCATCCGGTCGCGGGCGGCGAACAAGTATTTTGGCGGCGGCTGAGTCTTGTCGCCGAGCATCACGCGCCCTTGCATCTGCGAGGGAACCTCCGCGCCGGCGAGGGCGAGAACCGTGGGGGCGAGGTCCAGGAAGCAGACCAAGTCGTCGCGCACGCTGCCGGGCTGGATTTTGCCCGGCCAGCGGACCATGAAGGGGACACGCAGCCCGCTGTCATAGGGCCAACGTTTGCAGCGGGTTAATCCGGAGCCGTGATCGCCAAAGAAAACGACGATGGTGTTGTCGCTCAGGTGTTTTGCATCGAGCATTTTCAGCACATCCCCCATCGCGTAGTCCATGGCGGTGATGTTGTCGTGATAGTCTGCCACGCATTTGCGGGTTGCTTCCGTGTCGGGATAGTACGGCGGCAGTTTCACTTTCGCTGGGTCGCGATGTTCGGAGGGCTGGAGGCGGGCGGTGTTTTTAACCTGCTGGGCCTTCGTCGCGCGGGCCTGGCTCTCGTGCGTGACGGTGATGTTGTAGATGGCGAAGAACGGCTCTTTCAGAACTTCCGGCTGCTTCGTCCAGTCAGCCGTCACATCGACCCAGCCCTTGGGGACGTCGAAATTGAAATCAGTCTTGCCGATGCCGCCTCCGCCCGCGGTCGGCCAGCAGACGGTGTAGCCGGCCTTGCGCAGGTAATCCACGAAAAGTGGCGGAGTCTTGGTCAGCTTCGACCGCATGTGATGACTGCCGAGCGTGGTGGGATACATGCCGGTAATCAGACCGCTACGGCTTGGGGCGCAGACCGGAGCATGCGTGAAGGCCCGCGTGAAGCGGGCACCTTGAGCCGCGAATTTATCGAGGTTGGGCGTAAGGGCATCGGGATCGCCATAGCAGCCGAGGTTGGGCGAGATGTCCTCGCAGGTGAGGAAGATGATGTTGGGGCGTGGTTCCTCGCCGGCAGCGGTTGAGACGATGCAGCACAGCGAGACTAACAGCGCCAGGAGCAAACGCGAGAGGTTCGTCATGGGAAGATCCTCGTGGACAAGTAGGATGGGACTCCAGTCCCGTCCCTCTTACCTAGTGAAATCACGGACGGGACTGAAGTCCCATCCTACCCAATGTACTAGGCCAAAAGTTCCTTGATCACCTTCGCCGGCTCCACACCCGTCAGCCGTTGGTCGAGCCCCTGGTAGCGGAAGGTGAACCGTTCGTGGTCGAAGCCGAGAAGGTTCAGGACCGTGGCGTGGAAATCGTGGATGTGGCAGGGGTCTTTAGTGATGTTGTAAGAGAAGTCGTCCGTCTCGCCATAAATCTGCCCGCCACGGCTGCCGCCGCCTGCCATCCACATAGTGAAGCACCGGGGATGGTGGTCGCGGCCGTAGTTTTCCTTCGAGACGCCTCCCTGAGAGTAGATGGTGCGGCCGAATTCACCACCCCAGATGACCAGCGTTTCGTCGAGGAGGCCGCGCTGCTTCAGGTCTTGAATCAGGCCCCAGCAAGGCTGGTCCACGTCGCGGCACTGGTCGGGGAGGCGGCCGGCGACGTTGGCGTGCGTATCCCAGTTGTTGTGATAAATCTGCACAAAGCGGACGCCGCGCTCCACCATCCGTCGAGCCATGAGAACCGTGTGGCCAAAGCTCCCCGGCTTTTTGGCGGAGTCACCGTAGAGAGCGAAGGTGCTTTCCGGCTCACTGGCGATGTTGGTGAGTTCCGGCACGCTGGACTGCATGCGGAACGCCAGTTCGTATTGCTGGATGCGGGTGGCCGTTTCGGGGTCAAGCGTCAGCTGATGGTTGAGTTCGTTGAGCTTCTTAAGGCCGTCGAGCGTGTGGCGGCGGACTTCCATCGGCACGCCCTGCGGGTTGTTGATGTAGAGAATCGGGTCCCCTCCGCTGCGGAAGCTGACGCCGGCGTGGTCGCCCGAGAGATAACCGCTCGACCAGATGCGGGCGGAAATGGCCTGCACTTGCTCCACGTTGGTCGGCTTGGCGACGAGCACGACAAACGTCGGCAGGTCGTCGTTGAGCGAGCCGAGCCCGTACGATGCCCACGCCCCGAGGCAGGGGCGACCGGTGTTCTGGTTGCCGGTCTGCATGTAGCTGATGGCCGGTTCATGGTTGATGGCTTCGGTGTGCATACTCCGGATAAAGCACATCTCGTCCACCATCTTGGCGGTGTAGGGCAATAACTCGGTAACCCACATGCCGCTCTTGCCGTGCTGGGCGAACTTGAACTTTGACGGGGCGATGGGAAACCGCTTCTGTCCCGAAGTCATGGTCGTCAGCCGCTGCCCCATCCGGACGCTGTCCGGCAAGTCCTTGTCATACCACTCGTTCATGACCGGCTTATAGTCGTACAAGTCCATCTGCGGCGGCCCGCCGACCATGTGCATGTAAATGACATGCTTGGCCTTGCCGGGAAAATTGGTGAGATTGGGGCGGGCGGGAGCCTTCTTCTGTGCCACGTCCGCGCCGAGCCCAGCCGACGCGTTTCCGATCAACGAAGCGAGGGCGGCCCCGCCCAGAAGGTGCGAGCCCTGCTGGAAGAAGTGGCGGCGGGTGAGGTTCTGGCGGATGTTTTCGAGGGGATTCATGAGCGGGCTCCGTGGGTGGAAAGCTCGTTATCTTTTTGAGCGAAATTGTTAGTAAAACTTGAAGTCACAAATTGTGACCTCAAACCGACGTTGGGTCATTTATTGAGCACCTCGTCCAAATTCATCAGCTCATTCACCAGCATGGTCCAAGCGGCAAGCGAAGTCGGGTCGAGCGAGGCATCCGCTTTGGATTCTCCTTCGCTGATGAGCTTCTTCGCGTCGTCGGCGTGGGCGGCGTAGAACTTTTGCAGCTCCGCGAGCGAGGTTTGAACCACCGGTAACTCTTCGGCACGGAACGGTCGGGCGAGGAGGCGACGGGCTACGAAGTCGAGTCGTTCGTCATCCTTGCTACCGCCGCTCTTCAATGCAGTCTGAGCTAGATGCCGGGCGGCCTCGATGAACTGCACGTCGTTGAGGGTCACGAGAGCCTGCAGCGGCGTGTTGGTTCGTTCGCGGCGGACGGTGCACGTTTCGCGATTGGGGGCACCGAAGATTTCCATCGATGCCGGCGGAGCCGAGCGCTTCCAGAAGGTGTAGAGACTGCGGCGGTAGAGATTCTCGCCGGTATCCGGCTTGTAGTCCCGCGTGTTGCTCCCGATCATGGCAACCGCTTCCCACACTCCTTCGGGTTGATAGGGCTTCACGCTCGGGCCGCCGATTTTGGGAACCAGCACGCCGGTCGCGGCCAAGGCGTAATCGCGGATCATTTCTCCATCCATCCGGAATCGCGGACCACGGCTGAAGTTGCGATTGTCGGCATCCTTATCGAGCTTCTCCGGCGTAGCGATGGCGGCCTGGCGATAGGTATTGCTCATCAAGATCTGTTTGAAGAAACGCTTGATGTCCCAGGGGGCGGACCCATCGGCTGGCGAACGGAATTCCACCGCCAGCCAGTCCAGGAGTTCCGCATTGCTCGGCAATTCACCGCTAACACCAAAGTCTCCCGACGTCCGAACCAGGCCGGTGCCAAAAACCTCCTGCCAGAAGCGATTGACCGTCACGCGGGCCGTCAGCGGATGATCTTCCCGCAATAACCACTGGGCTAGTCCGAGCCGATTCTTGGACGCCCCCTCGGGAAATGGCGGCAGAAAGCCCGGCGTGCCTGCCTTCACGGGGTCGCGGCGCTTGTCATACTCACCCCGGAAAAGGACAAACGCACCTGGCTCCTCGGGTTTCTCTTGCATCACATGGGCCACGGTGCCGCGAGCCTTGATGGCGGCCTGCTCTTTCTCCAAGCTGCTGACCTTGGAAGTCGCGTCCTGAAAAGACTTGTCGAACGCGCCGAGCCACCACTGATAGAGCTCGCTTTTCTCCGCATCGGTCCGTTGATCGGCGGCCTTGGTCAGTATGCCGGCGAAGCGACTGACTTTGGCGAGGGATTCGATTTCAGCCGGTGTGAGGGATTGCTTGTAGATTCGCAAGTCCTGGATGGTAAGCCCGCTGAGAGGCTCGCTGGTGTTACGCTGGCCAAGTTTGAAGGGCACGGTGGTGCGAATCGTGTTTTGCAGTTTGTCCGCTTCCACGTTGGTCTTCTGCGGCTGCCCGTTGTAAAAGACCTTCACGCCGCTCGCCTTGCCCGAGCCGTCGTAAGTAACGGTAACGTGGGTCCACTGGTTGGCCGGAACCTGTTCGGCGGCGACGACCTTGAGGGCGTCTCCCGGCCACGTGTTAACGATGTGAGTCCCCACGCGGCGGGCTTGCACCCAAAAATCCCAGCCACGGTAGTCCTTGGCATTGTCCATTCGAGAACAGATGGCCCCTTGGGAATCGTTCGGCGGAATCATGATCCAGGCCGATACGGAGAACGGCTGATCTTTTTCAAAGTCGGCAGCACTCGCCAATTCAAAGCCCGTCCCCTGCGTTTGCACGGCCTTGCCGCCGGAAGCTCCGGGCTGCCATTTGACGGAATCCGTCAGCGGCACCGCTTGTTCCTGGTTTTCAATCTGGATCTTCGTTGTCTTGCCGTCGCCTTCATTCAAAGGTGCCGACAAATAAAGATCCTTGGTGGGGAGGCTCTTCACCAAAGATTCCACATTGGCCGAAGCCAGCCAGGCATCGTAATCCCCCTTCGCGGCGGTTTTGCGAGCTTCCACGGCGGCGCGAGAGTCAGTCAACTCCTTTTCCAAAGCCGTGAGCCGCGGTCGGTCCTCGGCACTGGGGACTGGCACAATCGGCGGCGTGTCCTTGATGTTGCCGTCCATGGCGGCTTGCGTGGTGTTATTGAAAAACGCCGCGAGTTCATAGAACTCCTTTTGCGTCAGCGGGTCGAACTTGTGATCGTGGCAAACCGCACAGCCAGTGGTCAAGCCGAGCCAGACCTGTGATGTGGTCTCGGTCCGGTCCCGGTCATAGAGGACGAGATACTCTTCGGGAATCGTTCCTCCTTCGTTCGTCGTAATGTTGCAGCGATTGAAGCCGGAGGCGATTTGCTGATCAAGCGTACGATTGGGGAGCAAGTCCCCGGCAAGTTGCTCCGTGGTGAACTGATCGAACGGCAGGTTGCGGTTGAACGCCCCAACCAGCCAGTCCCGATAGGCCCAGTTTTCGCGGAAGTTATCGAAGTGAATGCCATTTGTGTCGGCATAGCGAGCCGCATCGAGCCAGTAGCGTGCCCGATGCTCTCCCCAATGCTTGGACTGCATCAACTCGTCGATGAGCTTCTCGTAGGCATTCGGGTCGCTGTCGCTTACAAACTTCTCGACCAGTTCTGGCGCGGGAGGAAGCCCCGTGATGTCGAGACTGAGGCGACGGGCCAACGTCCGCTTGTCGGCTTCGGGAGCGGGGGAAAGCCCCATCGCTTCCAACCGAGCCAGGACAAAGGCATCCATCGGGTTTCTCACCCAGGCACCGTTCTTCACCGCGGGAAGCTGCGGCCGCATGGGTGCGATAAACGACCAGTGCGGTTGATACTCGGCTCCTTCGGCAATCCAGCGGCGGAGGGTTTCTTTTTGAGCGGCGGTCAGTTCTTTCTTGGTTTCCGGGGGGGGCATCCGCTCATCGGCATCGGCCGAAAGAATGCGTTTCACTAGCTCGCTCTTTTCGGGACTCCCCGGAACAATTGCCGTCGATTCCATCGCCATTTCACGCCGGTCGAGCCGCAGGTCCGCCTTGCGGGCGGCGCTATCCGGGCCGTGGCAGGCAAAGCAGTTTTCCGCCAGAATCGGGCGGATGTCCCGGTTGTACTCCAGCTTGTCAGCTGCGGAGGCTGAAGTGGCCAGGCTCAAGAAGAGGAGGAATGTGAATGCAAGTTGGCGTATCATCGTAGAGTCCCTTTAGAGACGATCATCAGAAAATGGAAATATCAAATCTCAAACAATTTGGAATGAGGAAATTGGAATTGGGAAAAGGAATGCCATGATCATTTCTCATTTCTCGACTTCGCAACTTGAATTTGTTTGAGATTTGAGATTTCTGATTTTGGAGTTTTCGATACACGAGGCTTACTGGCTGCGGTGCTTTCTACCACAGCCGGCACCGCCCGGCTCCAGTATTTCACACCGCTGCGAATGTGGCGAGACATTGCCCGGGAAGCCTCTTTGGCGTTGCCGGCGAGCAATGCTTCGACAATCGCCAGGTGCTCCTCGGCTTCGTCCGCCAGACGGCGATAATCGTTGCGGGCACTGACATAGGCCCAGGCGACGTCTCGAAACGCGCGGAACAAAATCTTCAGCCGGCTCAGTTCGCTGCGTAAAAAGTCATTGCCGCAACTCGCCGCGACCAGGTCATGCAGCCGGCTATCAGTGGCGCGGGCCTCTTCGATGAACCGAGGTCCCCCTTTGGCGGATGCTTTCACCAGCCGCCGCAAATCGGCAGCGAGTGATTCGAGTTCCCCCAGATCGGTCCGGCCACAAGCCCGGCGAGTCGCTTCGCATTCCAGCACGCGGCGTACCTGGGCAATCTCGCGCACGTCTTTGCTCGTCACCGGGCGAACAATCGCCCCCCGGTTGGGAAGCAGATCAATAATGCCAATCCCGGCGAGGGCGACCAAGGCTTCCCGAATCGGCGTATGGCTGACGTTGAATCGCACCGCCAAATCTTGCGTCACCAAATGTTGCCCCGCGGAGAGCCTTCCCTCAAACACGTCCGCCAGCAATGACTCGACGATGGCCTGCCGGCGAAGGCCGTGGTCCCAGCGCAGCGTTTTGCCGTTCAGGAGAGTCATGGGAGGGAATTTATCAGGTGGGACCGTCTCATGTCTGCTGAAACCCGAGGCGGCTGTATTCTGGAGAGCCAGTGATTAATTCTATAGAATCCACTGCGGCATGGCAACCCAGTGCCGTCGGCTGAAGGGCAATTGGTTGCCTGCAAGCGATTTTTCCGGTCCCGCGATTCCGAAATTGTCCTGAAGCCCAAAGCTGATGCCACGGCCACCGCGTATCAAAGCTGTTGCCCTGTCAGGACTTCAGCGAGGAACTCGTCGTTCCAGCCGGCAATTTGTGGAGATGACAAAGGGGTCAGGCCTCTTTGTTGACAGGAGAGGTCGGTTCGGTTAGCATTTTCCTTCATGGCCAGGCCACACCGCAACACGCCG
>CAYUJE010000006.1:0-44733 GCA_964444865.1 uncultured Pirellulaceae bacterium | reverse complement strand
ACCAAAACCTCCTCGCCTGAGCCTCTCCCAGCAGCAATGAATGTTATGGCTGTCACGTTGAAAACTCCCGCTTCCGCCCAGGTACCAGACCAGTCTGGCCGGTTTGGCGAGTTCGGCGGTCGGTATGTACCGGAAACCCTCACGCGTGCCTTGGAGGAATTAACCCGCGAATACGACCAGGCTCGCCAGGACCCAGCCTTCCAGGCGGAACTCGATGATCTGCTGAAAAACTTCGTCGGCCGCCCTAGTCCGTTTTATTTCGCCAAGCGGCTGACGGAGAAGTGTGGCGGGGCGCAGATCTGGCTCAAGCGGGAGGATCTGAATCACACCGGGGCTCATAAGATCAACAACACCATCGGCCAAGCCCTGCTAACCATCCGCATGAAGAAGGGGCGGGTGATTGCCGAAACCGGGGCGGGGCAACATGGCGTGGCGACGGCAACCGCGTGTGCCCATTTCGGCATCCCTTGCGTCGTTTACATGGGGGAAGAGGACATTCGCCGCCAGGCCCCCAACGTGAATAGCATGAAATTGCTGGGGGCAGAGGTGCGGCCGGTCACGAGCGGCTCACGGACTTTGCGAGATGCTGTCAATGAGGCGATGCGGGACTGGATGGCTTCCGTGGAGACCACACACTACATCATCGGCTCCGTCATCGGTCCGCACCCGTTTCCGCTGATGGTCCGCGATTTTCAATCGGTCATCGGGCGAGAAGCCCGCGAACAATCGCTCGACCGACTTGGCAAGTTGCCAGATGCCGTCGTGGCTTGTGTTGGCGGGGGCAGCAACGCGGCGGGAATGTTTTTTCCATTCGTGGAAGACCGCAGTGTCCGTCTCGTTGGCGTGGAAGCCGGCGGACGTTGCCCCCAGCCGGGACAACATGCCGCTCCCCTCAGCCACGGCTTCCCAGGCGTCTTGCACGGCAGCTATAGCTATGTGATGCAGGATGAAGACGGGCAGACGTGCGACGTGCATTCCATTTCCGCAGGTCTCGATTATCCTGGCGTCGGACCGGAGCACAGTTACTGGAAGGAGACAGGCCGGGCGGAATATACCTACTGCGAAGATGGCGATGCCCTCCGTGGATTCGACGCGCTTGCCCAGTGCGAAGGGATTTTGCCCGCTCTGGAAAGCAGCCACGCTGTTTTCAAGGCCATGGAAATTGCCGGCACTATGAAGAAAGATCAGAACCTCGTCATCTGCCTTTCCGGACGGGGCGACAAAGACGCCGCAGAGATTGCCCGACTAAGAGGCGAGCAGGGGGCGTCAGCCCCCTGATAATGGCCATTACGACCAACTCAATTGCGAATTCGAATTATCAGTAAATATCAGGGGGCTGACGCCCCCTGATCGCCCTTTCCGCTCACAGAGTGAGCGGTCCACATTATGTCCTCCATCGATCAACTCTTCTCAACTCTCCGCTCCCAAGGTCGCAAGGCCTTGATGCCGTTTGTTACGGCTGGCGATCCCGATTTGGAATTCACGGGCCAGGTCATTCGCGAACTTGACCGGGTCGGTTCTTCGATGTGCGAAGTCGGCATTCCGTATAGCGATCCGATTGCGGACGGGCCGGTGATTCAGGCTTCCTACACGCGGGCACTCGAAAAGAAGATCAAGGTAGGGCAGATTCTGGAGATGCTTCGCGGACTGAAGGGGGACGTAAAGATGCCCCGCGTGACGATGGTGAGTTACGCCATCATCTATCGTTATGGGGCCGAGCGGTATGTTGCCGAGGCGCAAGCAGCCGGCGTCAGCGGCGCAATTGTTCCTGATCTGCTGGTCGAAGAAGCGGAGTCCCTGGCGGCGATATGCCGGAAAGCCGACTTCAGCCTGATTCAACTCGTTACGCCGACCACGCCGCGGGAACGGGCGGTGCGAATTGCGAATTCTTCTAGCGGATTCTTGTATTACGTCTCGGTGACGGGCATCACCGGCGAACGAACGCAGTTGCCGCCGGAATTGTTGGAAAATGTCGGTTGGCTGCGAACACAGACCAAGCTCCCCATTTGTATCGGATTTGGCATCAGCCAGCCGGAGCATGTGAAGCTGCTTGCACCCGCAGCCGATGGACTTATCGTTGGTTCTGCCATTGTGCGGCGCGTGGCTCAGGCCGCAACGCGGCCGCGCGCCGAAGTGGTGAAAGAGGTTGGGGAGTATGTGCGGACATTGCAAGAGGCGATGCAGTAGCTCATTTTGCGCCTAGCAGCGCTGCCGAATCGGGATCCAAATAGACCGTCACGTCGCCGTGCTGCTGCAAGATGCTCGCAGGGACCTGCGGAGTGATCGGCCCTTCCAGTGCGGCTTTCACGGCTTGGGCTTTGCGGGGTTCGGGGACGCTGCAAATTAACTTGGCAGCTTTCATGATCTCGCGGACAGACATGGAAATTGCTTTTGTCGGCACGTCCTCGAATTTCTCAAACCAACCTTCTCCAAACTGCTGGCGGCGGCAGGGCTCGTCGAGCGATGCCAGGATGAAGGGCTCTTCCGTCGCGAAGTCCGCCGGGGGATCGTTGAATGCCAGATGGGCGTTCTCCCCGATGCCGATAAAGGCGACGTCAATCGGATGCAGTTTGATGATGTCCCCCACTCGACGGCACTCCGCAGCCGAGTCGGCGAGGCTATTGATAAAATGAAACGCCTTAGGTGCCGCTGGCAGCTTCTGCACCAGCCGCTCCGTGAGGTACTTTTTGAATGAAGCCGGATGGCTTTCGGGCATGCCGGGATACTCGTCGAGGTGGAAGAAAACCACCTTGCCCCAATCGATGTCCGATGCTTTCACCAATTCGGCTAGCATTTCAAACTGCGAGGCACCTGTGGCGACCGTCACGTTGGCCTGGCCGCGATAGGTGATGGCTCGGCGAATTGCATCGGCTCCGTCGTTTGCGGCGAGGGTGCCGAGTTCCTGTTTGTCCTGACAGAGCCTGATTTTCATAATCGAAATCCAACACCGCGGTGAATGTCAAATTGATTGGATATGCCGAAAGCGAGAATCGTTACTCTCCAGCTTGTGCGCCGGCTTCCAACGACAATGTTACCAGTTTGCCATCCAGCAGCGAGCGGACGATGATCGTCCATTTGCCGGTGGGCCCCCCAGGCGGCATATCAGCCGTTGCGGTGAGCGTGCCGTCGGTGGAAGTCGCCAAATACTTTTCCCAAGCCACTTTGCCATCAGGCATTCGCAACTCGGCATGGCAGGGAAGTGCGCCTCGAACCCGTTTCTCCAAGCCATTTCGAAATTCGACTTTGAGGATTAACTTGCCTGACATTAATTCCGCATCGACCAACAAAGATTCAACCTGAAAAGGGAGCAGGGCGTATAGTCGGGCAGGTTGCTTTTGCAAGTCGCAATCGAAGGGGCGGGCCTTGCCTTGCATGAACTCTCCGGTCAGGTCGTAAACCAGGTCGCTTCCGGCGACATCTTGCCGATAGGTCAAAGTTTCCTTGACTTCCAGCGGCTTTCCGTCCGCATCCTTTTTGGCCCCAACGAGAACGATCTCCACATCTTTTCCGGCAACAAACGAGAAGCACTTCAGTAGACTTCCTTTTCCTGCCTCGGGGACCAGAGCCGGTTCCATTGGCTGCCCGTCCGCAATTGTGGACTTGCTGAGTCCCCCCAGTAGCGGGCCAAAACGGGAGGTGAATTCCCGAGGAAGTTCGACAAAGAATTCGGGTAAGGTCATTTCAATGATTGGAAGTGAATTCAGGACTGGAAAGAATGGCCCAGAGGAAATCTTGCAGCTTCCTTGGCGCTGCTTCGCTTGAATTCTCTCTGAGTTCCTTGGCCCAAAAATCCCTTTCCCGCTGGGAAGGTAGCCGGCTGTTGGCGCGAAGGTAAATCTGTTCAACAATCCCATCCACAGGCACGTCCTCTTTTTCCAGAACGGCAAGAATTCCACCTTCGTTTTCCAGCCGCTCATTGAGCAGCTTGCCATTAAGCCAATGAAGTTGCGTCGTCAGTTGGCCCAGCGGGTCGCGTGCCATGGGAGCGGTTTCGCAACTCTCTTGTCGGGAACAGGCACCCAAAACACTAAGGGCTGTCGCGGGCCTGGCCAAGTCAACAAGTTCGATTGCTCGCGTCCCCGGTCGTTGATTGGCGAAGCTTTCCGGCAGGCCGGTTACATCGCCGATGGCATCGAGGAGAACCTCCGCTTCCAGTGCATGCCGTGGATAGCCGGCATAAAACTGTTCGCCTGAAGATTCATCGCCACCACTGGCGGCGACTCCGCCTCGCTGATACGCCGCAGACATGGCAATCAGCCGCAGCAGGTGCCGCAAATCGTAACCGCTGGCTTCAAATTCATGCGTTAACTTCTCGAGCAAACGAGGATGGGTCGCGGGGTTCGTTGCCCGCAGGTCATCCGCCGGCTCTACGAGCCCGCGGCCAAACATGGCTTTCCAAAAGCGATTGACCTGGGCTTTGGCGAACAGTCCCGACTTCTTTCCGACAATCCAATCCGCAAGTTCGCCACGATGATCCGCATTGGTATTCGGTGCTGTCTCCAGGAATCGCTCTCCAGGTATCCGGGGTTGGGCGAACTCGCCCGTAGCTGGATGGATGACTTCGCCCGAACCCGTCAGGCGAACGATGCGGCCACGGTCCAGTCGAGCAAAAATGGCGGCCAACCCGTGGTAGTCGTCCTGAGTCCAGCGGTCCAGCGGATGATTGTGGCAATTGGCACATCGCAAACGGATGCCGAGCAACACTTCACTGAGGTATTCCGCTTCGGCTCGGGCTTCCGGCGCACTGCGGTGGAAGTTTGCCGGGCCAAATTCCCAGGAATCCCCGCTGGCGACGAGCATCTCCTTGGCCATTTCGTCCAGCGGCCTTCCTATGCGGATCTGCTCGCGAATCCAGCGATGAAAGGCCTGAGTTCCCCGCTCGTCGTTGGGACCCGTGCGCACTCGCAATTGTCGGGCAAGACGCCAGGTCCAGAAGTCCACAAAAGCTTCCGTGGAGAGTAGACGGTCCACCAGGCGTTCGTATTTATCGGATGCGTTGTCGGCAAGATAGTTCTTCACCTCGGATTGGCTCGGCAGTCGGCCGGTCAAGCTCAGGGAGAGGCGGCGGAGTAGGGCGGCTTCGCCCGCCTGTGGGCTGGGCATCACTCCCAGGTCGGCAAGCGCGGATAGGATTTCGTCATCAATCCAGTTGTTGCGCGCCGTCGAGTTGAAATCCACTCGCGTTTCCGCTGTTCGGGCGGTGATCGTAAGCGGCAGCACTTGCGAAAGGTAACGCACAATCACGGTATGTCTTCCCGGACGAAGAACCGTCACCTTCCCTGTGGAACTGATGGTGATCGCGGTTTCGTCTTCGGCAGTGAAAACAGAATTCGCAGTCACGTCTCGCGAAGTGCCGTCATCTGAGTGGGCGGAAACCGTGACCTGCATTTGGAAAGGGACCGTTGTAGCCAGTATCTCGCGGGGAGTTAGCGAGAGGCTTCCTAGTAATCCCGAGGTCGCACGCGGTGCACCCGCAGTAATCCAAGCAGCCAGCAGCTTTGCCTCGGGTCCGTCGAAGTCAAATCGCACGCCTCCTTCGTGGTCCATCATTCCTGTCGGCTTGGCGATGAAGAGGCTGTCGGACGGTTTGGCCCGATTGATGCGGCGGCCTTCGAGTTCTCTCACGATGGCGTCGTAGTCGCCGGTGGGATTTCCCGCAAAGAGCGAAAGCTTGAGTCCCCCACGCCCCGCAGCCGCTCCATGGCATGCACCGGAATTACAGCCGGCCTTGGTGAACAGCGGCAGCACGCCGGTCTCAAACCGGGGGGGATCGGCGGAAAGCAATATCGCAGCCAGACAAATGGCGTGCATGGAGTAGGGGAAAGAAGGTTACAATAGGTCGTGGCGACACGCTTCGCGTGCCGACGGGTTCGCCCACCGATTGCCAGTCTACTTGTAGGTTACCATCTCCGCCGGGGAATTTCCGCATGCTCCTTCGCTGGCTTGTCAATAAGTACCTTCGTGAGGCGGCTCAAGGGAAGCTTCAGACCATCCTCCAGGATACTCTCCGCGGGGGAAACCCTGATGAGACAACACCGATAGAAGGCAAGGAGGCAGGGCCACCGGAACTCGCCCCCCCCTGCGACGTGGCGTTCATCTTTGCGTTAGGGGTCGAAGCCGGGGGCTTGGTCGACAAGATGAAAGGAGCGACCGCGACGAAGTGCAAGTCGTTTTTAGAACATGCCGGCACGATGCAAGGCAAGGAAATTGTGATCGCGGAATCGGGTGTCGGAGCGGAAGCAGCGGCGGCAGCGACCGAGGAGGTGATCAAGTTTCATGAGCCGGCCTGGGTTGTGTCGGCCGGGTTTGCCGGCGGACTGGCGGAAGGGCCGCGTAAAGGGGATTTTTTCATGGCCGAACAGGTCGTGAATTTGAAGGGAGAGAGACTAGAGGTGGGTTTGAAACTCTCCCCTGAGGCTGTTGCCGCCACTAAACGGCTCCATGTAGGACGGCTGCTGACGGTGGAAAAACTTATCAGCACTGCTGCCGACAAACGCAAACTCGGCGAAGAGCACCAGGCTCTTGCTTGCGACATGGAATCCTATGCCGTCGCCGACACTTGCCGTCGGCTCAAAACCCGCTTCCTGTCCGTGCGAATCATCAGCGATGGCGTGGACGACCAATTACCCAAAGAAGTGGAGCGTCTGATGAAGCAAACCACCCTGGGGGCCAAGCTGGGTGCAGCCGCTAAAGCAGTTATCTCTCGTCCGCAAAGTGCTGCCGATATGTGGAATTTGCAGGATGAAGCGCTCAAAGCATCCGACAGGCTGGCACGGTTTCTGATCAGCATGCTTCCCCAACTTACGGACGCCAAAGCGTGACAACATCGCAAAGCCCTCTGGTGAGTACAAATGCTTGCCTCACAACGCTTTAGTCATTAGGGATCCGCTGCGCGCCCTTTTAGGCCGGCGCGTTTTTACGGAATCCATAGCGTGCATTGAGGCTTTCACCTAGAATGAATGGGTGCTCGCAAGTCTCTACGGTGATTTAAGTTAGGTATTACTCGCCAGGCAGGAATCAGCATCATGGCCGAAGAATTTGATCCCTATAAGACCTGGCTGGAAATCGACAACAAGAACGCCAGCACCACCCACTACAAGCTTCTCGGCCTGCCTGATTTTGAAAGCGACCAGAACCGAATTGCAGCGGCGGCGGACAAGGCGATTCGCAGAATTCGATCACAACGACCTGGGGAGCACGCCTCTCAGTGGTCCAAAATCCTGGATGAATTGCAGGAAGTAAAGTCGTTGCTTCTCGACGACCAGAAGAAAGCCGCCTACGACGACGATTTGCGGTTTGCTGATGAATTCGTTCGTGAATTGGAAGGGGGAGCGAAAGGCGACCCGGCGGCGGCAGCGGTGGCCATGGCTGCTAAGAAGAGCGATTCTCGGCCGGCAGTCCAAGATCCGCGATATCCTCCGGGGATGGTGCCCAAAACCAGTTCCCCGTCTCCTTCCGCCAAGCCGAATGGCGAGGAGCCGGGTTTGCAAACAAGTCCTGAGCCAAAACCGTTGGACCGCAGTGAATCGCCGTTTTACCCACCGACTCGACCAGCACTCGATAGGCCCAATCCGCCGATACATGAAGCACGGTCGAATTCAACAGATTGGGCATCCCAGGCGAATGCGGAAGCGGCAGCCAATGACATCCTGCCTCCTGGCGCCTCGAATTCGGTTCCTGATGTAGCGCCGACGCCAAACCAGGCTCCGGGGTCGTACTCGCCACCCCCGAATTACCTACCGCAAGAGGGAAGTTACCAGCCGCTACAGCCCGCTTCGAATCCGCAGCAGTCGCCAAGTGGATACGCTGCCGCTCCCTACCAACAACCAGGTGGATATTCCCAGCAACCGAGCCCTTATCAGCAGCAGCTGGGGCAGTATCCCCAGCAACAGAGTCCTTATCAGCAGCCGGGTTATCCGCAGAATTACTATCCGCCTCAAGGTGGACAGGCTCCTGTGGCCGCCTATCCCATGCCGCAACCCGGCTACGGTTACGGCGCGCCGATGCCACCACCGATGGGATATGGGGGGCCGCAAATGGCCTCGCCGTACGGTGGTGGGATGCCGCCGATGGCCACGCCTATGTATGGGGCTCCCATGGCAATGCCGATGGGGCCGCAGGCCTATATGCCCTCTCCGCCTGCTCCCGCGGCATTTGATCCGATGGCCCCGGTCGCCATTCCAGGAACGGCGATGGCGGGTGGTCAGGCAAGTTCAACGCCGACGGCGATGCCTTACGGAGCACCGATGGCATCGGCAGCAATGATGCAGCCCCCCGCGGTCGCAATTCCCGTCGGGACTGCGGTTGCTAGAAAAGATGAACCATCGGCTGATTCATCCTCGGCATCTGATTCATCCAATGCTTTCAACGAACCCACCAAGGTAATCCGC
Source organism: uncultured Pirellulaceae bacterium (assembly GCA_964444865.1). GTDB lineage: Bacteria > Planctomycetota > Planctomycetia > Pirellulales > Pirellulaceae > SXOA01. The sequence goes on along the minus strand of CAYUJE010000006.1, from coordinate 36,343 downwards.
AGTAGTTCCGCGACATCGGCCATGCTCGCTGCGAAACGCGAAAGGAGCTCTCAGCAAATCATGATGATTGCTGGCGGCGGCCTCTTATTGATTATCGTCGCGGTCGTTGGATTTTTTGCGGCGGGGGGCAACCGTGGCAGCGGCCCCGTGGCCAATAATCCAGGAAAGCTGGGGCATAATTCGCCCGCGATTACCCCTGATAAATCACCGCCCATTACGGTTCCACCAGTAATTCCCTCGAAGCCAACGATTTCTCCGGTGAAACCACAGCCTGCAAAACCGGAACCTGCAAAGCCCACCGATCCAAGCGAATCGAGCAAGCCCAAGGAGCCTGAAAGCAAGCCCAATTCCGAGATGCCGGCTGAACCGAAGCCAGAGCCAAAACCAGAGCCTCCCAAACCGGAACCTGCGAAACCAGAGCCGCCCAAGCCAGAACCTAAGCCCGAGCCAAAACCTGAACCTAAGCCGGAAGTGCCGGCGGGTGAAATGCCAACGAAAGAGGAATTGATTCAACTTGGCAAGGCTCTGCAGACCGCCAAGGCGGCCATTGGCGAATTCAATTTCACGGATGCCGATGCGGAACTGACCAAAGCCGAAAATCTAGCCAAACTTCCTGACCACCGCAGCAAACTTGCCAGACTTAAAGAGGTAAAAGGGCTGGTGAAACAGTTCCACGACCGTCTGGTTCAAGCGGCGACGGGGATGGACGGTGGAGAGTCGTTCAAAGTGGGCACCAGTACGATGATTGCCATGATTGAGGCCAATCAACAACAGGTCATATTGCGAGTCGCCGGAACGAACAAGACTTATCAGTACAGTGATCTCCCCGTCGGACTCGCCGCGGCTCTCGCGGATATGAAATTGGAGGGATCCGATCCGGTTTCTCGCGTGGTGAAAGGCGCATACGTCGCCGTGCATCGCAGTGCGACACCTGACCAGTTGCAACTGGCCAAGAGTTGGTGGGAAGAAGCAACCCTAGGGGGTGCCGACGTTACGCACCTGATGCCATTTTTGACGGACTCGTATGACCTCGTCAAAGAACTCGACAAGGTCAAGAACTCCGATGCTGCGGCGAAGCCGGCCACATCCGAGGAATCCGAAAAAGGAGTCCCCAAGACCGCTCCCGACGCCAAGGCCATCCTGGAAGGCAAGTCGTAATTTCGGATTGCCGGCCATCACGGGCGATGCGCCAAGCGGAAAATAATATTTTCGGCTTAGTGAATAAATGACCACTTTCAAGCATCTAAAGAGTGCGATGCTCTCGCGCCTGCCCGCTTACCCGGAAAGGCACGCTCCTTGACAATTGGGTCGTAAGGGAAGAGAAGTTTCCACTGACGGAATGCGCGATTCTGTTTTTGTTTGTGAAAAACAGGTTATAAACTTGCATATAGCCCCCCCGAATGGGTCGGCATCAAGGGGCCGCAAATATTCTTGCAGAGTGGCTGGTTGAGAATGTCGCAAGATATTCTCCAGCAACAAGTTGCGGCGGAGCTGCTGGCGCAAAAACAGGCCGAATTAACTTGGAATAATCCGGATCTTGAGCGGGTTATAGGCCGTTTGCCGGAGGGAATCGAGTTTTTGGAACCTAAGGGGAGCCGCGTCCCGCTGTGGTTCAGGACGCTGTCAGGGGAGAAGGCACATCCTGGGCTGGACCAGGTATGCCCGACAAGGAGCCAAGTGGAGGAAGGGCAGAGGGCTTGGCGACGGGCAGCTTGATGATGAAGGCTGTCCCTTTGCCGACGGTCGATTCCACGCGAACGCGCCCGCGGTGGGCGTCGATGATCGATTTGCAGGTGGCTAAACCTAACCCGGTTCCCCCTTTGCCACTTTCGTCGGGGCCTTTTTTCGTGGTATAGAACCGATCGAAGATGCGGGGCAACTTGTCGGCGGGAATGCCGCTGCCGGTATCTCGGACCGTCAGGTCCACGGTGCCGGCAGCTTTGTCATGTTCCAGCTTGATAAGCACACGGCCACCGCTGGGCATCGCCTGACGGGCGTTGATCAACAGGTTGAGCAATACCTGCTGGATCTGGTTGCCGTTAGCATGCACCTCTGGGACGGAGGCAATCTGCTGCTCCACGGAAATGCGGTACTTGGAAAGTTCCCGCTCGAGCAGCACCAGGCACTCAGCAATGAGTTTGGCCAGGTCGGTCGATTCAAAATCGCTGGAACGATTGCGGGCCATGGCCAGGACACTGCCGGTGATCTTAGCCGCCCGCTGGCCGGCATCGAGGATTTTTTGCAGGGCTTTGTCGCGGGTCGCTTCGTCTTTGTGCCGCAGTCCTAAACGGGCGTAATTCAGAATGGTCATCAGCACGTTGTTGAATTCATGAGTGGTCGTGCTGACGAGTTCCCCCAGAGCAGTCATTTTCTGCGCTGCGGCCAGTTGCTGCTCCAGTGCGGCAATTTGGTCTTCTGGTGAGATGTTCTGGCCTGGTGCAATGCTGGTCATGCAATTCCTTCGTAAAGGCAAATGCCCCGCCTGTGCAGGCCGCGCAGCTTTCCTAGAACTGCGTAAGTACGTACTGGCCCGCCTGTTACTACGTCTTTCTGGGTATCGTCGAAACGAACTGGCCCCCATCAGCAGTCTGCGTTATAATCCGGCCCGATAATCCGCCACGGACAGGCGACATGGAGAAGCTAGGATGCATACCGTCGAAATGCTGGAGCGACTGCTGGCTCTTGCCAGCCAGATGGGTTACGTCATTCGCCAGGAATGGCTGGGTGGCAGCGGAGGCGGCGAATGCCAGTTTGGCGGCCGGCGCTATATCTTTGTGGACCTCGCCCTAAACGTGGTCGAGCAGCTTGAGCAAGTTGCGACAGTGCTGCGAAACGATCCCACTCTCCCCCTCACCCGACCGGCTCCGGCACTGATGCCCGTTTTGGGACTGAAACGAGCGGCCTGAGACATTCTCGCCCAGACGCTAGCGAGGTATGGGGGCTTTGGGCAATTTTTGCGGATTCCAAGGCACGTTGGCGATTATTCCGGTCGTACTGCCGAAAGAAACTTTGAGGGCCACGGAGACTATTCCGCTGGCCGACTTTAAGTTTTCGGGAGAACGCCATGCGCACCAGCCGTTTCGCAGCCGCCATTTGTGTTTTGATGGGACTGATGAGTGCCGACCAGGCTGCGGCGGAGACGATTTCCGACGACGATGTCGGAGTTAACGCGGCTGGATTTGAGGAGCCAGCGGAAGATGCTCCGCCTATGCCCACCAAAGATCGCGCCGCGGAGCCCGGTCTCGTGGATGCCCTAGTAGGCGGTCCGTGGCAAACTCCGCAGCAATCACCAACCATGAAGGAGTGCGTTGCCGGAACCTGCCAGGAGTGTTGCTGTCCCCGCGGCGGCTGGGTGGGAGGGGCGGGCGTCTACGTCATCAAGCCTCACTGGACGACGAACCCCGCTTTTGCCGCCGAGGTGACGAGCGGTGGTGTCCGTGTCGACAGCCAGACGGATTTCCCTTATTCCTATTATTCGTCGCCGCTCCTCTGGTTTGGCTACGTAGGAGAAAATGGGCTGGGTGTCCGCACGCGATTTTGGCTGTTCGACCAATCTTCGACTGTCACTCGCACCAACGACGGCAGTGTCAACTACATCTCGGCAGCACCGCTTAACTACTTAAACAGTTCCTCCACTGCCGGAGACATCCTGACCTTTAGCAGTGGACTCGATTTAGAAGTTGTGGACTTTGAACTGACCCAGACCTTTCAAGCCGGTGCCTTCTCGGGCCAACTCTCCGCAGGCGGTCGCTACGCGGGCATTCAGCAGACATATCATCACGTGGAAGCTCCGCTCACGACGCTCGACGATATTGTCAACTCTAGCCAGACTTTCCATGGTTTCGGGCCAAGCCTCGGCGCGGAAGTCCGGCGATCAATCCTCGATAGCGGCCTCGCGCTCTATGCCAATGGCCGCGGCTCCATGCTATTTGGCAAGAGTTCTCAAAACGCAATCAGCATCAACGACAATGCGATTGAAAGAATTGGGGGATACGCCAATTGGAACATCGTGCCGACTTTCGAGACCGAACTGGGCATTCTTTGGGAACAGGACACCAATCGCGGACGTTTCTTTCTGGATGCGGGTGTCGTCGGCATCGCCTTCTTCGGAGCTGGCAATGCCGCCAACAATCAAATCCTTGTTTTCAGCACCGATGACCAGGCGGACAAGAATGCGACGCTCGGGTTTTTCGGCTTCAAATTCGCTGCTGGGATGAGCTACTAGTCCGACGGTGCCAAACTACCTTGGCGGCTGAGCAGGAGCCGGCAATCCTCCGGGCAATCGTGGGGGAACGGGGACGCGCAATCCAGGTGGCACGCCGTTTTGGTTTCGGCCGGGAATGGGATTGAAGGCCCGGAAAATATCCGTGGCCACATCCACCGCCGTTCCCAGCTTTTCTCCCAAAGTGTGGCTGGACATCATTCCCGTTTGAGCCGGAGGCTTCGGCGGAGTGGGATTGTCGGTGAATTTCAGCGTCAAGGTGCGGTTGCCGTCGCCAGTGACGTTGATGGCGACCGTTCTGGCTTCACGATTACAGACGGTGTCGCAATTGCTGGCGAGTCCCAGGAAAGCATCTTCCTCGTAGACGATACTACCGTCCCGCCTGTCAAGACAGAGCAGTGAACTGACGTTGCTTGTCGAACCACCGCCGCGGGAAACATTTTTTCGTCTGGCAAACACCAGGACGGGAGACTCTGTGGGCTGGTCTGGCGGCAAGGCGTGCTGCGCGACAAATGCAGGAGTTTGCCACTGGGCCGCACCTGTTTCCCGATCGAAGGCATACACCTTGCCGTTCACAGGAGCCCCCGCGACTCCGCCGTTTTGCAACGGGAAGGCAGTGACGCCATGAGTATCGCCGGTGATTGGCTGGCTGGCGGCCAGCAAGTACTGCTCGCGGGAAGCCACCACGGTAATCCCGGTCAATTCCGGTTCGGGGTCAATCGACGCGGAAATCAATTCCTTGCCGCTTCTTAGTGAAACCACCGTGAACTTGCCGCTGGGTTCCAACAGCGCCAGTTCCTCGCCGTTGATAATAAAACCCTTCGTGGGCTGATCTACTTTTTTAGACCACAAGCCGGTCCCCTGATGAGTGGCATCGTACAGGCGGAGTTGCACCGCTTTGCCGTTACCAATTTCCCATGCCAGGATATTTCGCCCACAAGTCGCCCAGCGGTGATCCTGTGGATCCACCATGCGGCGGTCCAAGAGTGACCCGTCAAGCGCGCTATAAACCAGGGCCTGATCGGATTTCTCGCCGGGGGCGATCACAACAATCTTGTGCTCGTCGCCGAACACGTCCGAATCGGTCTCGATGCCTCCCCGTTCCCAAAGCAACTTTCCGGTAAGCGGCTCGACACATACGAGTTGCCGTCCTTGGAGATAAGTGACGCCAAGCGAATTGACCACTCCGATAGTTCCCACGCCGCGGTCGAAAGCCACGGTATTACGGAAGCCCGCACCAAGCAACGGGTTGTTATTCGCGGGACGGGAGACATACACATTCTGTCGTCGTAAAGTGGCATCCCCTTCGGTAAAGTCGGCTCTCCATAACAATCCGTCGCTGGTAATGCCAGGGCGGACTTTCAGGGCATCAATTGCCAGTAGCTCTCCGCCGTAAGAAATCAGCATGAGGTGTCCCGCCACCTTGCCGCTGGCATGATTCGTGGAAAGGAATTGCTGGCCAGGGCGGGCCAGCGAAGTCGTCGAAATCAGCTTGCCCGAACTATCCAAGGCCCGGAAAGCCGTTTCGCCCGTGGAGATCTGTCCCCGCTGACCACGTGGCGCGGCTCCTCGATACTCGCTGAGAGTCACGGGATACCGAAAGTTGCTAAAGCCCACACCTGCACCCTGCAGGTCAGTGACTTTGGACTCGACATTTCCGCTGGGCCATTCGCGGGAGGCGATGAGGGGCTGGATGTCTTGCCGCTGGGAAGCGGCATCCGCCAGGTCCTTGCCAGTTTTTCCGTCCAGGCAAAGTACGGCTGAGTACTTTCTGGCCAAAATGTCATAACGCTCGCGAGCCAGTTCAAATCGTTCGGCCGCCTCGTAGTTTGCCGCCAGGACGGCGTTTGCCGGCCCCGCGACTGTCGGTTCGGGATGGGTCGCCAGTTCGCCAATCGCCATCTCAGCCTCCAGCAATTTGCCGCCTGCAACATAGCGCCGGGCAAGTTCAATCTGTCCCTCCATGGCTCGTGGATGAAAACGGAAGGAGTCTACGAAACTGCTCAAGGCCGAAGTGCCGTTGGCTTCCTTCGCTTTCGACAAGCGAGCCTCGACCTGCTGGTCCAGCAGGTTCTTATCCTGTGGAGTTGCGCGCGTGAACAGTGCCATTAAGCGAGCGCTGATCCACTGTTCCTGGCGAGCAGAATGGTCTCGGGAAAGTTCTTCCATTTCGTCTTCCGAGTCTCCACTTTGGTCACGTAAGGCCAGGTAAGCCGCAAATGCTTCCGCGGGGCTCCCTGTCTTTTCCATGGCTTGGGCCTTTAGGCGGAGCAATTCGCGTCGCAAGGCGGGTTGCTCCGCCAGGAGAGGTTCGGCTTCCGCAGCCAAAGCCTTGTTCGCGGCAAAATCGGCCCGCAGCAAGGAAAGCATGGCGCGGGCTAGCATTCCTTTGGTTTCCGCATCGCCTGGGGCGAGCACCAGTGCTCGTCGCAAGGCCCGCAGGGCTTCTTCCTGCTTGCCGTCTTGCAGCAGGATTTCTCCCTTTCGTGCCAGTGCCCAGGAATCATCCGGGTTCTTGGCAAGCAACTCCTCGGTTCGTTTGCGGAGAGGTTCTGTCAGGTAATAGGACGAGATGCTTTCCGGAGTTTGTGAAATCAATTCGTCCTTGTAACAAACCAGATTTCCCAACGTGGTGCCGGTTTTAACTTGGGCAGCAATCTCCCCTTTATTCAAATCAATCTTAAGAAGTTGAGAGGCATTCGTCGGCAAATAGTAGAAGTGCTCACTGTAATAGCCCCGTCCCGAGGGTGCATCCCCGTCAAGCTCCACGGGAGCGGCCCAAGCTTCCTTACCGTCCGCCAGATTAATTGCCTTGACCTGCTTTTTCCCCACCAGGATTGCCTTTCCATCATGCACACAGCCAATGAAGAGCATTTCCTCACAAGGAAGCTTCCATTTTGCATTGCCGGTAAGCAAATCGAGGCAGTGCAGGTCCATGGCTTCCACGGGGGTCAACAAGACGTTGCCGCCGGAAATCGTCACGCTGCCATCGATCCAGTGCTCTCGATTGCCATTATCAGAGACTTGGATCTGACCGAATCCGTTAACCCTCCGAAAAGTCCCCACATCAAGGCGAGGATATTGATAGCCCCAGCGAAGAGTTCGGGTAGCGAGGTCCACAGCCGCAACACCTTCGCCAGAAGTTGGACAAACAAGGACCCCTTCGGCGAATGATGGAGTGGCCCCCGCCAGGCGGCGCACATTGTCCATGGTGATGGTTCGTCCGTCCGACATCATGGCCAGCGATTGCTTCCATTCCAGCAGCCCAGTCTTGGCATTCAGGCAGAGTAGTCGAATTTCGCCGTTGAACTCCGCCAAGACGAAGAGTTGCCCGGCGAGTGGCAGTGGCGGCCCTAAAAAGAAAGCTCCGGCCAGATTGGGGTCGTCCTCGCCACTTTCGCCGCCGACTTTCCAGTTCAACGCCCCTTGGCGATTGAGGTCGATTGCCGCCAGCTTGTTCCAAGCTTGCTGAGTGAAGGGATTGTTGAACATGGCACCCCGTCCCCCAATGAACACCCGCTGCATCTGGTTGTTATTGGCAAGGGCCGGAAATCCAATCTCATCAATCAGAAACACCTGGTTTCCATCGCTGCTCATCTCGCCATAGGGGTGATCCTTCCAGATGCGCACCTCGAGCTGTTGTTCTCTAGTTGAATTCTGAGGGTTTCGTGGTTGCGTCGATGTACTCTTGGTGGCATTGTCATAGGCGCTTTCATCCCAAGGGAAATACCAGACCCTTTTTCCCTGGTCGTTCAGTGACGCTCCCATGACCCGGTCGGCAGTCCGGTAAATCAAATAATCCTTGACCACGAGCGGTTGCAGGGAGGGAATGAGAAGTTTGTCGGCAGGGCTTTTTGCCTGTTGCCGGATCTTGACGGCATCCTGCGGATCGTCGACAGCGGGGATTGTCCAGCGAGGCGATAGGAGCGGCAAGCTGGAATTGGTGGAAGCGGTACGGGTTTCGTTTCCTCGAAACATTACCCATTCCACGGCATGGGCGCTGCGGACCTTGCCACCCTCTCCCACCAGCTTCGACAGCCAATCGAGCGCCTCACTATCTCGACTAAACAGCACGACCGGCTTGGGCCCCGCGGCAATCTTCACACCAGGACTTCGCTGCCGCAGGGCAATCAGCGTCTCTTTTGCTTTGTCCGGTTGGCCGGCAAACTGCCAACTCGTGGCGAGCAGGATGGATAGTTCCGGATCGTATTGACTTGCAGCAGCGGGGACATCGGCTACACGCTTGAAAGCCAAAGCTGCCGCCAGCGGCCGACCTTGATCCAAATTCAGCCTCCCCAGCAGAATTGCCGCCTCATAACCGGCCTTGGTGTGAAAGTAACGCCGGGCAACCTCCGTCAACTTGATGATGTTTCCTTCTGCCAGTGCGGCATCAAGTTTGGCCCGGGCTTCCGCGCCATAATTCAATTCATATAATCTCCGCCCCTTTTCGGGCATTGCTCCGAGCATCTGCAGGGCTTGAGTTTTCAGGCTGAATTGAGCATCGCCTGGATTGGCAGGAGGAAGAAAGAAATCATCTGCGAATTCACCGTTGTTCGTCTTCAGATCAGGATCAGCCGATTCGCCATTAAGGATGCCACCCAGCGCTTCTACGGCGTCTGCGTACCGCTCTTCGGTAATAGCAGCCTGAGCCCGGTTGAGCTGCTGACGAAGTGCGCGAGGAGCAGCAATGAAAATCGAGGTCACATCGTCGGAATTGGCCGGCCCAACCTTTTGGGGAATGACCTGAGCCTCTGCGGGCTGCTCGATGGAAACGATAATTCCCCAGAAAACAAGGCCAATCCAGAGGCGATGGGAGGCAAGTAGGGCTTTCATGAGTGTCCTTTGGCGGGAAAGCGTCGTCCTAACCTGTTGTCTAAAAATATCTTACCAAAAATGCCGTGGCACCGACAACCAATTCCAAGGCCCTCGTGACCAGCCGTTTATCTTTCCTCACCTTTGCCGTTTCTAGTCAAAGGCGGAACGCTGCGAAATTAGGGCGAAAAGCCGCTTATCGCTTCCGATTTGGCGAAAAACAGCCTCAAATCTCCAAAATCTTTGGTTTTTCGGCGATTTTATGGCGTTTTTGCCTGTTGGCCCGTTGCATTTTACCGTGAAGAGTATCTAATCGCTGACCATCCGCACTGCGGAAAATAGCGTATTTTCACGTTTCGTTCTCACCAAGGAACCTCACTAGGAGGGTGGCCACCATGGCAAAGAAAGCTGCGAGTGCAAAGGCGCCGAGCAAGTCGGAAGTTTACGCGAGCATCTCGGAGGCGACGGGCGTCTCCAAGAAGGATGTCGGCGCGGTTCTCGACGCATTGTCTGCCGAAATCGGCAAGGCGATCGGCAAGAAGGGTTCGGGGGTCTTCCAGATTCCCGGCCTGTGCAAAGTTATCCGCCGCGAAGTCCCGGCCCGTCCCGCCAAAAAGGGCGTGATGGTTCTCGGTCAACTCCGCGACCTCCCGGCCAAGCCGGCTTCCAAGAAGGTCGTCGTCCGCCCCCTCAAGGCGCTGAAGGCGATGATCTAAGCCAGTTTTAGGCGCATGATCGATACATTGGGTTTCCCGTCCTTGTGGCGTGGAAACCCTTTTTTATGGGTAAATCCGAATGACGAATCCCGAATGACGAATGTTAAGAAGGCTTTTTGCCGTACAATTTCGTCATTCGCCATTCGAATTTCGTCATTCCCCTCCTCCCATGCCTGATCGTCCCACCGAAATCTTCCGAGCCGCTAATTCCCAGCATGCACAGATGCTGAAGGGAATGCTCGAAGATCGGGGAATCAAGACATACATCGTCAATGAGTCCCTGCAAACGGCGGGGGGTGAATTGCCGCTCGGCTGGACAGCCGCTCCGCGAATTCTAGTTTCGGAAGAAGATGCCGTGGCAGGACGCGTCATCGCCGAGCAGTTCGATGCGGTTTTGCGGGATGGCAAGGCTGTCGAAATCGAAGACTTCGAAGTTGCCGATGCTGACTGGACCGACTGGCCTCTCTGCCCCAGTTGCCACCATCGTCGCGAGGTCCTCTGCAACATCTGCGGCAGTCGGGGGAGTAAATTTGCTCTGGTCGACATGGTGGAAGAAAACGGCCGCACTCAGGTACTGCTCCATTGCGATTCCTGCGACGACCATTTTCGTCCTAAATTCTTCAGCATCTGCCATCAATGCGGGTATGACTTCGGAGACGGCGTTGATCCCCAACCGGTTCAGCAGGAGTTGCGGCTGCCGGAGAATACTCTCCGCACCTGGCTCGTAATTTTCGGACTGGCCGCATTTGCTGCGGTGGTTGGGGCCTATTTGTACTGGCTAGCAAACTCGCAAGTCGGTTGAGTATGTTCCTGGCGGGCCGCTCGATTACAATTGGGGCATGGATCCCTCTCTTTCTCCCAAGTTCTGCCGCAAGGATGCCTTTGCCTACTTCGTGCAGCAATTTCCCATCCTGGGAACGACCAAGGGGCTGCTTCGGGCGACTGCGGCAATCGCCTTGCACGCCCTGCCAAGTTCTCAGCCTGCCATTGTGGAAGAGCGTCTTGAGGGGATTGCCCTAAGAGTGCTGGGGCGGGTGAAGAGCAAGCAGGTTTCCGCTCGTCTGGCGCATCTTCATGACGTGCTCTTCGCGGAGGAGAAGTTCGCGGGAAACATGGACGAATACTACACGGCCGACAACAGTTATCTTCCCAAGGTTTTGGAATCGAAGCGTGGCCTCCCGATTCTGCTAGCCTTGGTTTACAAAGTGGTGGCCGAGCGATGCGGCCTCACCGTGGAGGGACTGAATTCACCAGGGCACTTCCTAGTTCGCGTGAAAACCGACGAAGGCTGGATGTTCGTGGACCCCTTCTTCCACGGCCAATCCCTCAGCCGCGAGGAGGCATTCGCCCGCCTGGAACAAATGAGCGGCCGTGAAGTGCCGCGGGACGACACCTACCTCTCCCCCGCCACGCACGCCCAATGGGTCAGCCGTATCCTTACAAACTTGCAGACCCTGTTCGCCAACCAAGGAAAACAGAAAGACGTGGCCGCCATGACGGAATTGCAAGAAGCCCTGGCCGACACGCTGCACTAGCTGAACACTAACCCGAAGCGTCAGGAGGGAGCACCGGTTCCGATCCTCCCTTGCTGGCGCTTCGGGTTAGTGAGATGTATCAACACATGCCCTTCATTCGCTGGCACTGCCCCGCTTGCTCTCACACCGAAGAGACGCCGCAAGACGCTCTCTATCAACGCCTGCGTAGCGCGGGACTGCTCCGCCGCGTGAAGGCTGAAGAAGGAAAGGACCTCGATTACCTGCTGCAACTCGCGGGTTCTGTCAAAGACAAGCTCAATTGCTCAAGCTGCAGTGCGGGTGGATATCTTCCGGAATTATCTGTCGATGGCGATTCCGATTGGGGGGAGCAGCGCAAGTGTGCGCAGTGCAAGTCCAACATTTCCCCGGAACGGCTGGAGGTGTTTCCGGATACCACGCTCTGCCCCTCCTGCCAGCAAAAAGCTGAAAAAGGAGACACCGGCCAGGCTGAATACTGCCCCCGCTGCGGCACCCCCATGCAAGTCCGCCAGCGCCGCGGCCGGGGAATCGCCGCCTATGAACTCGCTTGCCCCAGTTGCGGAGGTCGAGGATGAACCTCCACAAAACCTGCCCCACCTCCGCCTTTATGATTCTGCCCACCATGATTCTGCCACTTCTCCTTCTGCCCGGCTGTTCGCCTCCAGCAGCCTCACCGCCACCAACTCCTTCTGTACCCGTCGTCGAACAATCGCCGGAACAGCAAATCGCCGCGGTTCGAGCGGCTTCGACCGATATCATTCTCATCGAATCTACACCGATTGGCGACAATGATTTGGACCTTCTGGAAGATGTCCCTGGCCTTCGAGTTCTGCAGTTTGACCACGCCGACAACACACTCACCGACGCCGCCATGGCCAAGCTCGCCAAGCTCACTCCAATCGAACATCTCCGCATCCGCGGCGGAAGCATTGGAGACGCCGGCTTGAAAAAACTGGCAGCGATGCCGAATCTGAAAATCCTCAACCTCCCCCACGGAAAATTCACGGATGCCGGACTGGCAGAGCTAAAGTCGCTTCCCAAACTGCAATCGCTCCGCATCGGCAGTCCGCGGGTGTCGGATGCGGGCATGGGGGCTTTGAAGGAATTTCCCAATCTGAGAAGCGTCCACCTTATCGACATCCCCATTACCGACCGAGGATTGGCCGACTTGCTATTGATCCCCAAACTGGATTCGCTCTATCTCGACGGAGCCAAAATCAGCGATGCCGCTGCGGACGACATTTTTGCGAAACACCCCCATCTGCACGTCCATTTCAACCAGGACCATCACGACCGCGACCCGCACAAGCACGACCATTCCCAGCCGTAGGATTTCCCGTACTGGTCGTACCGGCAGTAGAGAAGGGCTCATGCACGTTGTATATTGATTCCACCGCTTGAAGTCCCTCCCCTTGGAGCCCGCCATGAAACGTCCCTATCTGCTCGCATCGCTCTTGCTGCTCGCTCTCGTCGCCACCTCCGCCTGGTCCTTCTACCGCCGGATGAGCGCGGGTGAAGGAATGACCTCGCAGGCGACGAAATTCCTAGACACACTTTCCGCGGACCAAAAGCTAATCGCAGTTCTTCCATACGAATCCGACTCCCGGGTCAATTGGCACTTCATCCCCTTCTTCGACAAGGACGGCAAGCCGGGCCGCAAGGGCTTGCAGGTTCGCAACATGGACGAAGGTCAGCGGAAAGCAGCGAAAGACCTGCTAAGAAGCGCCCTCAGCGAGGTCGGCTACAGCAAGGCGACCCAAATTATGGCCACGGAGGGACTGCTCAAGGAACTGGAGAAGGGAAAACAAGGTGGCCAGATTCGCGACACCGAGCGTTATTACTTCACGGTTTTTGGAACGCCATCCGCCGACAGTAAATGGGGTCTAAGCATTGAAGGGCACCACCTGTCGCTCAATTTCGTGGTGGATAAGGGGCACGTCGTTTCCTCGACCCCCACCGCATTGGCCGCGAACCCTGCCACGGTCATGAAGGAAGTCTTGCCGGCCTTTCCGAAGGGGACGCGGATTCTCAAGGGAGAAGAGCAATTGGCATTTGATCTGTTGGCAGCGCTCACGCCTGAACAGAAGAAGGTGGCCGTCATTTCCGATAAGCCCATGGAAGAAGTTCGCAACGCCGGCAAACCACAGCCCGACACCTCTGCTCCAGAAGGAATTGCCGCTGCCAAATTAACCAGCGAGCAAGTCAAGATTCTGCGGTCCTTGATTGGCGAATATGCCGCCTCCATGCCGGAAGATGTGGCGGCAGATCGCCTTGCCGCGATCGACAAGGCAGGTTTCGACAAGATTCAGTTCGCCTGGCTCGGAGCCGAGAAGCCGGGCGTTGGACACTCATACCGGGTCCAAGGGCCGACCTTCCAAATCGAATTCGTTAACTTCCAGGCCGACGCGGCTGGCAATCCGGCCAATCACATCCACTGTTTGTGGCGCGATGTGCGAGGAGACTTTGCGATTCCGGCCAAGTAAGGCGTTCGCAAATCACTGTCCCACCAGGAGTTCCCTGTGATTCATGGCTCCAACGAAACGGCCTTGATTCATGATCCGGAGCATTTCGTCGCGAAAAGTTACGTCAACGATGATTCTGCTAATTGTTTGCGAACCTTTTGCCGGTCGGAATAAAGAAACTTGAATCAGTGAATCAAAACGCCGCTGCTGGGGGGCAGTCTGACCCCTGAGGCGGCTCTTCGGGACGTACGTCGAGGCGATTTGACGTAAGTCGGCACCGAGGAGGGCGAGAGTTTTGGCCCGTCAGGCCAGAATCTCGCGGACCACGTTTCCATGCACGTCGGTCAGCCGGTAGTCGCGGCCGCCGAAGCGGTAGGTGAGCTTTTCGTGGTCGAAGCCCAGGAGGTGCAGGATGGTGGCGTGGAGGTCGTGGACGTGGACCTTGTCCTGCAGCGCGTGCCAGCCGAATTCGTCGGTGGCTCCGTGGACCATGCCGCCGCGGATGCCCCCGCCCGCCATCCACATCGTGAAGCCGAACGGATGGTGCTCGCGGCCGTTGTTCCCTTCGGCCGTGGGAGTGCGGCCGAATTCGCCACCCCACAGGACCAAGGTGTCTTCCAGCAAGCCGCGGGATTTCAGGTCGGTGAGGAGGGCCGTAATCGGCTGATCGACGGCCTGGCAGCGCTTGGGGAGGTTTTCGCGGAGGCCGCTATGTTGATCCCAGGCGTTGTTGGCGGGGGCGTCAAAGAGCTGCACGAACCGCACCCCCCGCTCGATCAATCGACGGGCCAGCAGGCATTGGCGGCCAAAGAGTTCGGTAGCCGGTTCGCCGGTTCCGTAAAGCTTGTGTGTTGTTTCGCTCTCCCGGGCCAGATCGAACGCTTCGGGGGCTTCCCGCTGCATGCGAAACGCCAGTTCGAAAGAGGCGATCCGGGCGTCGAGCTGGCTGTTGGTCTCGCGGCCCTGCTGGTGGAGCTCGTTCAGGCGGCGGAGGGCATCGAGCTTGGATCGCTGATGGTCGAGCGTTCCGGCCTGGTTGGTGACATTGGCAATCGGATTCTTCAAATCTCGGACGAGGGTACCCTGGTAGGCACTCGGCAGAAAGCTGGAAGCCCAAAGCTGGGCTCCTTGAAACACAGCCGCCGGACTGACCACGACGAAGCCGGGGAGGTTTTGGTTTTCCGTGCCAAGTCCGTAGGTGAGCCACGACCCCAGGCTGGGACGGGAGAAGGCCTGCTCGCCGGTGCACATCTGGAGCGCCGCCCCGGTGTGATTGATGTTGTCGGCATGCATCGAGCGGATGACGCAGACGTCGTCGATGCGAGAGGCCAGGCCCGGCAACAGCTCGCTGACTTCGATCCCGGCTTCGCCGTGGCGGTTGAATTTCCACGGAGAGGCAAGCAGATTGCCCGTTTTCGTCCGCTCAAGTTTCGGCTTTTCAAACGGCAGCGGCTGGCCGTTATCGGTCGCCAGTCGCGGTTTGGGATCGAGCAGATCGACATGAGACGGTCCGCCGGGCATATAGAGAAAAATCACCCGCTTGGCTTTGGGTGCGAAGTGCGGCTGCCGAACGGCATAGGGATTGGCGGCCCGATCGGGCAAGGAATCGGCCTTCGACTCCTCATGGAGCAAGCCGGCCAGGGCGAGCGCTCCGAACCCGCAGCCCGTTTGGGCCAGAATGTCTCGCCGCGAAAGTGTCTTGGCTTGATTCATCCCTGCACCGCAATCCCTTCGCAAAGTCAGTCGATGTAAATGAATTCGTTACTGCAGAGCAAAACATGAGCGAGGTCGATCCAGCCTGCGTCCTTGACGCCAGCATCTCCCCGAGCGACGACCTGCCTCGCGATCTCCACTTCTGCTTCACGCGGGAGTCGGCTGAAGAGCAGGCGATACAGCCGCTCGATGCGGGCGGAATCAGCGTCGGCGTCACTCGCCGGCAAGTCTCGAACCATGCACTCCGCAAGGTGCCGGGCCTGTTCGAACGGGAACGGGTTGTTGAGCAGGAACAACGACTGAGGCGCGACCGTGCTGACCGTGCGAGACTCCACCGACGCATCCGGATTGGCGGCATCGAAGAGGGTCGCAAAGTTGGCTCGATCCCAGCGGGCCGTTTGAATGTAAAGGGAACGCCGGGCGACGGAGAGGTCCGCTTGGGCCGGTCCCCCAGGGGACGGATCAAGACGGCCCGACACCGCGAGCATCGCATCTCGAATCGCCTCGGCTTCCAGTCTGCGGGGGGCGAACCGGCTCAGCCAACGGTTTTCCGGATCCTGGTTGAATTGATCCGAGGTAACTTTGCTGCTCTGCCCATAAGTCGCCGAAAGCATGATTCGCCGGTGCAGACTTTTCAGCGACCAATCCTCGGCAACCAAACGATCTGCCAGCCAGTCGAGCAGCGCCGGGTGCGACGGCGGCTCCGAGAGGAGGCCAAAATTGTTCGGTGTGCGTACGAGCCCTTCGCCGAAATGCCACTGCCACACGCGATTGACAATGACCCGGGCCGTGAGCGGATTCTGCTGGGACGCCACCCACTGAGCCAATTCGCGGCGCCCGCTGCCGGTGGCGATCGGCGGCGATTTATCGCCCGCGAAGAACGTGGGCATTCGGCGAGGCACGACTGGCCCGAGTCGCGTATAACTGCCGCGAATGTGAATCGGCACATCTTGAATTCCAGGGAACAGGCTGCCGGGAACGCCCCCTTCACTGACCGCAAGCGTCAGCGGCGGCTCGGGAGGAAGCTCTTTCTGCAGTCGGTCCCGCTGCTCCACAAGGGCCATTCGTGCTGGATCATTCGGCGGCGGCTTCGGGGTAAGCTTATCGAGTTCCGCCAGCTTCGCGTTTAAGTCCGCGATTTGCTTGACCTGCCCATTGCGGCTTTCCACCACGGCGTCGGGAGCGAGTGGACGGCGCTGCAGCGTGATTTCGCCCCCTTTGGTTCCCAGTTCCTTGAGCATGCGGGTGCTGTAAAAGATGCCGGCCAGCGCGTAATAGTCGGACTGTGCGACTGGATCGAACTTGTGGTCGTGGCATCGCGCACAACCGAGCGTCAGTCCCAGAAACGCCTTGCCCACGGTGTCGATCTGGTCGTCGACCATGTCGCTGAGCATCTTCTCTTTATCCGCGTCGCCGCGATCCCAGGCTCCATTCACCAGAAACGTTGTGGCAATCAGCCCGTTGGCATAAGGCTGCTTGCCGCTGGGTGCCGGGAGCAGATCGCCGGCAATTTGATGGACGATGAACTGGTCGAACGGCAGATCGCGATTGAGGGATTCCACGACCCAGTCCCGATAGCGCCAAGCTTCGAGCGGTTCGCAGACTGGATTGCGGGCCTTGGCGTCGGCATCGTGATAATCCGCGTAGCGGACGACATCGAGCCAGTGCCTGGCCCAGCGCTGTCCGTACGCGGATGATCCCAGCAGTCGATCCACGACCCGTTCGTAGGCTTGGTCCGAAGTGTCCGCGGCGAATGCATCGAGCTCCTCGAGCGTTGGCGGGAGGCCCGTCAGGTCGAACGTTGCTCGGCGCAGCCAGACGTTTCGATCCGCAACTGTGGCCGGCGACATGCCGCGAGCCTCGAGTTCCGCCAGGACAAAAGAATCGATCTCGTTTCGCGGCCAACTACTTTGCTTGACTGGAGGAAGTGCAGAGAGTTTGACGGGCTGAAATGCCCACCAACTTTGTTGTTTCGGCGTTACCTGGTAGCCAGCCAACTCCGCTCCCGCGGAGTCGGTGGCAGGCACAGGAGTTGATGCCGGCCAGAGAGCGCCATTTGCCACCCATTCCTTCAGCCTGGCGATATCCGCGTCCGCCAACTTCTGCTTCGGCGGCATCTTGGGCTCGCCCAGATATCCAATCGCGCGGATGAGCAAACTTTCCTCAGGCTTGCCGGGTACTACCGCTGGTCCTGTATCGCCCCCCTTGAGGAGCATGTCTCGCGACGTGAGCCGCAGTCCTCCTTCTTGCTTCTTTTCGCCATGGCAGCTGATGCATTTGTCGATCAGGAGCGGGCGAATATGCTTTTCGAAAAGTTCGTTCTGCTTGTCGTCCGCGCTCAGAAGTCTCGGCACCGTCAGCGCCACAAGAAGCAGACCTAGCAGTCGCGTCCCAGAGATGCCGGCTGTGGAGGGATGCCGAATTCGGGTCATCAGGTCGGTCCCGTTTCTGGATGTTTCCAAGGGGCAGATCCCCACAAAGCCGAGTTACGCCATGATTTCTTTCACCAACTGACCATGCACATCGGTCAGCCGATAGTCCCGCCCTTGGAACCGGAATGTCAACCGCGTGTGATCGAAGCCGAGCAGATGCAGCAAAGTGGCATGCAGATCGTGAACGTGAACCGGGTGGCTGGCCACATTGAAGCCGAGTTCGTCGGTCTGGCCATGCGTATATCCCGCTTTGATGCCTCCCCCCGTGAGCCACAGGCTGAAGCAGCGATTGTGATGGTCGCGGCCGTCGTTGCCACCTTGAACCATCGGCGTGCGGCCGAATTCGCCACCCCAGATGACGATGGTGTCCTGGAGCAGTCCTCGTTCCTTGAGGTCCATCACAAGCGCGGCACTCGCCTGGTCGGTATCGAGGGCATTTTGCTTCACGCCGGCGGTCAAGTTGCCGTGCTGGTCCCAGGCTTCGTGGAAGAGTTGCACAAAGCGGACACCGCGCTCGATGAGTCGCCGGGCGAGTAAACAGTTGCGAGCGAAGTTGGCGTCCTTCGGCGACTTGATGCCGTAACGCTCCAAGGTTTGCGGCGTTTCCTGGGACAAGTCCATCAGTTCCGGCGCACTGGTTTGCAGGCGATACGCCATTTCATAGCTCTGAATGCGGGCAGCGATTTCCGGATCCCCCACCGTCTTTTGCGCCAGATCGTTGAGCCGATTCAGAGTTTCGAGGGAAGCCTGCTGCGAGTCGGCATCGATTCCGGGAGGATTCGACAAATACAAAACGGGGTCGCCGGAGTTGCGAAACGGAATGCCGCCGTAAATCGTCGGCAGGAAACCGTTCCCGTAATTGCTCGCGCCGCCGCTGGTTCCTTTGGCGCTCGTCAGAACCACAAAACCGGGCAGATTCTGTGATTCACTCCCAAGTCCATACAGCGTCCAGGAACCGAAGCTCGGCCGGCCAAATTGCTGGGAGCCGGAGTTCATCATGATTTGAGCGGGAGCGTGGTTCACTGCTTCGGTTTGCATGGTCCGAATCAAAGTGAGTTCGTCCGCGATCTTGGCGGTGTGCGGCAGAACCTCGCTTAGTTCCATGCCGCATTTGCCATGATTGGCAAATTTGAACTTGGGTCCCAAAAGAGCCGAGTTAGGGTTGATGAACGCCGCCCGATAGCCCTTGAGGAGTTCCGCGGGCGGAAGTTGGCCGTTCCGCTTGGTGAGTTCGGGCTTGTTGTCAAACAGTTCCAAGTGGCTCGGGGCACCGGCCTGGAAGATGTAAATCACGCGCTTCGCTTTGCCCGCAAAATGGGGCGTGCGAGTGGCGAGCGGATTGGGGGACGCCGGCGCATTTGCCCGGGCCTCTTGGGAAAGGAGCGAACTAGCGGCGATGCCGGCCAGTCCCAGGCCGCAGTCCCGCAGGAACCACCGGCGGCTGAGGTATTGGGCGCGAGCGTTGTGAAGTTGCGAAGTCAGGTTCATGTTCAATCTCTGGTCGAATCAGTTCTTGGAAACAGTTTCGTCGAGGTTCAGGAGGACCCGCGCCGCCAAAGTCCAGGCGGCTGCGTCTTGCGGGGTGGCCGCTTCGGGAAGAGCCGGCAGTTTGGCCGGATCGCCGGTCGCAATCTCTCTCGGATTCAGCCAGCCCTCTGCCAGGCGTTTGCGACGTGATGCGAGCAGGTCGAGAATTGCTTGCCGCTCTTCAGCCGTTGCCTTGCGGGAAGTACACAAGAAAAATGCGTAGTCGGCGCGGTCGGCATCGCTCGCGCCTCCTTCGCGGAGTACTCGGAGAGCGAAGGCCCGTGCCGCTTCCACAAAGATGGTTTCATTGAGCCCTGTGAGCGCAGCCAGCGGCGTGTTCGACCGCATGCGGCGGGCACAAGATACATCGCCATTGGGCCCATCAAAATTCGCCATCACCGGGTCGGGCATCGAACGCTTGCGAAAACCGTAAAGCGTGCGGCGATAGCGCTCCGGCCCTTCCGCCGGCTTCCAGTAGGTGGGATAGGTGAAGTTGTAATCGAGCACGTTTTGCGGCACCGGCGGGATGATGCTCGGCCCCCCCAGTTTTTCCGTCAGCAGCCCGGAAACGGAAAGGGCGATATCGCGCACTACTTCCGCGTCGGCGCGGAAGCGTGGGCCGCGAGCCAGCCAGACGTTTTTGGGATCGCGTTCCTGGAGTTCGGCGGAGGCGTAGGATGTTTGTTTGTAGGTGGCACTTGTGACTAAAGTGCGAATTAACTGTTTCCGGCTCCAGCCGTGCTGCATGAAATCGACCGCGAGCCAGTCGAGCACCTCGCGATATTCCGGCACCGGTGCGCGGGTGCCAAAATCCTCGGGCGTTTCGACGAGTCCTTCCCCAAAGATCGCTTGCCAGGCGCGATTGACCGCCACGCGAGCCGTAAAGGGAGAGCGTTTATCGGTCAGCCAGCGGGCCAGCCCCAGACGATTGCGGGGCGCGTCCTCGGGAAACGGGTGAAACGCAGCCGGAGTATGCGGCTGGACAACTTTCAGCGGTTTATCCCAACTGCCGCGATCCAGTTGGTGGGTCGGATGGTGATGAGCAGGATCGCGTTCGACCAAATGCAGGATGGAAGTCGCCGCCTGGGGATATTCCTTCCAAATCGCGTCAATCTCTTCGTTGATAGTCTTGGCCTCCGGCAAACTCATTCGCCAGACCGTGAAGATGGCCGCTTGCTGCTCGCTGGTGCGCTCGGCAGCGGGGGTCTGAATCGCCAGGATGGCCGCGTGATTGACGGCCGGCGCGGCAGGTGCCGCCGCTTTCGTGAAACTCCAGCGGCAGCAGCCGAGCATGTCGGTTTGTCGCCAGGCGATTTTGAACTGTGTTCCTGCTGGGAATTCCAGGGGCTTCTCAAATTGTAGAACGGCAACCGATGGCTGATTGCGGCGGCCGACACCCCGATCGGCATTCCAGGTGGTGTCATCCTTTCCGTCAATCAAGTGGGCCACGGGGCCACTCGCCTTCTTCCCATCTGGCTGTTTCACTTCGGGTTCGGAAAAATCAGCCGAGGCGTTGGTCAGCTTCTGCTTCTCCCAATCCTTGCTGTCCGGCTTTTTGACGAAAACTTCGACCTCTTGCATGGCCCACGTTCCCAGTCGGCTGCGGCCTGGGCCGTTGTGCGGCAAGTCCAGATTGTTCAGCGCTTCCAGCCGCAAGCCTGTTATTCCTGCAATCTCCGGCGTGGAAATCATAAAAATATCGCTGCTGACATGCCCCTTCATCAGGAGCGATTTGTCAGCCTCCTGAGTCGGATGATTGAGTCCGCTGATGGTTCCCAGTTCGGTCGCAACGAGCGGTTCCCAGGCCAAATCCTGCTGCTGCTTGGCGAGCGATTGCTCCCAGGCGGCGATTTCTTCCTTCCACTGGGGGCGGGCAGTGCGGAGACGCTCTTCAGCTGCGGCGATACGACTGTGAATGCCGGCAATCGCTTGCTGCTGCTCGGGCGTGTAGACCCAGGACTGAGCTTCGTACGCGTTGTTGAGGAAGGCAAACAGGCCGTAGTACTCGGTATGCGTGAGCGGGTCGAACTTGTGGGTATGGCACTGGGCGCACTGCGTGGAGAGCCCAAGTACCGCCTTGCCGAGGCAATCCAGACGGTCGAACATTTCCACCATCCGGAACTGCTCCGGTACGATCGCTCCTTCCTCATTGATCATGCTGTTCCGCAAGAAACCGGTGGCAATCATCTGGACCTGCGTCGCCCCCGGCAGCAGATCACCGGCAATCTGCTCGGTAATGAATTGGTCATAGGGCATGTCCTGGTTGTGGGCATTCACCACCCAGTCCCGCCACTTCCACTGTTCGCGCTGCATGTCTTTTTCATAGCCGTTCGTATCCGAATAGCGGGCCACATCGAGCCAATGCCGAGCCCACTTCTCGCCAAACCGCTCACTTTTCAGCAACTTCTCAACCGTCGCCTCATATCCCGCCTTCTCAAATTCGGCCAGTTCCTGCGGCGATGGCGGCAGGCCCACCAAATCGAGATAGAGCCGGCGGCAAAGAACGTTCGCCGGAGCTTGAGGTGAGAGTTCCAACTTCCGTTCTTTGAGGCGCGCGATGACAAACGCATCCACCGGATTGGTTGCGCCAACAGCAGGCAATGGAGCCTGAACTGGTGGAATGAAGGCCCAATGCGCCTGGTAGTTGGCACCGTCCTTGATCCACTGCTTCAGCGTTTCGATCTGGGCGGCAGCGAGCGGCTTCTTGTGGCTCGGCGGCGGCATCACTTCGTTCGGATCGGCCGATGTAATGCGGCGAATGAGTTCCCCCTGATCCACTTTCCCCGGCACGATGGCAGCTGTTCCCGATTCGCCTCCTTTCAGTGCCGCCTCCCGCTGGTCCAGCCGCAAGCCGCTCTGGCGTTCCTTCTCATCCGCTCCGTGACACTGATTACAGTGCTCCGAAAGTATCGGCTGCACATCGCGAACGAAATCGGCTGCCATGCTCGAATGGATGGTCGTCACTGCAAAGAAACCCAGCCCACAAATGCGGGTTAGGATTGAGACGAAGCAGGAATGCCGCTGGTGATTCATCGACATTGAGAAAACTCATGGAGAGAAAGGACTCTGTCAGGCGGGACTCCCCAGCGCAAGGCTGCGGAATGGTAATTTCATTTTACTACAGCCGCCTGCAAAAATCTGGGTTTGCAGCACGACTCGTCAAATTTTGTAAGCCAGCAACATTTGGCGCGGGTGAAATCGAGGATTTTCAACGCGAGAATGGAAAATCATTCGGGCCCGTGGTTGCCGGCCGATGTTCGACGAATTTCAAGAGAAGCCGTCAAGAATGCCTTCGAATTCCGGGCGTCATAAGGAAGGCGATCCAAACTGGCTGATTCTTGCTGAATTGCCCTTTCCAGGCCGCCAAACTTTTCGAGATGCATGCGAAGTCGCGACCATTCCGCCTCGAAGTCGGCTTCTACTTCGCCCGGCGAACTGTAACTTTCCACGTGACGCCGAACTTCGTTCGTGAGACAGCGGGAAAGACGTCCTTTGGCAATCCGTAGTTGATTTTCAACGACAGCGGCGGTCACTCCCAAGGCATCCCCAATCTCTTCCGCGGAAAGTTCCTCGCAGATTCTGCCATACAGTGACCTGAAATAATCGCCTCGCCCTTCGGCCTGCAACTCCGTCAGGACATTTCTCATGGCGACGGCAAGCAGTTCTTCGACCCAGGCTTGATAAAAGCTATCGAGGTCCTCGGCACCGGGATCCAAGGTATCGAAGGCAGGTAGAATTTCCGGCACTCCGCCGCCGAGTGCGGCATCTTTCAATAATCGTCGACGCCCTTGCTCCACGCGGTTCCGGTTGGACAACAGGTTCTTCACGATTCCGCAGAGCAAGCTGCGCAAGCGGCCGGTTGGCGCTTCTCGCCAATGGGCAATGAGGGGTGAACGGACCAAGATGACAAATACTTCCCCAGCCACATCTTCGGCACTGTCGAGTGGAAGGTTTCCTCGCCGAGCCGCAAACCGGGTTACGGGACCCCAATAGTCCCTAAGAAATTGCTGCCAATCGGTCTCCGTGCCCCCTTGGGCCAGGCGGAAAATAAGCGATGCCTGGGTGTTGGGAAAAGACATGCAATTGGCCCAAAAACTGTCTATCGCCCACGAAATAGGAGACGCCTGATTATAGCCTTGCCTATTCTTGAACAGAATTCCTCAGAAGCCAGGGGGGCCAAATTCTGAAAAAAAGTGAAATAACCCATGGTCAGCTACCGGAACACGCGTCTGGTTACATATAGTTGGTGGAAGTGCATGTTTTGGTTGAGACCGTGCCGCCCATTTACTCCGCAGGGCAAAAACGATGATCGCCTTTTACCCCTTGCAACTCGAAGCGCCAGGCCAATCCCGTCGGCTCCCGTGGGCTAATTGGCTGCTGGTCGCGCTGAATGTCCTTCTGTTTCTGGTGTTTAGCTGGTTTGGCGGCCAATGGGTTTGCGGTCGCGGAACCAGTTTGCTGTCGATTGTCCTCTACGGGTTTTCGCACGCCGGCTTCTGGCATCTGGCAATAAACATGTGGACGCTCCTGGTCTTTGGCGACGCCGTCAACCGTCGGATTGGAAATGCCTACTATTTGCTGGCCTATCTGGGAACGCTAATTGCGCTCGGCCTCTTTGCCTGGGTAGCGATTCCTCCCGGGGTCATTGGGGCCTCGGGGGCCATCTTTGCCGTCATCGGCATCTCTTTGCTCCTTCTCCCCGCGGGCCGCTTGCATATTGGCTGCCTGGCCATCTTCCCCTTCACAATTCTGCTGGCTCTATTCCGCCGCCCGGAGCAGCCGTGGCAATGGTTTATTCGCTGGGCCGATTTCCGAGTCTCCATGCTTTGGTGCCTGCTGCTGATTCCGTTCCTGGAGGTCTGGGGACTTTTTTGGAGCGGCTGGAACTGGACCAACCTGGGGCACTTGCTGGGCTTGGCATTGGGAGTGGTCTTCGTTCTGCTTCTGCCGCAACGCATTAGTATGCGTCGCCCGGTTACCGTCTAGTTGCCCCAGAGGAAAAGCCTTCCTCCCCCTATAACTTTCCCTGAAAGGACCTCCGATGAGCATCTTCAAGCGCATTCAAGACATTATCTCGGCCAATCTCAACGACTTGGTGGCGGGATATGAAAATCCCGAGCAATTGCTTCGGCAAGCAGTTGGCGAGATGGAAGACGCTATCCACAAGGCCCGCCCCGATGTCGCCAAGGCAATGGCCAATGAAAAGACGATCGCCAGGGAACTGTCCGCCAATTCCTCCCAGTACAGCACCTGGGAAGACCGGGCCCATTCGGCGGTCGAGTCGGGGGACGACAAACTTGCTCGCAAGGCTCTGGAACGCAAGCGGGAATATGAAAAGATTGTGGCCGCGCTGCGGGATCAGCATGTCGCCGCTCAGGAGGCCAGCCAGATGCTCCGCCGTCAGTTGGAAGCGATGGAAGCGAAATTAGCCGATGCCCAGCGGCGACTCTCCACGCTGGTAGCTCGCAACCGTGCTGCTGAAATCCGCACTAAGATGGCGACGTCCGAGGTAGCCGTGAAACTCGACGAAAATGACGCCTTCGCAAAGTTTGACCGGCTTAGCAAGAAGGTGGAAATGGCCGAGGCCGAAGCGGAAGCCATGGCCGAACTTGCTCGCGATCGCAAGTCAACCGAGAGCTCGGGCTTTGAAGCGGATGAACCTAACTCCAGCGACCTCGACATCGATGCCGAACTGGCTGCCCTGAAAAAGGGAATGAAGGGGCAGAAATAGTCTGCGTAACGGACAAGACCAGGAGTTGTAGAGTGCGTAGGAGCTGTCCCGGTCCCGCTGCCAGGGAATGGGATGTTGTTTGAGCACTACCTTCAAAGTCGACGGAGATTTGCGTGAACAGCCAGGAATTCCAAGGCGAAACGCTACTGGCTTTGGAAGAGTGGCTCACAACGCGCGGCCCCCTTCCCCCCCGAGAGCTGTTCAAGTTTCTGCGCCAACTCGCGGTGCAGTTGTCCGCTCAACACGAACAGGGGTTCCTTTGTGGCGAAGTAACGGCCCAGAACATCGTGATTTCCAGCGAGGGAAAATTGCGGCTCAGGCAGAATTCATCTTCGGCTGGTGCGATGGTGGCGTTGATGGACGAGATGTGTCCTCCCGAGTTACGCGACCTGGGCCCAAGCTCGATTCCTCGTGAGCTGGAAGCCGCTGCGCAGGTGCTCGCTTCGGCCGGAGTCCGGAGCGATCCTCGCCGAATCGATGTTTATCAACTGGGAGTCCTGGCCGTTCGCGTGGTGACCGGCGGAAGTGTCGAGGATTATTTGCTACGGCCACGGGTTTCGGCCAAAATCCCCTCTCAATTGCGGCCCGTGGTCGACCGGGCAATTGGAATTTCTCCCTCGCACCGGTTCGCCAATTGCGAGCAGTTCTTGCTGGAACTGGATGCCGCAAAATCGCCGGCGATGGCGGTCGCTCCCGTTCGGGAGACGCCTTCCCGCGGAGTTTCCATTTCTTCCGATACGGATCGCATCAAATTGGAGAAAGAGAAGGCACAGAAGCGGGCTGGGAACATACAGCCGGATGATTCGCTCCCCTTTTTGCGGCTGGGACAATATGAAATAGTGGCCCGCCTCGGCAGTGGAGGGATGGGTGACGTATTTAAAGGGTACGATTCTTCCCTCGACCGGTTTGTGGCGATCAAAGTGCTCCCCTCCGAGTTCACCCGCCACGAGGAATTCGTCGCTCGCTTTCGGGCGGAGGCGACTGCGGCAGCCAAGGTCGAGCACCCGAACATCGTGCCGATTTATTCGATCGACTCCGATGAGGGGCGGCATTACTTTGCCATGCAGTTCGTGGATGGGCAGACGCTCGCCCAGTTGCTGGCAAACGACTCGCAGCTCAAGCCGGAACGAGCAATGCAGATTATCGAGCAGGTGGTGTCCGGGCTGGCGGTGGCGCACCGCTTTGGCCTGGTTCATCGAGACATCAAACCTGGGAACATTCTTTTGGCGGATGGTGGGCGGCGAGCGCTCCTGGCGGACTTTGGTCTCGTGAAGAGTATCAGCCAGGAGAACCGAATGACCGCCACCGGCATCGTGATGGGTACGGTCGATTACATCTCGCCCGAGCAAGGACGAGGAAAACCAGTCGATGGGCGATCGGATCTCTATTCCATTGGTGTGCTGTTCTATCAGTTGCTCGCCGGTAAGCTCCCCTTTGCTGCCGACACACCGACGGCGATGATCTTTCAACATGCTTACGAACCCCCTCCGCCGCTGCGTGAAGCGGTGCCGCACGTCCCGCCGCTCCTGGCAAGAATCATTCATCGCCTGCTCGCGAAAAGTGCCTCGGACCGCTATCAATCGGGCGAAGAACTGCTAACTGACCTGGCGGCGTTCCGGGCCGGAAAAACCCCGCCAAACCTCGCTGCCGCGGACCGTAAGAGTGAAGCGAAGTCCTCAGTGATCGTAGCGCCTAAATTCGCGGACGACGAGCTTTCGGTTCTCCCTCAGCCGACTTTCCATACTTCCCAGCCCGTCCCCCTCGAAAGCCGCTCGATCTGGCACGACGCGAAACAATACCTCTTTTCCTGGCTTAGAAAACAGGCACCGCTGATTTCTCGCCAGTTGGAAGACACGCAGCAACAAGTGGATGGCGCGGTATTTGAATACCAGCAGCGCTGCGACTTGCTCGGCAATTTGCTCCGTGAAGCGCAGGAAGTGCAGCGCCTGTTAGAGACTCAACTCCAAGAGCACCAATCCGCTGCCGCCTCCGCGAAGCGACGCATGGCGGGAACCGTGGAGAGCCAGGCGCGCGCCGCGGCTCGCACGGATTATGTGGAAAGCGAGAAAGCCGCTGCCGAAATTCAGAAGCAGCGAGAGCGTCAACTCGGCGAGCTGCAGGCGATTCAGATTCAGTTCACGAGTACCAGCGCCAAATTAGCCAGTCTGAAGGCCCAGCGCGACTCCTTGCAAGCGCGCCTCAAGGCGGCCCGGGCCATCGCCCCCACTGCCGGCAAATCCAGAAATCAGGGCACTCTGAGCCCCCTCGCAATTGGCCTGGTCATTTCCGCGGTAGCGTCCATCGTCGTCGTTGGAATTGTGGCAATTTACGGACTCACCAGGGGTAACCCAGCAAAAGTCCCGCTCGACAAGCAGATTAGTAGCGCTCCCATTGTTCCAGAGACACCCCCAACTCCTGCTCCTCCCGAACCTATCAAGGCAGACATTCCTCCAGCGATGAATTATTGGAGCTTCGACGATGTCAAGAATGATGTCGTCAAAGATCTTCAAGGCCAGAATGAAGCGTTCTTGGGATTCTCCGGAAAAGGACGTCCCCGCCTGATCCAAGGCAAGCTGGGCAACGCTTTAGAGTTCAACTCGCCCGAACAAATCGTCACGACGGATAAGTACATCGACTACCCGCAGCTAACGATTACCTTCTGGCTGAAAGTCAACGACTTTCGCGGTGTGAATCCACGGATCGCACATCCTTGGGTCAATCTGTATTTTGAATCGAAGCGGGGAGTTGGCGTACTTGGAAGCGTCGTTGATCCTCGGCCGCCGCAACTCGGCCAATGGGAGCATTACGCCGTGGCAATCGACCAGACACAGCGTACCGCGGTGATTTATCGAAATGGAGTCGTCGCTGCCAGCGGAAGCATTCAAGTCGACCGCGACAAGTCAGAGTATTGGGCTTTTGGTCACAACCAAGACCCTCGAAATTCCAGGGACACGCTCTATGGGGTCCTCGACGAGATTCGCTTGTACAATCGACTTCTGTCGCGCGAGCAGGTCGCACAATTAGCGTCCCAGGCTGCAAATTGAGTTGGTGATGGGTGGCAAAATGAAACACAGCTTCATGGTCATGGCAACCCTATGCACGTTCATGCAAATGGGTTGTGGCTCCAGGACACCGGCCCCGGTCCCCCAGTCGGCTGCGCCCGCGGCGATTCCTCGCGTGGAACCGGCCCGCTCCGCAGCCCCTGGTGCTCCTCAGCCACCTCCCTCGCCAGAAAGCAAACCAGGGGTGGCCCAAGCCATCCCTGCCGCGCCGCAAGTGGCATCCCCGCCGAGCTTTCCCCAGCGACAGCTCCCGCCCGGGCAGCTCTTGGCGGATCTCACCAAAGACTTCCGCGCCGGCGAAAACGGCTCCGCGGATTCCACGAACTCAGGCCGCTGGACGTTTATGGCCGCAGCCGGCGTAAATCCCTGGGAAGGACAGACCAAGTCGTTGGAATGGTCCGCTGCGGCGGGCGAGTCTCCGCGTTTCATGTTCAAGGATACGACGCCCGATCTCTTGACGTCGGAAGTATCCCTCGCGGCGACGCCGGATGGCGGCGTGGTGGCGACCCCTTCCTATGCCGCGCCGCACGCCACGGTGGTGCGCTGGACCAGCGGCATCTCCGGTGAAGTGACCGTGCAGGGAGCCTTTCAATGGCGTCGACCGACCGAAGGAAAGGAGCTGGAAACCCATGTCTTCATTGACGGCGTCCTCCTCGACGAAGGCCTCCTGGTTCCAGGAACAGGCGCGACGCGTCCTTTTCAAGTGACAGCGCCGGTCCAACCGGGTTCGACCGTGGATTTGGTCGTGAGAGAAGCCTTTACGCGCGCGCCACGCCCCAAGGATCTTAACGACACGACGATTACCGCGGCCATCGTGAAGACGGGAGTGGCGGCTGGTCAGTTGCCGATGGAAATCGTCTCGCAGATTTCGGAAACATGGAAGAATAATCCGAAACGGCCCTTGCCCAAGGACGCCAAGTTCGAGGCATCCATCGACAATTCGGACAATCGCGTCGACTGGTATCGCAAGATTTTTGTCGATTCCTTCCGTCGCGAATGCCAGTTCGATGCTCAGTCCAAACAAGAGATCGAAGCATTTCTTCACAGCTATTGCCTCTCACTTGCGGAAATACCCGTACCTCCCGACGCTACTCAACTTGTAAACCGGGGACTCGCGGCCCTGCCCGCAGGAAAATGGGAGCCCGCAGCGAGCGCGGCGCTGGCCACTCTTTTGTTTCAGCGGGGCGGACCGGGAGATTTGGCCCAGGCGATGACACGATTAGACGCGGCGGAGAAGGATTTTGCAAAAATGCATTACCCGCCCGAATTGACGGCTCAGTTCAAGTTGTATCTGGCTTCGCTCTATTTGAACCGCATCAAGCAAGATCCCGAAAAGACCGCGCGCGACGGGCGGGTGCGCATCGAGCAGTCAGCCGACGACTTTTCCCAAGCGGCTTCTCGCGCGGATTTGACGAATTTCGACCGCCAGATGCTGGTGCGGATCGTCAACAAGCAATTCAATCCCCAGACGCTGCCGATGTGCCGCTATCTGGTCGTGGCCAGGCTTCGCCAGGAGCCCAAGGTTGATCCTTGGGTCCGTCATGTGGTCCTGGCCCGTGAGCACTTTCGGCTTGGCTGGGTAGCGCGCGGCAACGGATTTGCCAATACGGTGAGCCAGGAAAGGCAACGCCATTTTCGTCGGCAACTCAACTTTGCGGCCTTTCACGCCGTCTCGGCGTGGAAACTCCGGCCTGAATTGCCGGAGCCCGCCGCGCTGATGATCGCCATCAGCATGGCCGGCAGCAGGGCGGCTGACGAAGGGACTCGGTTCTGGTTCGATGAGGCGGTTCGGGCCGATTTATTCTGTGCCGAATCCTATGAACGTTATTCCTGGGCGCTGCGGCCGCGCTGGGGCGGAAGTTGCGAGGAAATGCTGAGCCTGGCGCAAGAGTGCCTGGACACGGAGCGATTTGATACCAGGCTTCCACTGCAATGCTTAATGATCTCCTTGAATGTCAAGGAAGAGCTGGGTTCGTGGGATTTGGTGCTCAAGTATCCGGGAGCGGTGGATAATCTCGCCCGGGAATTCAAAGGCTATGCAGCAGTGGCGGCTGATGAAAATGGCCGCGCGCTCCAGCTCTCTCAATTGGCCGCGATTTACGCACTCGCTGGCCGAAACGAGGAGGCGAAGAAGCTTGTCAACGAGCTTGGGGCTCAAGCGAACCGTTCCGTATTCGAGGCTTATGGCGCGCCATTTCCCATGGGAAACTGAATGTGACGATGAAAACCAAGTTCCTGTCTGATGCCGTTATCGGGTGCGGGCAGAGTTGTTCAGTATTAAGAATGCGAGATAGGATGAGCCTTTTGCCGGCACTCTCGCGACTTTGGAACCAGCTGTGAATACCCAAGTTCGCCCTGCCGAAACTTTCCTTTCCTTCGAAGAATGGGTCGTCTCCCACGGTACTTGGGGCCCCCAAGAGCTGGGAATGTTTTGGCAGCAGCTTGCGATGCAGATCGCGGCGCTTCACGAGCAGGATATTCTGCACGGGAATCTTGTTCCTGCTTCTTTGGAAATGTCTGCCGCTGGACTGCCTCGTCTATTGCCCCTCGCGGCAGAGTTGCCCCATTCGCTGGAACTGGCGGCTGAATTAGTTCCGCCTGAGATCCGCGAGCAGATTCCAGATCGTTTGCCCCGCAGCCTGGCGGCTGCTTCTGTGGCTCTTTCGCGTCCAGGAGAGGTGTTTGATGCCCGCCGCATTGATGTTTACCAGCTTGGAGCGCTAGTGGTTCAGATTGCGGCGGGAGCCACGGCCGATGAATACATTCGCCGGCCCCTCGTATCGGCAAAAATTCCGGCGGAGCTGCGGCCCATCGTGGACCGGGCCATCGGTACTTCCCCTGACCAGCGGCTGACAACCTGCACCGAGATCCTAGCCGAGTTGGCGATGGTAATCGCCGATGCGGAGGTTATGCCAAGGAGCGGCGCGTCGCCAGCCAAAGACAAGCCGGCGAGGGAAACCCCTTCCCGCGGCGTAGATATTTCTTCCGATACCGACCTCAACAGAAAGCAACGGGAACTGGCTCAGCGGAAGCGAGAAACGGGTGAGCTACCGTTTGATCGCCTGGGGAGCTACGAGATTGTGGCTCGCCTGGGTAGCGGCGGAATGGGTGACGTCTTCAAGGGTTATGACGCTTCGCTGGACCGCTTCGTGGCGATTAAGGTTTTGCCTTTGGAATTTGCGCGGCAAGAAGATTTTGTCGGCCGGTTCCGAGCCGAAGCCGCCGCAGCCGCCAAAGTCGAGCATCCTAATATCGTGCCGATCTATACCATTGGCTCGGATCAGGACCGGCATTTTTTCGCGATGCAGTTCGTGGATGGGCAGACCCTGGGCCAACTTTTGGCCCAACAGACGAAATTGCCGCCGGAAAGAACTTTGCAAATCGTGGAGCAGATCGCTTCCGGTTTGGCCGCGGCCCATCTCTTTGGTCTGGTGCATCGAGATATCAAACCTGGAAACATTCTGCTGGCGGATGGGGGGCGGAGAGCGCTGGTGGCCGACTTCGGGCTGGTCAAGAGCATGGTTCAGGACAAAGGAATGACCGCGACCGGCGTGGTGATGGGAACGGTCGATTACATATCGCCGGAGCAAGGGCGCGGCAAGGGAGTCGATGGCCGCGCGGATTTGTACTCCGTGGGCGTACTGATGTACCAGATGCTCGCCGGCCGATTGCCGTTTTCGGCCGATACGCCGACCGCAATGATTTTTCAGCACGCCTACGAGCCCCCTCCTCCGCTCCTGCAGGCCGCCCCGGAAGTACCTCCGCTGCTGGCTGGAATTGTTCACAAGTTGCTGGCTAAATCGCCGTCCGAGCGTTACCAGACCTGCGAGGATTTGCTGGATGATCTGGCGGCATATTCGGCCGGTGCATCGCCGCCCCATCTGAGTGGTGCCGCCGCCAGCCGCGAGACGGGGCCGCGAACCGCCATCATTCTCGCGCCAAAGTTCGCAGACCACCCGCCCGCCGCCGAGATTGCAACCGAGCCGATCCTCACCCCCAGCATCTGGACTTGGGAGCACGCCAGGCAATACCTGTTCTTCTGGCTCAAGCAGAAAGCGCCGGAACTGGTTCGCCACCTGGAAAACACGCAACAGCAGGTGGATGGAGCCGTCTTTGAATACCAGCAGCGCTGCGATTCTTTGGGCCGACTGGTTCGCGAGGCCGAAGCGGTGCAGCAATTGCTCGAAGTTCAGCTTCGGGAGCATCAGTCCGCCGAGGCGGAGGCCCGCCTCCGCCTTGCGAAGGCCACCGACGATGCGACCCTAGTGGACGCGCGAGCCTCCTGCACCGCTAACGCCGAAGCTGCCGCGCAGCTTGGGCAACAGATTGTCCAGCAGCGCGACGAACTCGAATTGATGCAACTCGAATTCGCCAAGGTCAGCAGCAAACTCACTCGCCTCAAGTTGCAGCGCGACGCCCTCAATGCCCGCCTCAAGGTCGCCCAGGCGAGATACGGCCTGGCCGATGCTCGCAAGCAGCACAGGTGGCGAAGTCCCTACCTGGCAGTGGCTGGTGTGTCGGCAATTGCCTGCATTCTCGTTGTGATCTATTTCGGCAGTAGAAATTTGGTGCCGCAAGCGCCAACCGCCGCTGCACTGCCCGAGCAATCACCCGAGAAAACGCCTCCGCAACCGTCTCCCCCGTCGCCCAGTCCCGCCGCCAAGGGGCCCGTGCTGGATCTGGTGATGGACGATGCCCGCTTGCAGACTTTCCTTCCGTCGCCACCAACGTTCATTCAGTTTACCGAAGATACATTCGATGAATTTTCCAATTTCGTTGTCGGCAGCCAGGATGGAACGTTGCTAAATCTCACCGTCAACAAAGGAAGACTCGAAAGCCGCGCCCGACGTATTGGCGAACACGCACGTCCCGTGGCCGGCATGGCCTGGAATCGCAGCTCAAATAAACTGGCGTCGGTTTCGCCAGACGGCGACATTCAAATTCATCAATTACCCCAGGGAACACTTTTTCGTCGCCTGGCCCAAGGCTCCGACGTCCAAGGCTTGGCGTTCTCAGCCGATGGCAACCAGTTGCTGGCCGCGGGAATCAGCGATGTCCGCCTCTGGGATGTCCTTTCGGGAAATGAACTGCAAAGATACCTCGAACCTCAATATCGAGGGCAGGCCTCGTCCGTGGCCTGGCTTCCTGACGAATCGGGATTTGTCGAAGGTGGAAGAATATTTGGTGCGCCGGCGGCCTACGTCGTCAACATCGAGGGCACCAAGTGGCTGCCAATGCAGATCAAGTCCGCCACAACCAATTTGGCGGTGATGCATGGAGGGCGCGACATTATCGGTCTTGCCGGGAATTCACTTCACATCTGGCGTGCCACAGATGGTGCGGATCTATCTTCCTTCGGTTCCGAGGTAACTTGTGTGGCTTATTCCCAGAATGCGCGGCGGGCGCTTACGGGTCACGGCGATGGGACCGTCAGACTTTGGGACACGACGACAGGCACGAGTGTCCAAGAATATAGAATGCCGGGACGAGTGCATGCGATTGGGATTTCCAAGCGGTCCTTATTCGGAGTTGCGGCAAACGCGAAGGAGATTCGCCTGTTTGTGCTCCCTCCCGAGACCGTCCCCTATCTTAAGAGACGCTTTGATTCTCCCTCCCCAATTCAAGCCATGGCTATTTCTCCCAGCCAGTTCCGCGCGATCTCGGTGGGAGATCAGCAGGTGCATTCCTGGAATCTGGAAGATGTTCGGATTGGAAATGGTCCCATCAACGGGGCAGGCCCCGCTTCCGTGGTTGCCTACGCTACCGACGGAACCCGTTATTTGTTGGCGCGATCTCAGCCTGATCGCCAGGGATTTGGAGGGATTGTATTGCGGAATGTGACTTCTCGAGGAGCTGGTGCCGATTCTGTTCTGCGACGCTATCAAGGCCACAAAGGGGGGACGAACGCTGCTGTTTTTGCCCGGAACTCCACGCGCATCATATCGGGAGGAACTGACAATTATGTGAGGGAATGGGAAACGAGCACCGAACAGGAACTGGATAGTATTGATGTGGGAATAGCGGTTCGCGGCCTCGCGGCGACGCCGGATGGAAAGCAAGTCGCGGTTGTTGGAGATGGCAGTGTCAACTGTGACGTCTGGAGCTTGGAGACCAAACAGCGAATCGGAGTTTTGGCTGGCCACTCTTTGGCACCGCGAAGCGTCGTTTGGGCTCGCAATGCACCCCGTGTGGCGACGATCAGCGGAGACCGTACCGCACGAGTGTGGGATCCAGAAACGTTCACCTCGTTGGCAGTCTTTGACCATCCCACGCCGGTGACAGCTGTGGACATCAGCAGCGACGGAAAATGGCTAATGACCGGAGGTCAGGATGGCTATCTTCGTGTCTGGAATGTGCAAACGAAGGAGGCAGGAAAGTCGTGGTGGGCTCATGAGTCACCCATCACCGCAACCGTTTTCGCTGCGGATGGAAAAACCGTTGTATCCGCGGGCCAGGATCAGGTGTTGAATTGGTGGGACTTTCCGGCAAATTGACGGTCCCTCGAAATGTTTTCCTTGCAGGATCAGAAAATACTGGAGTCGTCGGATGAGTCTAACAACTGACAGGTTGTCGAATCGAGGATTCTGGATTTACCTCGCAGGATTGGCGGGAGTGATTTTGCTGTGGCTGTTAGCCTCGCCAGGATGCGGATCCAAGTCCGCTCAAGATCCGGCCCCGAATCCTCTCGCAATGTTTCCGCCGCCAGTCGCTCCTGTTGCCCAAACCCCGCCGGCACCTGCAACGGCCCAAGTTGCACCTGCCCCCCCCAAGAATTCTGCCGAAGTTAAATCTTCCCCGGCGGTGCCCGCCGCGAACAGTGTCGCGGAACAACCTCCGCTGACTGTGACGGCGCCCGAACAACCGACGGCACCTGAGCTTCCTCTGCCAGCGGGGGACCTGCTTGCGGACTTGACCAAGGATTTTCGCACCGCCGAAAACCCGCATGCCGACACCAGCGGGTCGGGAAAATGGTCGTATCTGGTGTCTCCCAAATCCAATCCCTGGGAATGGGGCCAACCGCTCGTGAAAATGGATTGGACCGACGCGGGCTCGCCGCGCTATGAAGGTCGCCAATCGTTTCAAAACAGCCCGTCAGCCGTGACTTCGCTGGTCTCCGCGAATCTATCGGGAATCACCGTGACGCCACCCGACGTGCAGCACAATTACGGCGTGATCCGCTGGACCAGCGGCGTCGACGGAAAGGCCGTGATCCAGGGGAAGTTTCGCTGGGATAAGCCAACTCCCCGCCGCGAAATGGAGGTGCTCGTCTTTGTCGATGGCATTCTGGCATTCCATTCCCTCTTGAAGGAATCCAGAGCGGAGAGCATGCCGGTGATGGTTGGAAATCAACTCACGGAGATACCGGTGAAAGGGGGCAAGGTTTCTCCTGCCATCTTATCCGCTCCCTTCCGCGTCACAGCCGACCTGCGAGCCGGTTCCACCATCGACTTTGTCGTGGGGATGAACGCTTTCCTGCCGCTAGGGCCGGCAGATTCGAACGCGACAACCATGAACGCCGCCATCGTCCGCACTGGCGCTGGGACAAAGTTTGAGCCCGATGCTCAACTCGTAGAACAGATTTCCAAGGCCTGGCAAGCGACTCCCAAACGGCCCCTTCCCAAGGACGCGGATGTATCCACTTCCATCGACGACTACAAAAACCGGCTGGCCTGGTATCGTAAGACGTTCATCGGCGCTTACCGGCAAGAGTATCAGCAAGATGCCCCGTCGAAAGCGTCCGCGGAGGAGTTTTTGGACGGATACTTCCGGCAACTGGTCGGAGGAGACGATTCCGTCCCGAACGATTCGACGCTCCTGGCCGCGGGAAAGCTGGCATTTCCACGGGGCAAGGGGGACCCGCTCGGCGATGCGGCAGTTGCCACTCTGGCGATGCGGCAAGGCAGCGAGCAAGAATACATTTTGGGATCTCAGCACCTGGACGCGGCGGAAATGGGCTTTCCCAAGTCGCACTATCCACCCGTCGTGTCCTGCTGGTACTGGACGCTGCTCCCGCCGATTTATCAGCGCATTCCCGACCCCATGCGCTCGCAGCGAGAAAGCAAAATGTACGTTCAGCAAGCGGTACAGGATTTGGTCTTGGCGGCATCCCAGCCCAATCTCTCCAATCATGATCGCCAAATGCTAGTTCGCT